>NZ_CP016286.1:631000-946500 GCF_001679785.1 Rhizobium leguminosarum
TCGCAGCGAACGAAGGCTTCAGCGACGAGGTGATCGCGGCAACCTTGAACGTCAGCGGATCGACGATTTACCGGACCAAACGCCGGTTTGTGGAAGCCAATCTGGAAGGGGCGCTCAGCGAAGAACCGCGCCCGGGTGTTGAGCGCAAGCTATCGAGCAAGGAGGAGGCGCTGTTGGTAGCGACCGCCTGCTCAAAGCCGCCGCCCGGGCGAGCCCGCTGGACCCTGGAGCTTCTGGCAGATGAGATGGTCCGGCTCACCGATCATGACCAGTTGTCCTCGGAGACCGTGCGTCGCCGGCTGGCTGAGAACCATCTCAAGCCTTGGCGCAAAGACATGTGGTGCATCCCAAAGATCGATGGGGAATACGTCGCGCGCATGGAGGATGTTCTCGACCTCTACGCAGAAACGCCTGATCCACAAAGGCCCGTGGTCTGCTTCGACGAGAGCCCGACCCAACTCATCGGCGAAGTGCGCGAGCCCATTGCGGCCAAGCCTGGCCAGCTTGAACGCTACGATTGCGAGTATCGCCGAAACGGCACGGTCAATCTGTTTGTCTTCATGGACGCCCACCGGCCCTGGCGCAGGGTGAAGGTCACCGATCGGCGAACCAACCAAGACTTCGCCGAGTGCATGCGCGAACTGGTCGACGTCGATTATCCCGACGCGCCGATCATCCGCGTGGTGATGGACAACCTCTCCACTCATTCCGCCGGGGCGCTTTACGACGCATTTCCCGCCCCGCAAGCTCGAAGGGTGCTGAAGCGACTGGAGTTCCACCACACGCCCAAGCACGCCAGTTGGCTCAACATGGTCGAGATCGAGATCGGTGTCCTGCGTAGCCAATGCCTCGACCGTCGTATCGACAACAAAGACACCATAATCGCCGAAGTCGCAGCCTGGGAGCAGCAACGCAACGCCCACGGCGCAAAGATCCAATGGATGTTCACAACCGAAAATGCCCGCAAAAAGCTCCGTAAAGCTTACCCCGTCAAAGAGTCATAATCTCTGTGGCGTGGTACTAGGCCGGGCGGCGAAAAAATCTCTCTACCCCAAGTGAGAGAATCGCCTGCGGGAATCACCTCCCGCGCTCAAGCCACTGACAGGTGGCGAAAGCGGATCGGTGCACGTCCGGTTACGCTTCCGGCAATCATGAATCCCTCGCAAGAGCCGCATTTTGTCAAAAAAGTGTCACGAATGTGTCGCAAAGCGCATGTCCAAATCTTTGTTGGCTTGACCTAAGCCTCCGCAAAATCAGGGTTTTCTTAACGAAGCATAAAGGAAATCGAGGTCGGTTGCCCGACTTGTGTCCTTTTAGCAACAGAATGTCGGGAAGGCTCCTTCAAATCCCCCGTCCGAGTAAGTTGGTGATTGCGTGACGGCTTCCGTCTTGTATTTTCAACGTCGGAAGCAAGGGCGACTGATCGTCCACTTCTTGAAACACGGGGATGGGGCAGGGAACGCTGCTCAGCGAAAGATCCCAAACCCGATCGAAACTTTGAATTGGAGGTCATTTATGAACATCAAGAGCCTTCTTCTCGGCTCCGCTGCTGCTCTCGCAGTAGTTTCCGGTGCTCAGGCTGCTGACGCTATCGTTGCTGCCGAGCCGGAACCGGTTGAATATGTTCGCGTCTGCGACGCTTACGGCACCGGCTACTTCTACATCCCGGGCACCGAAACCTGCCTCAAGATCAACGGTTACATCCGTTTCCAGGTCAACGTTGGCGACAACCCAGGTGGTGACAACGACTCTGATTGGGATGCAGTAACCCGCGGTCAGGTTCAGTTCACGGCCAAGAGCGACACCGAGTATGGTCCGCTGACCGGCGTCATCGTCATGCAGTTCAATGCTGACAATGCCTCCGACCAGGAAGCTCACCTCGACTCCGCATACCTCGACGTCGCGGGCTTCCGCGCCGGTCTGTTCTACAGCTGGTGGGACGATGGTCTCTCCGGTGAAACCGACGACATCGGCTCGGTCGAAACACTGCATAACTCCATCCGTTATCAGTACGAAACCGGCGACTTCTACGCTGGCATCAGCGTCGACGAACTGGAAGACGGCGTCTACCAGGGTACCGTGGATCCCGTCACCGGCGACTTTGTTCCGGACGATGGTCCGAACAACGTTGGTGTTGCCGTTGGCATCGGCGGCAAGGCTGGTGCATTCAGCTACCAGGTCACTGCTGGCTACGACGTCGACAATGAAGACGGTGCTGTCCGTGCAATGGGTACGGTTGACATCGGTCCCGGCACGCTCGGCCTCGCTGGCGTATACTCCTCCGGCCCGAACTCCTACTACTCTGCAGCTGAATGGGCTGTTGCTGCCGAATACGCTATCAAGGCAACCGACAAGCTGAAGATCACCCCGGGCGTTCAGTACTACGGCAACTACTTCGGCGGCGGCAAGGAAGTTTCGGAAGACTTCGACGGTCTCGGCGATGCTTGGAAGGTCGGTCTGACGGTTGACTACCAGATCGTCGACAACTTCTACGCCAAGGCTTCGGTTCAGTACCTCGATCCGCAAGATGGCGAAGACTCCACTTCGGGCTATTTCCGCCTGCAGCGTGCGTTCTAATCTGATCTGACTTCGGTCAATCAGGAAAGCCCGGCTCTCGAGCCGGGCTTTTTGTATTTGGACGAATGGCCCATTGTACCAGCTGACCAATTTCCTGAGGTTATCGGCAGGTGGCGAGAAAAGCTCGAATTGTCGTGGGGATATTGCCGAGATGCAGGAGCGGGGCATGTCCTTGTCCTTCGGCAGCATGAAGGATCAGCCGCGAATGCCGCCGTGCCATTTCGCCGGCGGTTTCCTGTGAAAGCAGCGACGTATTTTCACCGCGGATCAGCATGAGCGGCAACCGGCTCAGGCTTTCGAACTGCCCCCAGAGATCAGGCAATGGCTGGCTGAAATCGATCGATTTCAGTGCCTCTGCGATCGCCGGGTCGAAGTCGGCGACCGGCCGTCCACCGATATCGCGATAAAGGGCAAGCGCCATCTCGCGCCAATCTCCCTCTGCAAGCGCGGCAAACGACGCGCCATGATTTTCCTTCAATATACAGGCCGCCTCGTTCCAGTCCGCCGGGTTCCTGCCGCTGTTGAGGTAATCGCGGATCCGCGCCAGCCCCTCAGCCTCTAGCACAGGCCCGATGTCGTTGAGGATGACGGCTTCGAGAAGATCCGGCCGTGTCGCGGCGATCAGATGCAGGATCAGCCCGCCCCGCGACGTGCCGACGAAGATCGCCCGCTCGATACCGAACGTCGCGCAGGCGGCAAGGACGTCGCCGGTCTCGATGGCGAGATTGTAGTTCGCCTTGTTCTCATCCCATGCTGAGTTTCCCCGTCCGCGCGAATCGAGCGCAATCACCCTGCGCGGCATTGTTGTGTCCCGGGAGAGAAGCAGCGCAAGCGGATGAAAATCCCGCGTATTGCGGGTCAGGCCGGGTAGGCAGATCACCGGCAGCCATCCGGCGGTTGCCGCCTGGTCGGGTTGGTAGTCGCGGGCATAAAGCCTCAACCCATCAGAAGAAGTATAAAATCGTTCCTGGAAACCGTCTGCATCCGTATCCGGCATCGCATCCCTCGAGACCTGTTTGATCCCGAAGATGTAGCTTGCTTTTCAAGCCTCGCCAAATGGCTTCAGGAGGCGCTGCGTCCGCCGATCAGGTCGCGCTCGATATCGGTGGGTTGGCCGAGACGGGCTTTATAAACTTCGTAATTCTCCATCACCCGCTGCACATAGTTGCGCGTTTCGGGGAAGGGGATGCGCTCGATCCAGTCGATGATCTCGTCGATCGGCCTGCCGCGCGGATCGCCGTAGCGGCCGATCCATTCCGGCACCCGCTTCGGCCCGGCATTATAGGCAATGAAGGTGAGGATATAGGAGCCGCCGAAGGCGTCGATCTGCTCGCCGAGATAATGGGCACCGAGTGTCGCGTTATAGCCGGCATCGGCCGTCAGCTTGTCCCTGGAGAAGGCGATGTTGTGGCGCTTAGCCACCGCCTGGGCTGTTCCCGGCAGAAGCTGCAGCAGGCCGCGCGCGTTTGCCGCCGAAACGGCGGCCGGGTTGAATGCGCTTTCCTGCCGGGCGATGGCATAGGCGAGCGCCTTGCCGGAGCCTGTTATATTGGCGCTCGCCGGGATCACGCCGACCGGAAAGGCAAGCGCTGCGACATCGATGCCGCGTCCATAGGCGATCTTGCCGATCTGCAGCGAGAGATGATGATCGCCCGATTGCTCGGCCCGTGCCGCAAGGACAGCCAATTCACCGGGGCTTTGCAGTTGATCGGCGAGCGCGAGATAGAGAATGGCGGCCCGCCATCCATGGCCGGCGGCCTCCAGCCGGGCGATTGCCTGCACGGCTTCGCGTGCCTGGAAGCGCTGCCGGTCGGCCGTGCTCGGTGCGGGATAGGTGACATTAAGCGTCTTTCGCCCCAGTCTTTCGGCCGCGAGTTGTCCATAGAAGGTGCCGGGAAAATTCGCGGCCTTCGCATAGAATTCGCTGGATTTGCCGGGGCCTCCGGCCTCCGCTGCTCGTCCCAGCCAATACCAGGCGCGTGAAACCGAGATCGGTCCGTTTGATGTCTGGAGAATCTTGCGGAAATGTCTTTCCGCCGTTGCCGGGTCCTGGAGGCCGCGAAGCGCGTACCATCCGGCATGGAATTCAGCCTCGACGATATCCGTCGGGCTCGTTGCGGCGTAGTTTGCGACGATGCGATAGGCAGGCTTGAACTGTCCCTGGTCGACGAGACCACGGCTGATGATGCGCTGCTCGTTCCACCATTCGCCGGAATTGACGAGTTCGCTACGCTCGGGCGGCATCTGCTCCAGAAGCACAGCAGCTTCGGCATATTTGTCTTGCTTGCGCAGATATTCGATCCGCGCAAACAGCAGGCCGGCATCGCCGCGCCATTTCGCATCGACGGCGTTGAGCAGCGCGCCGGCGTTGCCGGCTTTGGCGTCGACGGCAGCCCAGGCCGTGTAGAGCGACTGCGCCTGGCCCATGTCTCCGAAGCGCTTGGCCTGCGCCACCCGGCCGCGATACATTAGATAGTCCATCCGCGCCTTATGGTCGGCGGGCGTCAACAGCGCGGAAAACTCGATGAGGATCTTGTCCTCGGTCGCCTTGTCGAGAGCCTCTCCGCGCCAGACCTTGCGGATATATTTTGCCGCCTGCGCCTGCTTGCCTGACGCAACCAGCGCCCGGCCGAGGATGACGGCGCCCTGCATCGTCTCGGGCGCGGTATCGCCGAAGGCGGCGAGCACGGCGGAAGGGGCGGGATTTTCGTCATAGATCGCGCGTTCGGAATAGGCGCGCAGCCGCGAAAGACCCGGCCAGCTCTTGAGCTCTTGCGCGGCGCTGGCGATTTCAAAAGAAGGAACATCCTTCAATCCGGAAACAGCGATCGCCCAGGTGAGGATATGGCGGTCGAGTGTCCCGTCGCGCATGCCGTTGCGGATCGAAAGTGCCAGCTGCGGGTCCTTGTCGGAAAGCGCGTCGAGGCCGGCTTTCAGGTCGCCGTTGACGGGCGCGATGGCCGGATTGCGCGGAATGGCGTCTGTTGTGATCGATTCCGGTATGGCTGTCCCGGGAATGAAGCCGAGTGGCTTGACGGCAGGCATGGAAGTGCTCTCACCGGGAAGCGGCGACGCAACACTGCTCCACGCGGCGGCAATGAAGCCGAAGGCGGACAGAATCAGGACAGCTTTCTTCATCCGGGATCTCGCAACGAAAACACGCCCTGCCATTTGGCTAGAGGCATCTTAACGAAACCTTACCGTACCAGGTAAAATTCATTCACATCTGCTATCGGAATTTGCCCTAAACCGAACTCTGCGCGCTTGTCGCGATGATTTCGGCGCTCTATGGTGCGCAACTCATATTCATGGAATGCGGCCGAAGCAAGGATTTGGTCGTGAGGAGCTTTGCATGTTCAATGGGTCCATTCCCGCCCTCGTCACCCCCTTCACGGATGCCGGATTGATCGACGAAGACAGCTTCGCCGCTCATGTCGACTGGCAGATCAAGGAGGGCAGCACTGGTCTCGTTCCGGTCGGTACGACAGGCGAATCTCCAACGCTGTCGCATGCCGAGCACAAACGGGTCGTGGAACTCTGCATCGAAGTTGCCGCAAAACGCGTTCCCGTCATGGCCGGCGCCGGCTCGAACAATACGCGTGAGGCGATCGAGCTTGCCCAGCATGCCGAAAAGGTCGGTGCAAACGCCGTTCTGGTCGTCACCCCCTATTACAACAAGCCGACGCAGAAGGGTCTGATCGCCCATTTTTCGGCGATCGCCGAGGCCGTCGATCTGCCGATCTATATCTATAACATCCCCGGCCGCTCGGTGGTCGACATGACACCGGAAACGATGGGTGCGCTCGCCAAGGCGCATAGGAATATCGTCGGCGTCAAGGATGCGACGGGCAAGATCGAGCGCGTCTCCGAACAGCGCATCAGCTGTGGCGCTGATTTCAGGCAGCTGTCCGGCGAGGATGCGACGGCGCTCGGCTTCAACGCCCATGGCGGTGTCGGCTGTATTTCGGTAACGGCCAATGTCGCCCCGCGCCTTTGCGCCGACTTCCAGGCGGCAACGCTGGCAGGCGACTATGCCCGCGCCCTGGAATATCAGGATCGGCTGATGCCGCTGCACAAGGCTATCTTCTTTGAACCCGGTCTTTGCGGTGCCAAATACGGGCTCTCCAAACTTGGCCGGATGAGCCGCAACGTTCGTTCGCCGCTGCTTTCGACGCTGGAGCCGGCAACGGAATCGGCGATCGACGCTGCGATGCGCCATGCAGGCCTGCTGAACTGACGAGACCGGCCGTCTTCACAAGACGGGGTCTCTCCCTTACATAGAGGGCAAGGAATGAGGGCGCGGCTTTTCGCGCCCTAAAAAGCAATTGGAATATCGTCATGGCCCCCAAAGGCAGCCAGCGCGTGGTGAATAAGGTCGTGGCCGAAAACCGCAAGGCCCGCTTCAACTACGAGATCATCGATACTTACGAGGCCGGCATCGTGCTGATGGGCACGGAGGTCAAGTCGCTGCGCGAAGGCAAGGCCAATATCGCCGAATCCTACGCCTCGGATGAGGGCGGCGAGATCTGGCTGATCAATTCCTACCTGCCGGAATATCTGCAGGCCAACCGCTTCAATCACGAACCGCGCCGCCGCCGCAAGCTGCTGCTGTCGGGCCGTGAAATCCATCGCCTGCGCTCTGCCATCAACCGTGAAGGCATGACGCTGATCCCGCTGAAGATCTATTTCAACGATCGCGGTCGAGCGAAGATGGAACTGGCACTCGCCAAGGGTAAGAAATTGCACGACAAGCGCGAATCCGAGAAGGAGCGCGATTGGAACCGGCAGAAGAGCCGCCTGTTGAAGGCTCATGGTTGACCGCGCTAAAGCATGTTTTGCGACAACGGCATGCGTAAAAACAAAGACTTAAAGCGCGAGGAGCGAATCTGAAAGATCGCGACGCGCTTTAGGGCCGATCACACTGCAATCGGCCGCTGTCGCGTATCGTCCATGTAAAGGCGTGGTCACGCGAGGAGCTGGCCGCCGCGCCCCATAATTCAAAGTGTTACAGCGAGAGATCAGTCCTCGAAATCGCTGGCCGGGGCGACTTCGGCCGGGCGTGGCGCCCGCTCGGAAGGATCGCGACCGATTTCAGCCTTCAGAGACAAGAGATCGATGAAATGATCGGCCTGCCGGCGCAGGTCGTCGGCGATCATCGGTGGCTGGGTCGCCATGGTCGAGATCACCGAGACCTTGCGGCCCCTGCGCTGCAATGCCTCGACCAGGTTGGTGAAATCGCCGTCGCCCGAGAAGATGACGAGATGATCGACCGTTTCGGACTGTTCCATGGCATCGATCGCAAGCTCGATGTCCATGTTGCCTTTGATCTTTCGGCGACCCATGGAATCCGTGAATTCCTTGGCGGGCTTGGTGACGACTTTGTAGCCGTTGTAGTCGAGCCAGTCGATCAGCGGCCGGATCGACGAATATTCCTGATCTTCGATCAGAGCGGTATAATAATACGCGCGCAGCAGATATCCGCGTTTCTGGAATGCTTTCAGGAGCTTGCGGTAATCAATGTCAAAGCCGAGGCTCTTGGATGCAGCGTAGAGATTGGCGCCGTCAATGAAGAGTGCAATTTTTTCGCGTGGGTCAAACATCGCTTACCAATCCAATGAGAGCAATCGAAATCCGTATGGGTCAAACTTCAATAAAAACAATAGCTTGTGTTTCGATTTCAATCTGATCCTTACTTTATGAATTATTCATATATGAAAGATTTAGGGCACGATTCGACATATTCCAAGCAACCTTCGGTGGAATTATGACATTCTCCATGGAAATCTAGCTCAGCCGCGGATAAAGACGAGGGGAGCCGGAATGAAAAACTTGTATTTGCCCGGTTTTAATTGTATCGGGCGTGTTAATCCCGAAATGACGACCGTAAAGGACAGGCAATGGCCCGTGTCACAGTTGAAGATTGCATCGACAAGGTGGAGAACCGCTTCGAGCTGGTTCTGCTCGCCAGCCACCGCGCCCGGCTGATTTCCCAGGGTGCCTCGATCACCATCGATCGCGACAACGACAAGAATCCTGTGGTGGCCCTGCGCGAAATCGCCGACGAGACGCTTTCGCCCGATGACCTCAAGGAAGATCTGATCCATTCGCTGCAGAAGCATGTCGAAGTCGACGAGCCCGAGCCCGATCCGGCAAGCATGATCGCTGCCGGCGGTGCCACTGCGGCCGACAGCGAAGAGCAGGACGACGTGCCGGAGACGATCACTTTCGACCAGATGTCGGAAGAAGAGCTGCTTGCCGGCATCGAAGGCCTTGTGCCGCCGGAAAAGAGCGACGACTACTAAGCGCGCAGGCGGGATCTCCGGTCGCGTCGGTTAGATGCAGCCCGGAAAAAGCTGCATGCGACGCAAAAGAGCGACGATTACCAATCGTCAATCTTGCACCTTTATTGCTTAGGCATATTATTGCCCATGTGTGCGCCAATCGTTGATTGGCGCGCTTTTATTTTTATCGGAGTGGCTTTGGAATGATGCGGCAGTACGAGCTCGTGGAGCGGGTTCAGCAATACAAGCCCGATGCCAATGAAGCACTGCTGAACAAAGCCTATGTTTACGCCATGCAGAAGCATGGCCAGCAAAAGCGCGCGAGCGGCGATCCCTATATTTCCCATCCGCTCGAGGTCGCCGCCATCCTCACCGACATGCACCTCGATGAATCGACGATCGCGGTCGCCCTTCTGCACGATACGATCGAGGATACGACGGCGACGCGCGCCGAGATCGACGAACTCTTCGGCGAGGATATCGGCCGCCTGGTCGAGGGTCTGACGAAGATCAAGAAGCTCGATCTCGTCACCAAGAAGGCCAAGCAGGCGGAAAACCTGCGCAAGCTGCTGCTCGCCATTTCCGACGATGTACGCGTGCTGCTCGTCAAGCTTGCCGATCGCCTGCACAATATGCGTACCCTCGATCACATGTCGGCCGACAAGCGTGCCCGCATTTCCGAGGAGACGATGGAAATCTATGCGCCGCTCGCCGGCCGCATGGGCATGCAGGACATGCGCGAGGAACTCGAGGAACTCTCCTTCCGCCATATGAACCCGGAAGCCTACGAGACTGTCACCAAAAGGCTGGAAGAGCTTTCGAAGCGCAACGAGGGCATCGTCAAGAAGATCGAGGCCGAACTGCGCGACCTTCTGGTCGCAAGCGGCCTGACGAGCGCCTATGTCAAGGGCCGGCAGAAGAAGCCCTATTCGGTCTTCCGCAAGATGCAATCGAAGTCGCTTTCCTTCGAACAGCTTTCCGATGTCTACGGCTTCCGCCTGATCGTCGAGGACATCCCTTCCTGCTACCGGGCACTCGGCATCGTCCACACGCGCTGGCGCGTCGTGCCCGGCCGCTTCAAGGACTATATCTCGACGCCGAAGCAGAACGATTACCGTTCGCTGCACACCACCATTGTCGGACCCTCCAGCCAGCGCATCGAACTGCAGATCCGCACCAAGCGCATGCACGAAATCGCCGAATTCGGCATCGCCGCCCACACACTCTATAAGGACGGCGCCACCAATGCCGATGGCGACATCCTTTCCCGCGAATCCAATGCCTATTCCTGGCTGCGTCATACGATCGAGGCCCTGGCCGAGGGCGACAGCCCGGAAGAGTTCCTCGAACACACCAAGCTCGAGCTGTTCCAGGACCAGGTCTTCTGCTTCACGCCGAAGGGCAAGTTGATTGCCCTGCCGCGTGGCGCCACCCCGATCGATTTCGCCTATGCGGTACACACCAATATCGGCGACACCACGGTGGGCGCCAAGATCAACGGCCGCATCATGCCGCTGGTGACGCGGCTTGCAAATGGCGACGAGGTCGAGATCATCCGCTCCGGCGTGCAGGTTCCGCCCGCCGCCTGGGAGGAGATCGTCGTGACCGGCAAGGCGCGCGCCGCCATCCGCCGCGCCACCCGCATGGCGATCCGCAAGCAATATGCCGGCCTCGGCCACCGCATTCTCGAGCGCACCTTCAACAGGGCCGGCAAGATCTTCTCGCGCGAGGCGATGAAGCCGGCGCTGCACCGTCTCGGCCAAAAGGATGTCGAGGATGCGATCGCCGCCGTCGGCCGCGGCGAGATGTCCTCGCTCGACGTGCTGCGCGCCGTCTATCCCGATCATCAGGACGAGCGCGTCACCGTGAAGCCCTCCGGCGATGACGGCTGGTTCAACGTTCGTAGCGCCGCCGGCATGATCTTCAAGATCCCCGGCAAGACCAAGACAGGGCACGATGGCGGCCATTCGGAAATCGACGCCGATGCCGATATCGGGCCGATCCGCGGCCTGTCCGGCAATGTCGACGTCAAGTTCGCGCCGACCGGCGCCGTGCCCGGCGATCGCATCGTCGGTATCATGGATCAGGGCAAGGGCATCACCATCTATCCGATCCAGTCGCCGAGCCTGCAGCGCTTCGACGATCAGCCCGACCGCTGGATCGACGTGCGCTGGGACCTCGACGAAGCCAACAAGTCGCGTTTCATGGCGCGCATCATGGTGAATGGGTTGAATGAGCCCGGCACGCTTGCCAAGGTCGCCCAGACGGTCGCAGGCATCGACGTCAATATCCGCTTGCTGAACACGGTGCGGGTCGCGGCCGATTTCACCGAAATGATGCTCGAGGTTGAGGTCTGGGACCTGCGTCAGCTCAACCAGCTGCTCGCCCAGATGAAGGAGCTGGATTGCATTGCCACGGTCCGGCGCCTCTACGAGTAAGCTTTTGTTAAGCCGCCCCAGAGGGTTGGCCGAAAAATTGCACATTTTATAATCGGAGCAGCGCATCAAAGGGGCAAGCGATGCGCTAGGCGCATGGCTGTGTCCATGTTGCGGCGGTGGTAATTAACCTTTGTCGGGCCTATCTTCTGGTCATCGAAACGTAAACAGAAGATGAGACAAGATAATGTTTGACCCTATCAAGAAATTCGCTCGCGCCTTTCGCGCTCCGACCACGCAGGAACGTGAAATGGCATATTTGAATGGCTCGCTCGATCGTATCGATCTCGAGTTTCGTCAGCGCCAGGTCGATCGCGGTCTGTTCCGCAATCGCTGATACTGGACCTTATACTTGAGGTAAGTGAGGGACGTTATGCATAACGGACGCCCCTCGGCATGAAGGAGCTCCTCTTCGCAGCGAGAACTGAGGGGCGGTTTTTCGAGCGGTATCATTTGCCGCTCTTGTCATGGTGGTGTGCGCTGCACTAAATACCGGCCATGTTGTTTCGCCGTCGCAAGCCTGCGGGATTCAAGGAAAAGATGCGGGAGCTTTTATGGCCTCGCAAAGGTTTCCTTCGCCCGATCCGTTACCTGACAATGCGCGTCCTGCGCCTGAGCGCTTCGCCGCATGCGGTTGCCGCCGGCGTCGCTGCGGGTGTCTTTGTCTCGTGGACGCCGTTCATCGGCGTGCATTTCATCATGGCTTTCGTCATCACTTATTTCCTCTCCGGCAGCATGGTGGCCGCCGCCCTCGGCTGCGCCGCCTTCGGCAATCCGCTGACCTATCCCTTCATCTGGGGCATCACCTGGGAAATCGGGCATCTGCTGTTGAGCCGCGAGGATCAACTGGCCGGCCAGGCGGTGGATCTCGCCGCCCTTTTCCACAAGCTGAACTTCACCGAATTATGGAAGCCGGTGCTGGAGCCGATGCTGGTCGGCGCTATCCCGCCGGCGATCGTCACCTCCGTTGCGCTCTATGCGCTGACATTCTACACCGTGAAGGGTTTTCAGACGCGCCGCCATATACGGCTGATGGAGCGGGCGCGCCTGCGTCTTGCCGTTCCAGCCGGCGACATGCCGAGCGTATGAACCCGATCAAGAATTCTTAAGCGACGGAAGGGGCCGGCATGATCATCGGCATTGGCAGTGATTTGATCGACATTCGCCGTGTCGAGAAATCCATCGAGCGCTTCGGCGAGCGCTTCACCCATCGCTGCTTCACCGAGATCGAGCGCGCGCGTTCCGACAGGCGGGCAAACCGTGCCGCATCCTATGCCAAGCGTTTTGCCGCCAAGGAGGCCTGTTCCAAGGCGCTCGGCACCGGCATGGCGCAGGGCGTCTTCTGGAAGGACATGGGCGTCGTCAACCTGCCGAGCGGCAAGCCCACCATGCTTTTATCGGGCGGCGCCGCCCTGATCCTCGAATCGCTGCTGCCCGCGGGCCACAGGCCCGCCATTCATTTGACAATAACGGATGATTATCCCTTGGCGCAGGCTTTCGTCATTATCGAGGCGTTGCCCTTGAGCCTCTGATCGCGCGACCTCGGGAACTGTTGATCGCGACCTCGGAAGCGTTGATCGCGACCTCTCGTCGCTTTTGATGTTGTCGCCATTGCCGCAACCGGCCGAAGCCGCTAGAGAGAACGACAGAAAGAATTGCGCCGCTGCGGCGTCTTGAAGGAATAAGACTGCGTGTCCGAAAAAGTCGAAGCCAAGCCGAACGCCCTCTGGGAAAATATCAAAGTTATCATCCAGGCGCTGATTTTGGCGATGGTGATCCGAACGGTGCTGTTCCAGCCCTTTACCATTCCGTCCGGTTCGATGATGCCGACCCTGCTTGTCGGCGACTACATCTTCGTCAACAAGTTCGCTTACGGCTATTCGAAATATTCGCTGCCTTTCTCGCCTGATGTCTTCAGCGGCCGCCTGTTCGGCGCCGATCCGAAGCGTGGCGACATTGTCGTCTTCCGTTTCCCGCCGAACCCCGACATCGATTACATCAAGCGCTGCATCGGCCTGCCGGGCGACCGTATCCAGGTTACCGACGGCGTGCTCTACGTCAACGGCAAGCCGGTTCCGAAGGTGGCGGACGGTGCGTTCACTTCGGATTACAAGCTCGACCCGGGCGAGGACGTGCCGGTGTTCCGCGAAACGCTCGACGACGGCAAGTCCTACGACACGCTCGATCAGTCTCCGGTGTCGCGTGGCGACAACACCCGCGAATTCATCGTGCCGGAAGGCCATTATTTCATGATGGGCGACAATCGCGACAACTCGCTCGACAGCCGCTTCGACGTCGGCTTCGTGCCCGCCGAAAATCTTGTCGGCCGTGCCAGCGTCATCTTCTTCTCGCTCGGCAACGACACCTCCTTCCGCGAGATCTGGAAGTGGCCGACGAACATGCGTTGGGACCGCCTCTTCAAGGTTGTTGAATGAGTAAGGCGCAGACGCTTTCTGCGGCGGACCGCGCAAAGCTTGAAGGCCTGATCGGTCATGACTTCGCTGAAAAGGAACGCCTGGATCGCGCGCTGACCCATGCCAGCGCCCGCACCGAAAAGGGCGGCAATTACGAACGGCTGGAATTCCTCGGTGACAGGGTCCTCGGGCTCTGCATCGCCGAGCTTCTGTTCCGCACCTTCGGCACGGCAGGAGAAGGCGAGCTCTCGGTTCGCCTCAACCAACTCGTCAGCGCCGAAACCTGTGCTGCGGTCGCCGACGAACTCAATCTTCACCTCTATATCCGCACCGGCGCCGATGTGAAAAAACTGACCGGCAAGCGAATGATGAATGTGCGCGCCGATGTCGTCGAAAGCCTGATCGCCGCGATCTATCTCGACGGCGGCCTGGAAGTCGCCAGCCGGTTCATTCTGCGTTACTGGCAGGGCAGGGCGGTGCGGGCCGATGGCGCCAAGCGCGACGCCAAGACCGAGCTGCAGGAATGGTCGCACGCGAAATTTGGTGTCACGCCGATCTACCGGGTTGATGAACGCAGCGGACCGGATCATGATCCCCGCTTCAAGGTGACGGTGGAAGTTGCTGGCATTAAGCCCGAAACCGGCGTAGAGCGGTCGAAGCGTGCCGCCGAACAGGTGGCGGCAACGAAGATGCTCGAGCGCGAAGGCATTTGGCAGCAATCGCCTGCCGGAAACTGACGGGACAATGACACAAGAAGAAGAGATCGCGGCCGAAGCTGCCGCAGAAACCAATGGTCCGACGCATTCGGGCTTCGTCGCGCTGATCGGGCCGACCAATGCCGGCAAGTCGACGCTGGTGAACCGCCTCGTCGGCGCCAAGGTCTCGATCGTCAGCCATAAGGTGCAGACGACACGGGCCATCGTCCGCGGCATCGCGATCCACGACAATGCCCAGATCGTCTTCATGGATACGCCTGGTATCTTCAAGCCGCGCCGCCGGCTTGACCGCGCCATGGTGACCTCGGCCTGGGGCGGTGCGAGGGATGCCGATCTGATCGTGCTGCTGATCGACAGCGAGCGCGGCCTGCGCGGCGATGCCGAAGCCATCCTCGAAGGCCTCAAGGAAGTCCGGCAGCCGAAGATCCTGCTGCTCAACAAGATCGACCGCGTCAACCGCGAGGATCTGCTGGCGCTGGCCGCTGCCGCCAACGAGAAGATCGCTTTCGATCGCACCTTCATGATCTCCGCCGAAAACGGCTCCGGCTGCGACGACCTCATGGACTATCTGGCGAAAACGCTCCCGGAGGGACCGTGGTACTATCCGGAAGACCAGATCTCCGATCTGCCGATGCGCCAACTCGCTGCCGAGATCACCCGCGAGAAGCTGTTTTTGCGCCTGCACCAGGAGCTTCCCTACGCCTCGCACGTCGAGACGGAGACGTGGGAAGAGCGCAAGGACGGCTCGGTGCGGATCGAGCAGGTGATCTATCTCGAGCGCGACAGCCAGAAGAAGATCGCGCTCGGCAAGGGTGGTGAAACCATCAAGGCGATCTCGACTGCGTCCCGCAAGGAATTGTCGCAGATCCTCGAACAGCCGGTCCATCTCTTCCTGTTCGTCAAGGTTCGCGAGAATTGGGGTGATGATCCCGAGCGGTTCCGCGAAATGGGTCTCGATTTCCCGAAATAAGCATGGCAAGGATTTCGTCGGGTTGGCGCCAGCCCTTTGTTTCCGCATAAAAAATTCGCCTCGCTCATGGAACGAATCCGTGCCTTGCGCATTCCTTGATGAACGGCGCGCCAATGTTGGCGCGCCGATTTTGCGACGGCAAGGGCAAGTATGGCGACGTCGAGACCCATCAATTCTTTCAAGACCCCTTGCGAGCAATGTCCCTTGCGGCCTCTGCCGCATTTCAGGGAGTTCAGCCGTGATGAGTTGGAGTTCGTCTCGAGCTTCAAGAGGGGTGAGCTTGCCGTCGACGCCGGCTCCACCATCCTCGTCGAGGGCGCACATAGCGCTCACCTCTTCACCGTGCTCGCCGGCTGGGGCTTCCGCTACAAGATGCTGGAGGACGGACGCCGCCAGATTCTGAACTATATCATGCCGGGCGACTTGGTGGGCCTGCAGGGGACGATCGCCGGTGAGATGCAGCATTCCGTCGAAGCGCTTTCGCCCGTGTCCCTTTGTGTCTTCGAGCGTGACAGGCTGATGACGCTCTACAACAAGCACGCCTCGCTGGCCTTCGACATCACCTGGATCGCCGCGCGCGAGGAGCGCATCCTGGATGAGCATCTCCTGAGCATCGGCCGCCGGACGGCGCTGGAAAGAGCAGCCTACCTGATCGCTTTCCTGTTTGAGCGCGGCCGGAAGCTCAATATCTTCAACGGCCGCAAATTCATTCCCATCACCCAGCAGCACATCGCCGACACGCTCGGTCTTTCCATCGTTCACACCAATAAAACTTTGAAAAAGCTCAGCGAACGAGGGTTGATCCGCTGGCAGGAGCGCGGCTGCGAGGTGCTGAACGGTGAGGAGTTGATGGTGATCGCCGGCTGGGAAGGGCTGGGAGAGGGCAAACGCCCGTTCATCTAAAGCGCGTCGCGTCTTAGGTCTTTGTTTGCGCGACATGCTTTGGTCAAGCAGCCTGGTTATGTCTTTTTTAAATGCAGATTAGCAGCAAGGAAAATAAGGTCGGCCGTCATCTTCCTCCGATTTTGATTCTTATCGACCGGGCAGAAAAATGGTTTATTCAGAAAAGGTGGCGGAATTCACCGATAGCGTGCCATGCGGGGCACCGGAGGGCAATGATGTTGGCGAAACGGCCGGGGCGCTGCGACAGGTGCCCGACGAGGGGCATCGAATCATGAGCGCAATCCGTGTTCTGGTTCTTGAAGACAGTTTGATCATCGCGATGGAGGCGGAGGATATTCTACGCCTGGCCGGCGTCGAGAGCATCGATATCGTTGGCAGCGTCGAACAGGCAAGGGCTGCCATCGCTGCGGAGAAATATGATTTCGCCCTTCTCGACGTCAATCTCGGCGAGGGCATGAGCTTCGGATTTGCCCGCCATCTTCTCGATATCGGCATCCCCTTCGGCTTCGTCAGCGGCTATTCCGATACCGGCGATTTCCCGCCCGACCTGCAGCACATACCGCTTCTGGTGAAGCCTTTCGACGAAATGGCGATGCGGGAATTCCTGCAGAGGCTTTTCCCGGCTGTCGCCTGACGCGGTTTCTGACGGGAGTCGGGCCTTGCATTGCAGCGTGTCTTTCAGACGCGCAAAGGACGCTGTAACGCGTTGAATTATGCAGTAGGATGGATTTGTCAGCCGTAAGGACTTCTTTCGATGCAGTGGCAGGACCATGCGATCATCCTGGGCGTCAAGCGCCACGGCGAGACGAGCGTCATCGCCGAGGTGATGACGCGTGATCGCGGCCGCCATCTTGGCCTGGTGCGTTCCGGACGCTCGCGCGCCATGCAGCCGGTGCTGCAGGCGGGCAATGCAGTGGAGGTCATCTGGCGTGCCCGGCTTGACGAGCATCTCGGCGAATTCCGCGTCGAGCCGGTGACGCTTCGCGCTGCCCGGCTGATGGAAACGGCAACCGCCGTCTACGGTGTCCAGGCGATGGGCGCGCTGCTGCGGCTGCTGCCGGAGCGTGACCCGCATCCACACCTCTTCGATGCGCTGGAGGTGATCCTCGATCACCTGCACAACCCGGCCGATGCCGGCGAACTCTTCGTGCGTTTCGAGCTTGCGGTGCTGAATGACCTCGGCTTCGGCCTCGATCTTGCCGAATGCGCCGCGACCGGCGCCCGTTCCGATCTCGCCTATGTCTCGCCGAAATCCGGCCGCGCCGTCAGCCGCGCCGCTGGTGCCCCCTGGGCGGACAAGATGCTGCTCCTGCCGCCGTTCCTCAGCATCGAGGGCAATCATGCGGCCGACTTCGATAGTCTTTCAGCCGCATTCCGTCTGACAGGGTTCTTTCTGCATCGCCATGTCTACGAGCCGCGCGGCATCGAAGCCGTAGCAGCCCGCGACGGCTTCGTTCAGGCGGCACTCAAGGCCCTCAATCCAGCCTTGCGGACGCTTTCAGGTCCGAATGGTATTTCCGACTGACCTCCGTTTTTTACGGGTGCAAAACATCCTCCGGATTTGGCGGTTTACCTGCCTATGAGCGCTTCCTATGTCTTCACAGGATTGCCAATCAAGGAGGACCTCATGCTGACTAAGACCGCATCACCGACGACGATCACGCTCTGGAATGGCCGCGAAATTCCGCGCCTTGGCATGGGATGCTGGGCGATCGGCGGTCCCTTCTACGCCGGCGACACGCCGCTCGGCTGGGGCGATGTCGACGACGATGAATCCGTCGAAGCGATCAACCGCGCCATCGAACTCGGCATCCGCTTTTTCGATACGGCCTCGAACTACGGCGCCGGCCACTCGGAAGAGGTGCTCGGCCGGGCAATCGGCAATCGCGACGATATTGTCATCGCCACCAAGTTCGGTTTCGCCACCGATCCGGCCACCAAGCAGGCAACCGGCGCCTTCGCCGATGAGACCTTCATCCGCCGATCGGTCGAGACCTCGCTGCGCCGCCTCAAGCGCGATCGCCTCGATCTCCTGCAGTTCCACCTTAATGATTTTCCCCTGGACCAATCGGATGCCGTCTTCGATACGCTGGAGGCGCTGCGCGCCGAAGGCAAGATCGATGCGTTCGGCTGGAGCACCGATTTTCCCGATCGTGCCGCTCGTCATGTCGGCCGCCGGGGCTACGTCTCGATCCAGCATACGATGAATGTTTTCGAACCGGTGCCGGAGATGATCTCGGTCATCGAGGGGAAGGGCCTGATGTCAATCAATCGCGGTCCGCTGGCGATGGGACTGCTCACCGGCAAGTTCACCGCCGACAAGGCGGTGGGCGCCAAGGATGTCCGTGGGGCGGCCCTTGACTGGATGGTCTATTTCAAGGACGGGCGCATGGCCCCGGAATTCGCCGCAAGGCTCGATGCCGTCCGCGATCTCCTGACGTCAGGCGGTCGCACACTGACGCAGGGCGCGCTTGCCTGGCTCTGGGCGCGCTCGCCGCGCACCCTTCCCATTCCGGGGTTCCGCACCGTCGCCCAGGTGGAGGAAAATGCCGGCGCGCTGGAGAAGGGACCACTGCCGGCCGATGTCATGGCAGGCATCGATACCGCACTCGCGCGCGCGTGACGCTCTAACTCTTTGTTTTCACGCAATTCCGGACGGAAAAACCGCTTCGCACTTTTCCTGGAATTGCTTTATGCTGCGGCGCGACGCTTGAGCGCCCAGCCTTCCGGCCTCTCTTCAACGATGCGGGCGGTGTCACCGATGGTGATCCTGCCGCTGCCGCGCGGAGTGACATTCCAGCCGAAGAGCGGGCCCGGCACGCGCCGATCGGCCGACATGCGGATGCGGCCCATGGCCGGCATCGGGTTTGGTCCCTCGCGGGACCCGGTCAACTGGTCCTGCGTCGTCATGATGCAGCGGGAGCAGGGTTTGACGAGATCGAAGCGGATGCCCGCGATCTCGATCGCCGCCCAGCGGTCCTCCGCCCAGGCCTCGTCGGTATCGATGACGATGTTCGGACGGAAGCGTTCCATGCCGACACTGCCTTCGCCATGAGCGGCGAGATCGGCATTCAACGCTTTCAGCGAGCCGGTCGTCGTCACCAGGATCTGGTAGCCGTCGGTAAAGGTGACGGGCGTGGCTTCGCCGGCCCATTCGGCATTCGCCGTCCGCCGTGCCTGCCCGTCGAAGAAGACCAGGCGCACCTCGCGGCCAAGCCATTCCGAAAGCTGCCGGTTGCTCTCCGGATCGGCGACGGCGGCGTTGACGGCAGATTTCCACACGATCACATCCATGCGGGCTTCAGGCTGAGGCGGTGGTACCGATATGTCCGTTTTCCCCTGCATCAGCAGCCGAAAGGCACTCGCTTCCGGTCGTACCTCGATGCCTGCGAGGTCGGGCAACTCGCGCTGGGTGATGAAGTGCCCTTGCGCATCGGTGATCATCGCCCGCCGGTCGCCGGGAAGCCCATTGGCGTCGATGTCGGCAGCGGGCAGCGCAATGCCACGGGCGCTCTTGAGCGGATAGATGAAGAGGTCGCTGACAAGCATGCCGTTCTCCTAGATTTCGTCCATGAAGGCCGAGAGGAAGTCGCGCAAGCTCTTGTCACGCGCGGCCGCCAGCCTGCGGCCGGTCTCGGTCTGGAATCCTTCCGCCAGTTTGAACAGCTTCGTCTGGAAATGGTCAATGGCATAACGCTTGTCATCGAGCGGGCGGTCTGCCGCTGCCGGGTCGAACGGATCGTAGAGCCCGGATCCCAGTCGCCCGGCGATATAGAAGCAGCGGGCGACGCCGATCATGCCGATCGCGTCCAGCCGGTCGGCATCCTGCAGGATCTTCGCCTCCAGCGTCTGCGGCGCCACCCCGGCCGAGAAACTATGCGCGGTGATTGCGTGGGCCGCGGCCTCGATATCCGTGCCGCTCCAGCCAAGTTCCGCCAGGATCGCCGATGCCTTCTCGGCCGCCAAAGCCGATGCTTTTGCTCGCAGCGGCGAATTCTTCTCGACGGCGACGCAGTCGTGCAGCAGCACGGAAGCGGCAAGAATCCGCCCGTCGCCGCCTTCTCCCGCATGGATGCGCATGGCATTCCTGAAAACGCGCAGGATATGGGCAAGGTCGTGCGAGCCGTCGTCGCCGTCGGCCGCATGCGCAATCAGCGCCGCGGCAAGCGTTTCGTGTGGGGAGAAGGCTTCAGCCGCGAACATAGCGCCATCTGTCATGAGGGAGATCGTTTTCCGCCGATGAGCATCGGCTCGGAAGTGGATGCGGACGGGTAAGAGAATGCGACAACGACGATCTCAGGAACCGCAGCCGATTTTGTAGCGGCTTGCCGTGCGAGTCGCAATCGACGGGGGTCTCAGTGCTTGGCTTTGGGGAGACGCGTCACGCCACCGCTCTTCGGCGGCAGGGAGAGAAGATGGGGCACGTCACGCGCCGGTCTCGGCGGGCTGATGTGATAGCCCTGGATCTCGTCGCATTCCTCGCATTCGAGCAGTGCCAGCTGCGCGGCCGTCTCGACGCCCTCGACGGTGACGCGCATGCCGAGCGCATCGCCGAGCAGGATGATCGCGTGCATGATCGCATGCGCTTCCTTGTTGTCGACGATGTCGTTGACGAAGGATTTGTCGATCTTGATCTTATCGAAGGGGAAGCTCGAGAGGTAACTCAGTGAGGAATAGCCGGTTCCGAAATCGTCCATCGAGATGCGGATGCCACGCTCCTTCAGCGCATGCAGGATCGGCAGCACTTCGCTCAGATTTTCCATCAGCACGCTCTCGGTGATTTCGAGTTCGAGCCGCGACGGCGACAGCGCGGCGGTGGCAAGCGCCTCGCCGACATCGCGTGTCAGGTCGCTGCTGCTGAACTGGATTGCCGAAACGTTGACGGCGACCTTGATGCCCTCCGGCCATTGCGCCGCATCGTTGCAGGCGCGGCGCAAAACCCAACGGCCGATATCGACGATGAGGCCGACTTCTTCGGCAAGCGGAATGAAATCCATCGGCGGAACGCGGCCTCGAACCGGGTGGTTCCAGCGGATCAGAGCTTCGAAGCCGCAGATGCACCGCTGCGAGAGGTCATAAAGCGGCTGGTAATGCAGCTCGAACTCCTCGTTCTCAACGGCTGCTTTGAGGTCCGCCTCCAGCGCGTGGCGCAGCTGCATCTGCGCTTCCATCTCGCTGGCGAAGAAGCGCTCGCGTTTGCGCCCGTCCGCCTTGGCATGTGACAGCGCCACGCCGGCATTTTTCAGCAGGATATCGGTTTCCTCGCCATCCTCAGGGGCGATTGCGATGCCCATGGAGACGCTGAGCTCCAGCTGTTTCTCGCCGTGGAAGAATGGCTCGGAAAGCTCCCGGCGGATCTGCTCGGCAAGCGCGGTTACGTTCCACGGCTGCTGCTTGCCGGTCTGCAGGATGGCGAATTCGTCCGAGCCGAGGCGCGCCAGGGTGTTTTCCGAACCGGCCGAGGCTCGGACGCGGTCCGCGACCTGCTGCAGGATCTTGTCGCCTGCCGAAGCGCCCATCGTGTTGTTGATCGATTTGAACCGGTCGAGATTGAGGTGAACGAGGGCGATTTGCTCATCCGGCTTGCGTTCCGCAAGCGTCGCATCGACCTGTTCGCGAAAATGGATGCGGTTCGGAAGGCCGGTCAGCGGGTCGTGGTGGGCGAGATAGGTGATGCGCTCGGCCGCCCTTCGATCCTCGGTGATATCGGCATGGATGGCGATGCTGCTGCCGTCGGAAAGGATAGTCACCATGCTCTGGATGATTCGGCCATCATCCATCAACCATTCGCGCCGACGGAGACCACTGCTTCTTGCGGTTGCGGAGGAATGTCGCCCGGTCTGCCGGCCGGGCTTGGCGTTCTCCGTACCACGCATTTTGGCCGTGAGATCGGCGATTGTCGCGCCGGCAGTGAGATCTTCTTGCGTCAGGCCGAAGAGCTGACGGAAGCGGGTGTTGGAAAGCGTCAGCCGCTGGTCGGCGTCGAAGACGCTGAGACCGAGCGGCAGGTTGTTGAGAATGATTTCGAAGAGTTTTTTCTGTCCGTCGAATGCCTGGCTGAGCGCTGATATATTGCCTCTCAGCACATGGTTTTCCTTCCGCAGCGTTTCCACGCTTCTCTCGATTTCGTCATAGTTGCTTTCATGGACGCGATAGGTCGCGATCACGAGATCCATCAGACGCTGCGCATCGATCGATCCATCGTCCGTAACGGCCTGAGTGCATTGCTGCCAGAAAAGCGCTTCAGCTTTCATGTGGATGCGTCTAGCGTGGCAGCTGCCACGGCCTCGTGGGAAGGTGCCTTCGATTGACGTACGTGCATCATTACGCCGGACATGAAAACCTTTCTCAAATGAACACAGAAATTGCTTTTATAGTCGGACTGTCTGGTGGCAATGCGTGACGCCCATTTTCTATGGGTCGAATTAATATTCGGTTGCAGTGCAACAGCGACGGGCACTTGGTCAGACAATTGTCTGTATGTGAAAAATCGCTGAAATATGGGGGAAATCGGCCAGCTGGCGCAGGCGGCAGGCGCCTTGGCGGCGTTCCGTTAACTTTTGTCAATCATCGTTAATGAGAAGTTAACAACTTATTGACGCACTCCGCAAATCAGTTTAACCACCGAGTCAGCACTGATTTTCCACGTTCGTATTGCGTACAAACACCACCGGCAAAAGGCGGTGAATGGAGGTTTGTATGACCAGCACCACATCCGTTTCAGACACCTCATATGCATATCTGGCGACGCTTTCGCGTCTCGATGCCAATGGCGATGGCGTCCTCAGCCGCGGCGAACGTGCCGCCGATGAGAAGCCCGGCATCATCAAGGAACTCCTGGAAGACGATACCAGCGGCGACACGCAGCCGAAATTTTCCGGCAGCCTGATCGCGTTGATGATGGACACGCGCAACAGTGGCACGGCAAGCAACATCGCCGTTTCCTATCCGTTGCAGCAGACCGCGCCGGCGACCGGCGATCAGTCCGACGATCTCTACCGGAACACCTACGGCCAGTTCGACTTCAACGCCGTCGCCTGAACGGCGTCCCGATTCGGGTGATCAAGCCGGCCGTTTGGCCGGCTTTTTTCGTTACGTCTTCTTCGTTCGATCTTCCTCGGTCAGGAACACCTTCCGGTTTGACACGTTCAGAAGGACAACCGGACGGAAGGAGATCTCCATGAAAGCCCTGCGCATTATCGCCGCCCTGACCCTGCTTGCGGTTGCATTGCCGGCGGGCGCTCAGGACAAGCAGACGGCGGTCGCCAATTTCGTCGGCAAGGACGGCAAGGAAGACGGTCGCGCGCAGCTGACGGCTGCCGCCAATGGCGGCGTCCTGATCGAAGTCGAGATATCGGGACTGCCGGCGAACAAATGGGTGGCCTTCCATGTTCATGAGACCGGCCGATGCGACGCCGCAACCCATCACGAATCGGCCGGCGGTCATTTCAATCCTGAGAAGGCGGAGCATGGCATTCTTGCCGCCAAGGGTCCGCACGCTGGCGATATGCCCAATCAATATGTCGGGCAGGATGGCGTGTTGCGGGCACAGATCTTCGACAGCATGGTCACCCTCGACGGCAAGACCGACGGCATTCGCGGCCGCGCATTGATGGTGCACGCCAATTCGGATGATTATCGCAGCCAGCCTTCGGGAGATGCCGGGGAAAGACTCTCCTGCGGCGTCGTCCAATAGCTACGGCACAAGTCCTTTAATCGGGATCGATTGAGGGACAAAGCCATGCAGTAATTCAACCTGTGCACAACGCCGCTGGTCTTAAAAGATCCGCGGCGCCGCAATGTCTCACTGTCGCGTCTGCGTCGGCTTTTCGGCGGTTGCCTTGCCGTTGGACTTTTTTGGTGGCGCGGCATCTGAAGCATCCGCATCAGCGACCGGTTTCTTGTCGAAGGCGAGTTTCACGCGCTTTACCATGTCACGGCTGACCAGCCACCAATCGCCGGTCTTTGCCCAATAGCGCAGCGTTACGGAGATCGCGCCGTCGCCGAGGCTGTCGATGAAGACACTCGGTGCCGGTGACGTCAGCACTCTGGAATCGGCTCTGGCAAGGCCCATCAGCCTCTCCATCGCCAGATCGATGTCATCCTCATGGGCGACGCTGATTTTCAGCTCTTCCCGCCGCGTGGGCTCGCGGCTGAAATTGGTAATTGGCGTGTTCCAGAGCGTCGAATTCGGCGCCAAGCGGTAGAGCCCGTCGCCAGTCCTGAGTTCGGTCGCAAACAGTCCGATTTCGCGCACCGTACCGGCCACGCTGCTGGTCTCGATATATTCGCCGACGCGGAACGGTCTGAGGATCAGCAACATGATACCGGCCGCGATATTCTGCAGCGTCCCTTGCAGCGCCAGCCCGATCGCCAGGCCGGCTGCGCCGAGCGCCGCGATGATCGAGGCGGTCTGGACGCCGAATTGGCCGAGCACGGTGATGAACACCAGGATCAGCAGCGCGTAGCGCACGACATTGGTGAAGAAGCGTGCCAACGTCTCGTCGATGCCGTGGATGCGCGACAAGCCCTCATAAGCCCAGCGGCTGACGAAGCCGGCGAGCGTCCAGCCGATGACAAGCAGGACTAACGCCCCCAGGATTGAGAAGGAATATTGGACTGCGAGCGCGCTTGCTTGGCTGAGTGCCGTTCGGGTGGCGAGGAGGACATCGGCTGCCTGTTGTTCCATGATCTGGCCTGTCGATTGTTCGTGGTCGGGGCCTAGATGGAGCGGCCGGCGGCAGCGTCAACCGCAGGCGGCGTCTCGGATCGCAAGCACGAAGGGCGCATTGCCGTCGGCATCGGCACCGCGTCCGATGGCCCGCACCGCCGCAACCAGCCGGCCGCAGCGGCTAAGCAGGGCGTCGCCGATCTCGATCAGCCGGGCATTCGGCGTCGCGAAAGGTGAGGTGGCGCGCAGCCGGCGGGCCAGCGTTTCCTCGTCCTGATCGGGTGCCAGCGACAGTGCGGCAATGAGGGCAGCGGCCGGTGATCGCGACACCCCCATCCAGCAATGAATGAGCAGCGGCGTCTCCTGCTGCCATGAAGCGGTAAAGTCGATAATCCCGCGCACATGCGTCTCGTCAGGCGCCACGAGATCACCGGTGCCCTTGAAGACGATATCGTTCATAGAAAGTGTCAGATGGCGCTCTGCGGCGATCACGCCCGGCCGGTGAAAAGCCTGCTCCTTGGCGATCAAGCTGATCATGTCACGCGCCTTATGGCGCACCGCCATTTCCGCGATGCGCGACAGCGGCGAGACGACGATGAAGGTCACGATACCATCTCCCGCTCGACCTCGATCGCCGCGAAGCGCTCGCAGAACAACCGCTGGGCTTCGATCGCCGGCAAGGGCTCGATCATCAGCATGTCCTTGCTGACGCCGCGAGGCTGGCCGAAGAATTTCTGTGCCTCGGCGGGTGTGAAACCCGCCAGCACGGTCGCTTCGAAATAAGCGGCGATCGTGTCGGCCTTCTTGATCCGGTCCTTGAGATCGCGCGAGGGATGCGGCGGCAGGCCGAAGCGCAGGTGCACGGCGGCCTCCAGCCGCTTTTCCACCGTCTTGTAGCCGCCGCCGACCACCGATTTGAACGGCGAGATCATGTCGCCGATGACATATTCGGGTGCGTCGTGCAGCAGCGCCATCAGGCATTCCTGTGGCCGCGCATCGTTGAAGCGACGGAAGATATCCTCGACGACGAGACTGTGCTGGGCCACCGAAAAAGCATGATCGCCGGAGGTCTGGCCGTTCCAGCGGGCCACGCGCGCAAGCCCATGGGCGATGTCGATGAGTTCGACGTCGAGCGGTGAGGGGTCGAGCAGGTCGAGCCTGCGCCCGGACAGCATGCGTTGCCAGGCACGCGGAGCTTTCGTCGTTGTCACGCGCTGGCCTCGTCGGCGCTGGCGGGAAAGACGAGACCGGACCATGCCGGCAGGACGAGGGAAACAGGCGTGTTGCCGGCCAGCAGCGGTGTACCTGCCGCCATTGCGGCGCCGGCGCGGTCGATGCGCACGATTGCAAGTCCATTGCCGCCTTCGACCGAACCGAGGGTTCCCACAGGCTTGCCGGCGGCGGTAATCTCCGTCCCGGTCTCCGGCAGATCCGTTGCGGCGGACACCGTCACGACGCGCCGGCGCGCAGTTCCGCGGTGCTGCATGCGTGAGACGACCTCCTGGCCGACATAGCAGCCTTTCCTGAAGGAGAGGCCACCGTTGAAATCCATCAGCACGTCATGCGGGAAGGCGTCCTGCAGGGCAAAGTCAGATCCTGATGTGACGATGCCGTGGCTGATGCGCAGCGCGTCATAGAGCGCTTCTGCACCATCGCCGTGTTTGCCGGGCCGGCGGATCAGCATGACGCCCGCCTTGGTGAAGCGGCTATCTCGGGCGCCCTGGCTGCCCCGGATGCCCTCGGCATCCTCGTCCCAGGAAACGGTAACGCCCTCTTCGGTGCTTGGCGCAAGTGTGACGGCGGCGCGCAGTTTGTACATCGTCAGCCGTTTCAGCAGCCCGACGCGCTGGCCGGCATCGGTCTCGATCGTGTAGCCGTCGCCGTCCCGCCAGATCATGAAGTCGAACAGGATCTTGCCCTGCGGCGTCAGCAGCGCCCCGGGCCGCGCTTCGTCGGCGCCAAGCGAGGCGATATCGGTGGTGATCAGGTTCTGCAGGAAGGGTTGGGCTTCCGCGCCGCTGACGAAGAGCAAGGAGCGGTCTTTCAGGAATACGGCTGGCATGGCGGAACCTGTCGCGTTGGTCATCGCTCAGAGGTATGTCTTCATGAGGTGGATCGCAAGCGCCATGCGAAACGTGAAAAGCGCAAGCGAGACGGGCATCAATCGCCCGCTGTGAAGAATTTCCATTTACCCTCAGGCGTAATGCCGAGGCGATAGAAATTGTATCCGCCGAATTCCTGCATGTCGGAGAGATCGCCGGCCGTGACGATGCGCAGCAGCTCGACGCGCTCTGGCGGTGTCAGCGACTTCAGGTCCTTCTCGGCAAAATAGGGCCAGACATACATGTCGTCGGGCGTGCCCTGGCCGACATGCACGAAGCCGGTCGAGATGATGTCGAGCATGATGGCAAGGATCTCGTCGCCGTCAGGATCGCCCGACAGATCCTTCAGCGTGCCGATCGGATCGTCGGTCGGTTCGCCCACAGTCACCTGCGTCTGGTCGGCACCAGTGCCCATCAGCGGCCGCAGCCGCTCGAGATCGCCGGATGCGGCCGCCTCGACGATCTGCTCGCGCAACTTGCGAACCGGCTCTGGCACCTTGCTGATGTCGTAGATCACCTCGGTGGGCTTGGAATTGTCCTGAGCGCCCGGCGTCTTGTCGACACCCTGATTGTTCTGGCTGTTGACCAGTGGATCGGCCATGGGAACACCGGGAGTGGCCCCGCCCTGCGGCTGGCTCTGTCCCTGAGCGCTTCCCTGTGCGGGCGTCTCGTTGGCCGCCTGGCCGGGGATCTTGTGCAGTTCGGAAAGCGCGTAGGCTGCCGGCGCAAGGAAAACATTGCCGGCGGCGAGGCTGAACGCAAGCAGCACCGGCGCGAGCGAAATTCGCGAAACTTTCTCTTTACCGGTGTGCATCAAACTCTCTGGTAACAATTATTGCAGGGTGCGGTTCGCGGAGAATTCGCCGGCAAGCATGCGCTCACGCAGCGAATCCAGCAGGGCTTCGGCGCTCTTTTCCCCATGCAATCTGATCGTCTCGCGCAGCGCATGTGCAATGGCAGCATCAGCGATGATTTCAGGCTCGATGCCGTCGGCCATGCCGTCGGCCCAAGCCTCGTTCTGGTACTCCAGAGCTGCCTGCATCTTTTCGTGGACGATCATGTCGTCGATGTCGTTGAGGCTTGCTTCCATTGTCTTTTCCTCAGAACTTCTCATGTCTTACTGCACAGTTAACAACACTAACAGCCTTTTCCCAAAACGACACGTCCGCTTGCGAAAACAGGTTAATTAAACGTCAATTTCCAAAGCGCGAGGTAATTTCTGTGGCAAGTGTTGCACCTTCGTTACGGTAGCGCTCTTCTGCCACGATGGCCGCCGGGGTGCAATCCGTATAGACCGAGGCGAAGGCGCGATAGCCGCGATTGAAGGCCGCTGTCAGCTTTTCCTTGCGCTGCGGCTCGTTGCCGGTCTCCGAATCGAGCAGCTGCTGCATGCCGTTTCGCCAATCGTCGCCACCCGCCGCCTTGCAGAGCTTTCTCAGATAATGCACCGAGCCCAGCACCTCGGCGAACCGCGCCAGCTTGTCGTCATAGGGCACGCTCACGATCGGCGGTGCAATCTCCTCCTCCTGTGGAGGCGGCGTATTCTTGCCCTGCGCCATCGTGGGGCCGGCCAGGACGAGCAGGGACAGAAAAACGCGTCGAACGGGAATCATGCTCACAGTTGATACGCTCAGCATGACGGCAACAAGGCGTGCTTCAAAGTTTCCACGTCTATTCGCCGCCCGCCAGCCGCTCCGCGCATTCGAGCACGCTCTGCGGTACGGGCAATTGCCGCATTTCCTCCACCGTGTACCAGCCGAGGGCCGCCGCATCGTCGGCGGCTTCCGCCACGGCATCCCGATCCGCATCGACGCGAAAGACCGACAGCAGGAAATGGCTCTTGACGCTGCCGTCGGCAGCATGCGTCTTCAGGTCGTAGGTCGAAAACAGCCGCGGATTACGTGCCGAAATGCTGGTCTCTTCATGGAGTTCGCGCAATGCCGTTTGCTCCGGCGTTTCGCCGGGCTCGGCCCGCCCGCCGGGAAAGGCATACATGTCAGCGGAAGGCGGGTTGCGCCGCAACACGAGGAGGAATCGTCCGTCGCGTTCGAGAATGGCGGAGGAGGCGGCTTTGGCGGTGGAGATCATCGGAGGCTGCTCTTGCTGTGATGGCTCATCTTATCGGAGGAATAGTGCGACGGGGATTCGAAAGGTGCTTCCGTGACCTACATCATCTACGCCTTTGCCGCAGTCTTCGAGATCGCCGGCTGCTTCGCTTTCTGGGCATGGCTCAAGCTCGAAAAATCCATCTGGTGGTTGGCGCCGGGCATGATCTCCCTGGCGCTTTTCGCCTGGCTTCTGACGCTGGTGCCGAGCGAGGCCGCCGGCCGCACCTTCGCTGCCTATGGCGGCATCTACATCCTCGCTTCGCTGCTCTGGCTGTGGCTGGTCGAAGCCCGCGTGCCGGATCGTTACGATATCGGCGGTGCGCTGATCTGCCTTGTCGGCGCCAGCCTCATCCTCTTCGCGCCGAGAGGTTGAGGCGTCTTGACGGAGTACGAGCCGGGTGTAAAGACAGGCCGATGTGTGGACGTTTCGCCCTGACAGTCTCCAGCGTCGACCTGAGCGACGTCTTCTCCGGTCTCGAACTCGACGATTTTCCGGCGCGCTACAACATCGCGCCGACGCAGCCGATCCTCGTCGTCATATCAGGCGAGGGCAGGGAGCAGGGAAGCAACTTGGCCGACCGGCGCGCCGTGCTCGTGCGCTGGGGGCTCACGCCGGGCTGGGTCAAGGATCCGAGAGATTTCCCGCTGCTGATCAACGCGCGCGCAGAAACCGCAATCGGTAAAGCCTCCTTCCGCGCCGCCATGCGGCATCGCCGCGTGCTCATTCCGGCCTCCGGTTTTTATGAATGGCATCGCCCGTCGAAAGAAAGCGGCGAGCGGCCGCAGGCCTACTGGATCAGGCCGCGTCAGGGTGGGGTCATCGCCTTTGCCGGGCTGATGGAGACATGGTCTTCTGCCGACGGCTCCGAGGTCGATACCGGCGCGATCCTGACGACATCGGCCAATTCGGCCATATCAGCGATCCACGATCGCATGCCCGTCGTCATCAGACCCGAGGATTTCGCGCGCTGGCTCGATTGCAAGACGCAGGAACCGCGCGACGTGGCCGACCTGATGCATCCGGTTCAGGATGATTTCTTCGAGGGCGTACCGGTTTCCGACAAGGTCAACAAGGTTGCCAATATGGGTCCCGACCTGCAGGAGCCGGTCGTCATCGAAAAGCCGTTGAAGACGCCCGAGAAGCAAATGCCCGACGACGGCCAACTCAGCTTCTTCTGAACACTGTCCGCCGCACCAGCCGGCCCGTCGGCGACCTATCGGCGCCGACGTGTCACATTGGCGGTGGCGATGCATCGCTTCGTCCATCAGGTTTTTCGGGTTGTGCTTATGTCGGCAGAGCGTTGTCAGGAGATTCCGGCGATCGCCTCTCGACATTCACTTGGTCAGCGGTGCCTGACGGATGTAACCCGAGAGCACGCACGGTTCCAATTTGAAGCCTTCCGCTTCAAGCGGATTTTTTGACGCTGGTCGGCTTATGCTTCGCCATCAGCGATGCTGCGGCAACAGCCTTCAGGCCGACGGGGCGATAGTTGGCGGCGAGGTCTGGCTTGGCCGCTTGCTGTTCGCCGGTACTGCTCGTCTTCGAAGTCACGATACTCTCCTTACGTGGTTCTTCCCTGGGCATTTTATAGTTGGATGTTTCATCACGAATAGCGACAAAATGGGGGCGTAGCTCATCAGGATTTGTAAACGCGCACCATAATTCGCGAGGCTTAACTGAAGCCTACGTTGGTTAATACTTACTGAAGAGAGCAGTTCCAATAAAAGTGCGAAAGCGGTTTTCTCGGGAAATATGCGAAACAACCGGATAAGCGCAAGGTTTTCTCCGGGCAAAACGTGTGCTTTTCCCGAGTATCCCTCAGAACGAAGGGAGAGAAGCATTTCCGTCATTTAAAGTATGTCGCGCAAAAGTGTGCAGCGGTTGTCTAATCGCATTGCCGTAGTCAAGGTTATTTTGGCATTGGCATTGGCTCCGTTTTGAGAACGCGCAACGCGCCGTATTCGATTTGTTGGGCGAGTTGTCTTCAAAGCTGTCCAGCGCCGGGAGCAGGGTTGTCTGCGCGGTCGACACATGGTCGCCGCATAATGGGTCTCCGCAGGCAGGACCTTCCTATGTTTTGCGCGCAGTCTCAATGAGCTGCAGCCGCTACAGCGGAATGATCCGACCCACGCCCGCAGCTGGGACGCTCAGTGCCTCACATCAGGTTTGACGCGCTGAGGGAAGAAGGCCGACACTTCGCTTATGCAGCAGCACCGGCCGATCTGTCGAAGACGTCTCCTGTCTTGAGCATGCTGTGCATGATGACCGCAAGCTTTCGGGCGACCGCCACTGCAGCGCGCTTGAAGCCCAGCCGCTCACGCAGCTTAAGCCCCCAGCTTTTGAGACTGCTCTCGTTCCTGGCACTGGTTCTCGTGAGGATCACCGTCGCCGCTTCATAAAGCAGCGCCCGCAGATAGGGGTCGCCTCTTCGAGAGATATGGCCGTCATAGTCGACCTCGCCTGACTGGTAGCGCCGCGTTGTCAGCCCGAGCCAGGCGCCCACCGATCGCGACGTTTTGAAGTTGTCTGGATCTTCAATCGCAGCGACATAGGAGATGGCCGTGACGGCGCCGATGCCCGGGATCGTCATCAACCGCTTCGTCGCCTGGCTCTCCCGTGCTGCTGCGACCAGCTGGCGGTCAAGATTGGCGGCGCGCATGCGTATGCCGTGCCACGCCTCGAGCAGCGGCAATATGATCTTCGCAAGGCCGTCATTCCCATCCAGGAGTTGCCTCACATTGCCATCAAACACCCGACCTGTTCCCTTGGGGACGATAAGACCGAACGTCTTCATCACACCGCGGATCTGGTTGCTAAGCTGGGTTGAGATATTCAGGAGCTGATTGCGGGCCGCCACCAGCGTGCGTGTCAGCATGCTGTCGAAAGCCTTGACCCGGACGGCCTTATAAAAACCGGCTTCGGCCAGGTGAGCCAAGCCGTCCGCATCATTGCTATCGGTCTTGTTGAGCGTCTCGTTTAAGATCTTTTGTGCGTGCCGTGCTTCGATGCAGATCGCCGGCACGCCTTCCTTGATCAGCCCCCATGATAGAACCATGTCGATAACGGCCCCGTCTCGAAAACAACGCGCTTGGCGTGCGGGGCATGTTTGCGGATCATCTCGGCTACAAGTTTGGGGTCCGAAGCGCACTTCCCCCGCCAGATCCGCTTACCGTCCTGTCGGATTGAGATCGCAGTCTCTTTCAATGAAACATCAAGCCCGATATATTGGTCCATGGTTGCTCTCCGTTCGATGTTTGGGCCCGGTTCCAATCGTGAGCCCGTTTTTCCATCTTATCGGGGGCAACCACCCCTGCCATCATCTTATAAATATGACCTGGGGTGATCGCGCCGCGATTACCCCATGTTTTGCGACAACGACATGCGTAAGAACAAAGAGCTAAAGCGCGAGGGCGAATCTGAAAGATCGCGACGCGCTTTAGAGAAATCCGGAAATGCTCGGTGATCAGATGTGCCGGCCGATATCGTCGTCGCCGATGCCGGGTTCCTCGATCGTCAGCGTCCCGTATTTCCGCCGCCATTTCCGCGCGCCGAAGGGAAGCGATATGAGGTAGGCGGCAACGGTGAAGACCATCACCTCCCAGGTGTAGCTCATCAGCAGAGCCACGTAGAGCACGACGCCGAGCATCATCGGCAGCACGAGATCGCGCCGCAAGCGATTGCCTTCCGATTTTCCCGACCAGACCGGCAGCCGGCTGATCAGCAGGAAGGCGATGAGCACGGTGTAGATCGACGAGAGATAGGCGAAGGTGCGGTCCGTCGCCAGCCCGAGGAAGCCGAGATAGACCGGCAGCAGCACCAGCATGGCGCCGGCCGGCGCCGGCACGCCGACGAAATATTCCGATTGCCAGCTCGCCTTGTTCTCGCGTTCGGCCATGACATTGAAGCGGGCAAGGCGAAGCCCGGCGGCGATCGCATAGATCAGGGCGGCGATCCAGCCGAGCGAGCGCGCCTGGTCGAGCGCGAAGACATAGACGACGAGGGCGGGTGCGACGCCGAAATTGACGATGTCGGCAAGCGAATCCATCTGCGCGCCGAACTTCGAGGTCGCCTTCATCAGCCGTGCCACGCGCCCGTCGATGCCGTCGAGGAAGGCGGCGAGCAGCACCATGGAGACGGCGAGCTCGTAACGGTTCTCGAAAGCCAGCCGGATGCCGGTCAGCCCGGCGCAGATCGCCAGAATAGTGATGAGGTTCGGAAAGACGAGCCGGAGCGGGATTTCGCGCAGACGCGGGCCGCGGGCGGAATCATCCGGCCCATTGGGCTCGAAAGGCGGAAAAGGCGTTTCCATATCGCGTTCCAATCGTTCCTAAGGCAATTCCAGCAACAGTGCGTAGCGCTTCTGCACTTCCGTGAAAAGCTGAACCGCTCTAGCTGCGGCGGCTGATGACGGGACCCTTGGCGGAGGCGAATTCGGCGATGACGGTTTCTCCTGCAACCGCCGTCTGGCCGAGCGAGACGCGTGGCGCAGCACCGGTGGGCAGGAATACGTCGAGCCGCGAGCCGAAACGGATCAGCCCGAAGCGCTCGCCGGCATCCACCGGTTCGTTGGGGTTCGCCCAGCAGAGGATGCGCCGTGCGACGAGGCCGGCGATCTGCACGACGCCAATCTGGCCGTGCTGGGTTTCGATCACCAGCCCGTTGCGCTCATTGTCTTCGCTCGCCTTGTCGAGCTCGGCGTTGACGAAGCTGCCGGAGCGGTAGTTGATGCTGACGATGCGCCCGCGCATCGGCGCCCGGTTCACGTGGCAATTGAAGACGTTCATGAAAACGGAGATGCGCAGCATCGGCTCGGAGCCGAGGTTGAGCTCGGCCGGCGGGGTCACCATCTGGATCGCCGAGACCTTGCCATCGGCGGGAGAGATCACCAGGTCGTCATCCTGCGGGGTCACGCGCTCCGGGTCACGGAAGAAATAGGCGCACCAGAGCGTGAAAATCATGCCGATCCAGAAGAGCGGCTTGAAGATCCAGCCCAGGACCAGCGACGCGACGAAGAAGGCGGCAACGAAGGGATAACCCTCCTTGTGCACGGGGACGATCGTGTTGCGAACCGTGTTGAACAGGCTCATGGCTGCCGGTCTCCTTGCGTTTTCATTTTTGCTGGTTAGCGAAAAACCGTCTCTGGGGCAATGCTGTGGCCTCGGCCCTGGTTCCCGCGCCGGGGTTCTAAACAACAAAAGCCGGCCGGCGTCGGCTTCCGCTGTCAGCTTGCCGGAGCAAACCGCGTTATCACGCCGAGGTCGTCGCTTTCGCGCACCTGCTTCAGATGTTCCTCCGCCTGTGTCGCCTCGCGCTGGCGGTTCCACATCGAGGCATAAAGGCCGTTCATTTCGAGGAGGGCGGCATGTGTTCCGCGCTCGGCGATCTCGCCGCTTTTGAGCACGATGATTTCATCGGCGCTGATGACCGTCGAAAGCCGGTGGGCAATAACAAGCGTCGTGCGGTTCTTCGAAACCAGGTCGAGTGCCTCCTGGATTTCCCGTTCCGTCGTCGTGTCGAGCGCCGATGTCGCCTCGTCGAGGATCAGGATCGGCGGCGCCTTGAGGATGGTGCGGGCGATCGCCACCCGCTGCTTCTCGCCGCCCGAAAGCTTCAGCCCGCGCTCGCCGACCTTGGTTTCGAAACCCTCGGGCAGCGTTTCGATGAAATGCGCGATCTGCGCCACCTCGGCCGCGGCAAAGACTTCGCCGTCGCTGGCCGATGTGCGGCCATAGCGGATGTTGTAGGCGACCGTGTCGTTGAAGAGCACGGTATCCTGCGGCACCATGCCGATCACCGAGCGCAGGCTCTTCTGCGTCACCGTGCGGATATCCTGACCGTCGACGGTGATTGCGCCGCTCTGGATATCGTAGAAACGATAGAGCAGGCGCGACAGCGTCGATTTGCCCGCACCCGACGGGCCGACGACGGCAACCGTCTTGCCGGCCGGCACCTCGAAGGAAATGCCCTTCAGGATCGGACGGGCCGCATCATAGGCGAAGTGCACGTCCTTGAAGGAGATCGCGCCCTGGCCGATCCGAAGTTCGGTCGCATCAGGCGCGTCTTTGACTTCGGTCTGCACCTCAAGCAAATCGAACATCTGCTCGATATCGGTCAGCCCCTGGCGGATTTCGCGGTAGACGAAGCCGATGAAGTTGAGCGGTACGGAAAGCTGCAGCAGCATCGAATTGACGAAGACGAAATCGCCGACCGTCTGCTCGCCGCGCTGCACGGCCAGCGCCGACAGCACCAGCATGATGGTCGTGCCGATGCCGAAGATGACGCCCTGGCCGAAGTTCAGCCAGCCGAGCGAGGTCCAGACATCGGTCGCCGCCTTCTCGTAGCGTTCCATCGATTTGTCGAAGCGCTTTGCCTCCATCTCCTCATTGCCGAAATATTTGACGGTCTCGAAATTGAGGAGGGAGTCGATCGCCTTGGTGTTGGCGTCGGTATCGCTGTCGTTCATCGACCGGCGGATGGCGATGCGCCAGTCGGATGCGCGGATCGTGAACCAGATATAGGCCCAGACGGTAAAGGCGGTAACGGCGAGATAGGAGAAGCCGTAGCCCCACCAGAAGATCGCTGCCGTCAGCAGGAATTCGATGACGGTCGGGACCGAATTGAGGATCGTGAAGCGCACGATCGTCTCGATGCCCTTGGTGCCGCGCTCGATGATGCGCGACAGCCCGCCGGTCTTGCGCTCGAGATGGAAGCGCAGCGACAGCTCGTGCATGTGCACGAAGGTCCTGTAGGCGAGTTGGCGCACCGCATGTTGTCCGACGCTGGCAAAGAGCGCGTCGCGCAGCTGGTTGAGGCCGAGCTGGATCAGCCGGGTGATGTTATAGGCGATCACCAGCGCGATGGCGCCGGCCAGCAGCGGCGGCACCGAGCCGGCAAGATCCATCCTGCCGTTCAGCGCATCGGTCGACCATTTGAAGAAATAGGGAACGAGCAGCAGTACGAATTTGGAGATCAGCAGGTAGACCGAAGCCCAGACGACGCGCATTTTCAGGTCGGGCCGGCCGGCCGGCCACATATAGGGCCAAAGGTTGAGAAGCGTCCGCGGCAGGTTGGATTCCGAGACTGTTTTGCCGTTTGCCATGCTTGTCTCCAGCCCGGATGAGCTTGCCGCGATTACGGCGATTCGATGGCGGCAGGAGCGCGGAACCGGGACCTACCTGAAAGCGCTTCCCATATCCCGCAGCCGCCACCGCCAGATAGGGTGCCGGGCGGACGAATACAACAATTGCTGGGGTAAGGAAACGACGAGGCCGGGCGCTTATCCCGCCCGGCCCGTCGCGTTATTTTAGCAGCTTAGAGATGCTGGCCGGACATGCGCTTGCGGTGCAGCTCTTCGGCATTCGGCAGGACATCCTTCGGCAGGCCAAAAATCTGGCCAGGGCGGATGCGATCGGGATTGATGATCTTGTCCTCGTTGGCGATGTAGATCGTCGTGTAACGAACGCCGAGGCCATAGGTGCGGCGCGAGATCTGCCACAGCGTGTCGCCGCGGCGAATGATGACCGCCGCATTGTTTGCCGTCAGCGGCGCCTGTTCGATCGTCTTCGGCTGGTTGCTTCCGACATCGTTTGCAGATGGCGTTGCCGGCGCGGGTGCAGCGGTGAGTTCGGCGATCATCCCGCCCAGTTTTTCGAGTGCGGCGCCGACGGATTTCGCATCCCCAGGCAGGCCCTGCAGTAGCTTCAGCGCATTGCCGGCGACCTGCGAGGCCGAGCCGGACGTTTGCCTGAAGGCATCGGGCGCATCGGCCGCCGGACGGAAGTCGGCGACCGAGCGTAACGCGAACTCCGTTGCCGAGCGCGCCGCCGCGAGCTGTTCGGCGCCGGGCAGCTTGCCATCGGCAAATAGCCCCTTCAGCAGCCCGAAGGCCTTGCCGACTTCTGCTTTGAGTTTGCCGAGTTCGCCTTCGTCGAGCAGCACCATCGAGGAAGCACCGTTCGCCTCGGCGGGCGCCGATTGCGCGGCAACCCTCACCTGATCGCCGGCCGGGCGGTTGAAATTCACCGCCGCACGCACGATCACCTTGCCTGCGGGATCGACGACATCGACGCGGATCTTGTGGTCGCCGACCGAGAGCGCCACCACACCGTCGATCACAAAATGGCCGTCGGAGCCGGCCGTGTCCTGGCCGACGAGCCTGTCGTCGGCATAACCGATGACCTTGGCATTGGAGCGCGTCGTGCCGGCAATGAAGATCTTGTTGCCTTCGATCTCGACGGCATTGACCATCACGTCGGGCACATTCGTCTTATCAGGTGCGGCGGTACCGGGAATGGCCGGTGCCGTATCAGCGCCGCCGGAGGGGGTGGCCGTGAGGTTCGGCGTCTGCAGCGCCAGCTCGCCGGTTGCTGCAGATGTGGCGGCAGGCGCAGCAGGCGGTGGCATCGGGTTGGAAGCATCGGCAACTTCGGTTCCGGCCTTCGGCGCGGTAATGATGCGGCTCGCCGTGCCGGGTTTGGAAACCATGGCGAGCAGATTGGCGCCATTGCCATCCTTCGGCACGGAAATCGTCGCGACTTCTTCGGAAAGCGTGCTCTTGCCGTCCTTGCCCGTGAACTTGAGCACGAGCTGGTGGTCGCCGGCCGGAAGCGGATCGTCGAGAACGGCAGCAAAATCGCCGCTTGCATCGACATTGGCCGTCGTCACCACCTTCTCGCCGTCGAGCACCTCGAGCTTGCCGTTCGGCTCGGCGGAACCGGCAATCACCGTCGATCCGTCGGGCTCGACGCGCAATACGTCGAAGGCCGGAAGCTTGGGGCCGGTATTTTCCGCTGCCGTATTCGCCCCAGGGGCGGTCTCCGGCGCACCGGTCAGCGCAACCTCGGCCTTGGCGATCGCGGTAAGCGCATCGGCGATGTTCTCGGGCAGCGACCGGATGATGTCGAGCGCCTTCGCGCCACCGTCCTTGGCCTTGGCGGCAAGGGTCTGGGTCGCGGGATCGAGGCCCTCGGGAATGGTGAAATCGGCAAGCGCGGTCAGCGCGTTGACGGCTTTGGTCTTGGCGGCAGTGAAGACATCGATGGCCGGGCCTTTGCCGTCGGCAAACAGCGCCTTGAGCTCGCTGAGCGATACGCCGGCATCGGCCGAAAGGCGACCGACCTTGTCGGCGACCGCAGCCGCGTCGCCCACGGCGGAGCGCGATGTCTTTGCCGCCTCGTTAACCGTGTTCTTGACCTCCGTGCTCGCCTGGTTGATGGCGTCTCCGACCTTGGTTGCATCGCCGCCGATGCGCGGCATGACGACAAACACCATCAGTAGGATTGCGATTGCGAGGACTGCAAGGGCCAGCAAGCCGGCACGGTTCTTCATCATTATGTCTCCCAAGGCGGCAATTTGCCGTAATACCCAAAATTGCTAGCGATTCCCGTTGCTTTCCACAAGCATTCAAAGCAATTAGGCAAGCTAGGCACGCTGCTTTTCAGTCAATTTTCTTGACTGCATTGAAATGGAATAGTTGTTTTGCCCTCATGACCGAACAATCTGTATCGATTCGATCCATCTGCGTTTACTGCGGCTCAAGGCCGGGACGCGATCCTTCCCACATGGCGGCCGGGCGTGCTCTCGGAAGAGAGATCGCCGAATACGGCCTGCGCCTCGTCTATGGCGGGGGTACCAAAGGCATCATGGGCGCGGTTGCCAGCGGCGTGCTTTCAGGCGGCGGTCAGGTCACGGGCATCATTCCCGAATTCCTGATCGATATGGAAGCGACTCGCCACTCGCTCGGTCAGCTGAACGAACTCATTGTAACCCCTGACATGCATGCGCGCAAACACACCATGTTCGAGCGCTCCGATGCCTTCGTCGCGCTGCCCGGCGGCATCGGTACGCTGGAGGAGATCGTCGAGATCATGACCTGGGCACAGCTCGGCCGCCATGAGAAGCCGATGGTCTTTGCCAACGTCAACGGTTTCTGGGATCCGATGATGGAACTGATGCGCCATATGACCGAAGAAGGCTTCCTGCACACCGCCCACCGGGTGCAGCCGCTCGTCGTCGACGAGATCTCCGGCATCATTCCGGCGATCATGGCCCAGGCAGCCCAGCTCGCCGCCGATCGTGACGGTGAGGACGAGGTGATTTCGAAGATGTAGGCGGGCGCGCCTTTGGAGCAGTCCGGTTTTCACGGAAGCGCCGAACCGCTTCAAGCTTTTGTTTACGCAATTCCGGACGCAAAACCGCTGTGCACTTTTGCTGAAATTGCTTCTAGCGCCCCCGGCTTCCCTTCAGCATCGACCAGCTATAAAGGAACAGCCCCGCCCAGATCAGCGGGAAGGCGATCATGCGCGCCGTGCCGAATGGCTCGTGGAAGACGAAGACCGCGATCAGGAAGATCATCGTCGGCGCGATATACTGCATGATGCCGATCGTTGAGAGTTTCAAGAGCTTGGCGCCGTTCGCATAGATCATCAGCGGCACGGCGGTGATCACGCCGCAGCCGAGCAGCAGGATCGTGTCTGCAAGACCGGTGCGGTAGAGGTGGCCCTGGCCGCCGAATTCGAGATAGAGGATGTAGAGGAGGGCCGGCCCGCTGAGGATCAGCACTTCGAGGAAGAATCCCTGGTTCGGCCCGAGCGGCAGCGTCTTGCGCAACAGGGCGTAGAACCCCCAGCTGACCGCCAGCGTCAGCGCCACCCACGGGATGCCGCCGCTGTCCAGTGCGAGAATGGCGACGGCAAGCGCCGCAAGCGCGATCGCGGCGATCTGCAGCGGCTGCAGCTTTTCCTTGAGGAATACCGCGCCGAGGAAGATGCTGAACAGCGGATTGATGAAATAACCGAGTGCTGCATCGAGCGAATGGCCGGCGCCGATCGCCCAGACATAGGTGCCCCAGTTGACGGTGATCAGCGACGCGGTCAGCGCCGCCATCGCCAGCATGCGCGGCGAACTGAGTGCTGCGCGGATATCCTGCGTGCGCCCGAGCACGATCAGCACGAAGCCTGCCAGCGGCAGCGACCAGACGATGCGATGGGCGATGACCTCGGCCGGCGAGATATGCGCCACCGCCTTCATGTAGATCGGCAGGAAGCCCCAGAGCAGATAGGCAGTCAGCGCGAAGGCGAACCCGCGCGGACTGTCTTCGTTCTTGGCCAACGGAACGGATGCATCGGTCGACATCGGTGTTTCCATCTTTGTTCTTCTTCTGATCGGCCTAGCTTAAGCGCCGTGAATAGGCCAATTCATTTCGTTGAATGAAGGGTGAGAGGATTTGAAGCGGAGACGACGCAATGATCCGGCTCCCTGCGGTGGAAGGCGGAGTCCGAAGGAAGCGAATAATATTCGGGCGAGGGCTGGGAACCCCGTCGCCGAGCCGCGGAATAGGTTTATTCCGCCGCGATCTTGCCCGCCAGCTGCCGGTTCTTCATCAGCTTGTAGATGACCGAATCCATCAGCGCCTGGAACGAAGCGTCGATGATGTTCTCCGAGACGCCGACGGTCCACCAGCGCACGCCGTCGCTGTCGGTGGATTCGATCAGCACGCGGGTGATCGCCTCCGTGCCGCCATTGAGGATACGCACCTTGAAGTCGGCGAGCACCAGATCGTCGATCTCGTGCTGGTACTTGCCGAAATCCTTGCGCAGCGCGAGGTCGAGTGCGTTGACCGGGCCTTCGGCATCGGCAACCGACATCAGCGTCTGGCCGTCGATGGTGATCTTGACCACCGCCTCCGAGACGATCTTCACTCGGCCGAGACTGTCGAAGCGGCGCTCGATCATCACGCGGAAGCCTTCGATCGTGAAGAATTCCGGGATCGTACCGAGCGTGCGGCGCGCCAGCAGCTCGAAGCTCGCATCCGCACCCTCATAGGCATAGCCGATGGATTCACGTTCCTTGACGATCGAGATCAGCAGGTCGAGCTTGGGATCGTCCTTGGCGACCTCGATGCCGCGCCGTTTCAGCGCATTGATGAAGTTCGCCTTGCCGCCCTGGTCGGAGACCATGACCTTACGGAAGTTGCCGACGGTTTCCGGCGGCACGTGTTCATAGGTCCGCGGATCCTTGAGCAGGGCCGATGCGTGGATGCCGGCTTTGGTGGCGAAGGCGGAAGCGCCGACATAGGGCATCTGGTGGTCGGGCGAGCGGTTGAGCAGCTCGTCGAAGGCATGCGAGAGCCGGGTGAGGTTGAGCAGCCGCTCCTCGTCGATCGCCGTTTCGAAACGCGTATTGTAGGCGCTCTTCAGCGCCAGCGTCGGGATCAGCGTCACCAGATTGGCATTGCCGCAGCGCTCGCCGATACCGTTGAGCGTGCCCTGGATCTGCCGGACGCCGGCGTCGACGGCGGCAAGCGAATTGGCGACCGCCTGGCCGGTGTCGTTATGCGCATGGATGCCAAGACAGTGGCCGGGAACGCCTGAGGCGATCACCGCCTCGACGATGGCGCGCACCTCGGGCGGCTGCGTGCCGCCATTGGTGTCGCAGAGCACGACCCAGCGGGCGCCGCTCTCATAGGCCGTATTGGCGCAGGCGAGCGCATAGGCCGGATTGGCCTTGAAGCCGTCGAAGAAATGCTCGCAATCGACGATCGCCTCCTTGCCCGCGCCAACCGCCGCCTTGACGCTTTCGGCGATGCATTCGAGGTTTTCCTCGTTGGTGCAGCCGAGCGCCACCGCGACATGATAATCCCAGCTCTTGGCGACGAAACAGATGGCGTCGGATTTTGCCTGCAGCAGCCCGGCAATGCCGGGATCGTTGGAGACCGAAACGCCTGCCCGCTTCGTCATGCCAAAGGCGACGAAACTGGCCTGGCTGGTGCGCTTCTCGCTGAAGAAGGCCGTATCCGTCGGATTGGCGCCGGGATATCCGCCCTCGACGTAATCGACGCCGAATTCGTCCAGCATGGCGGCGATCGCAATCTTGTCCTCGACGGAGAAATCGATGCCGGGCGTCTGCTGCCCGTCCCGGAGCGTGGTGTCGAAGAGATAGATGCGTTCTTTCATGTCGTTTCCTCCCGCCAGGCGGGTTGTTATGGAGTGCGGATGCTGCCCCTCATCCGGCTGCCGGCCCCGTCATGACGGGGAGAAGGGATATGCCGCACCGTATCGCGGGGCACGTCCCCTCTCCCCGCTGGCGGGGAGAGGGTTAGGGTGAGGGGCTGCCCCCAATGCCAACGGTCAGTCTTGCTTCCCGGCAAACTTATCCGTCGCCCGGATCAGCTGATCGAGAATCCCCGGCTCCGAATAAGCATGGCCCGCCCCCTCGATCAGGTGGAACTCTGCCTTCGGCCAAGCCTTGTGCAGCAGCCAGGCATATTTGGCCGGGCAGGGCATGTCGTAGCGTCCATGCACGATGACGCCCGGAATATCCCTGAGCCTGCCGGCATCGCGGATCAACTGTCCCTCGTCCATCCAGCCGGCATTGACGAAGAAATGGTTTTCGATGCGCGCAAATGCATAGGCGAATTCCGGCTCCTCGAACTTGCCGCTCGTCGAAGGTTCCGGCAGCAGCGTAATCGTTTCGCCTTCCCAGATGCTCCAGGCCTGCGCGGCCTTAAGGCGCACGTTCCTGTCCTCATGCGTCAGGCGACGATGATAGGCATGCATCATCTCATGCCGCTCTTCCGCCGGAATGGGCGCGATGAACCGCTCCCACTTGTCCGGGAAGATTTCCGAGACGCCGAATTGGTAGTACCAGTTGAGCTCGGCCTTGGTCAGCGTATAGATGCCGCGCAGGATGAGCTCGGAGACGTGCTCCGGATGGGTTTCGGCATATGCGAGCGCCAGCGTCGAGCCCCATGAACCGCCGAACACCTGCCAGCTGTCGACGCCGACCATTTCGCGCAGGCGCTCGATATCGGCGACGAGGTGCCAGGTCGTGTTGGCATGGAGCTCCGCATGCGGCGTCGACCTGCCGCAACCGCGCTGGTCGAACAGCATGACGTCATAGAGGGCAGGATCGAAGAGCCGGCGATGGGCGGGTGAGATGCCGCCGCCCGGACCGCCATGCAGGAAGACGGCGGGCTTGGCGCCTGGTGTGCCCGAGCGCTCCCAATAGATCACGTGGCCGTCTCCGACATCGAGATGGCCGGAAGCATAGGGCTCGATTTCGGGATAGAGCGTGCGCAGTATATCGGTCATATCTTCACGCCTTTCGCGGGCCAGACTTCTGTGTCGTGATCGGGATGCTGGAAGGAGATGATCGCCTCCTGTCGGGCGTAGAAATCCTGATCCTTCAGCACCGGCGCCTCGAAGATTTTCTCGACCCAGGGCAGGCGGGCCTCGTAGTTGACCTGGATCAGCGGAGCGAGGTCGCTGCGATCGTCGAAGGTGCCGATCGCAAGCTCCAGCCCGCCCGGATGACGATAGGTCATCGGCGTGCCGCAATTGTTGCAAAAGCCGCGTTCGATATTGACAGAGGACTGGAAATAGCTCGGCTCGCCGCGCGTCCATTCCATCCCTTCCTCAGGCGCGGTAACGAGCGCGGAGAAGAAGCCGCCGAACTGCTTTTGGCACATGCGGCAATGGCAGATCGAAGGTCGCCCCAGTCTGCCTGATATGCGGAAGCGCACAGCGCCGCACTGGCATCCGCCTGTCTTTATCGTGTCCGTCATGAGGTTTCTCCGAGGGGCCATTTTTGCGTGTCGTGGTCGGGATGCTGATGGTTGCTTGCCGTGATCGCGTTTTCACGGTCGGACGTTTCAGGCTGTGGTTCCACCGGCAGACCGTCGAGCGCATGAAACCAGGACATCTTGCGGCCGGTATTCGATTGCATCACCGGCTTGACCGTATCGGGCTCGTCGAGCGAGCCGAGCGTGATGTTGATGAAGTCCGCTTCGGGAATATCGTAGAACAGCGGCGTGCCGCAATCGCCGCAGAAACCGCGCCGCACCAGATCCGAGGACTGAAACCATTTCGGCGCGCCGCGCGTCAGCTCAAAATCCTTACGCATGGCTGCTGCAAGCGGCAGAAAATAATTGCCGGCGGCTTTCTGGCACATGCGGCAGTGGCAGATGTGTGGGTAGCCAAGCTCGCCGCTGGCCCGATAACGGATCGCCCCGCACTGGCATCCGCCCGTCTGCTTCGCCACGCCGGTCAAGTGCGATCCTCCGGCGGCCAGACCGGCGTATCGTGGTCGGGATGCTGATAGGAAACGAGTTCGTTGAGGAAGGACCCTGCAGCCAGATCCGCCTCGGTTCGCTCTCCGGGCAATTCGTGCAGATGATCGACGAAGCCGATCTTGCCTTCCACGCCCCATTGAATGGTGGGAGGAAGGGATGACGGATCGTCGAATGCGCCTGCAGCTACCGCCACTCCATCCGGCGCCTCATAGGTGAGCGGCGTGCCGCAATCGCCGCAGAAGCCGCGCTCGACGAAATTGTAAGAGCGGAATTTTTTCCGCTCTCCGCGTGTCCATTCGAAATCGGCGCCGCGCACCGAGACCAGCGGCGCATAATAGGCCCCGAACGCCTTCTGGCACATGCGGCAATGACAGATCGACGAATCTTTGATGTCGCCGCTGACGCGGAAACGGATCGCTCCGCATTGGCAGCCGCCGGTATAGGTCGTCATCTCTTGACCTCCCACGTCGTCACGCGCTCGCCGGTCACCGCATCCTTGCCGTCCTTCAACTGGATGCCCTTTGCCGCCAGTTCGTCGCGGATCTTGTCGGCCTCGGTGAAGTTCTTCGCCTTCAGCATTTCGAGACGCATCGCAACCAGCGCATCGACTGCCGATGCGACGGCTTCGTCGATTTCCATCTTTTTCGGCAACAGGCCCAGAAGGTCGGCCGTTGCGGCAAAGACGGCACGGGCTGTGGGATCCGCATGGGCAGCCTGGGCCAGCGCATGCAATGCCTGCACCGCCGCGACCGTATTGAGGTCGTCGGAAAGCGCGTTCAGCACGGTTTCATCGGGCGCCGCATCGCCGGCTTCTGCCGCCGGCCATTTGGCGAGCAGCCGTTCGGCTTCTTCCAGCCGCTTGATCGAAAAATCGATCGGCTCGCGGTAATGCGTCATCAGCATGGCAAGGCGTAGCACCTGGCCCGGCCAGCTGCGGCCGCCGAAGATGTCTGTGTGCAGCAACTCGTGGATGGTGACGAAATTGCCTTCGGATTTCGACATCTTGCGGCCTTCGACCTGCAGGAAGCCGTTATGCATCCAGACGTTCGCCATCACCTCGGTGCCGTGGGCGCAGCGCGACTGGGCGATCTCGTTTTCATGATGCGGGAAGATCAGGTCCAGCCCGCCGCCATGAATGTCGAAGACGTCGCCGAGATAACGCTTGCTCATCGCCGAGCATTCGATGTGCCAACCGGGCCGGCCGCGGCCCCACGGGCTCTCCCAGCCGGGCTCGTTGTGGCTCGACAGCTTCCAGAGCACGAAATCACCCGGGTTCTTCTTGTGCGCGTCGACGGCGATGCGGGCGCCGGCCTGCTGCTCGTCGAGCGGGCGCTTCGAAAGTTGACCGTAATCCGCCATGGATTTGGTGTCGAACAGCACTTCCCCTGATGCGACATAGGCGTGACCGTTGCCGATCAGCTTCTCGATGATCTCGGTCATCTCAACGATATTGTCGGTGGCGCGCGGCTCGAAGCTCGGCTCCAGGCAGCCGAGTTCGGCGACATCCGCGTGATATTGCGTCTCGGTCTTTTCAGTGACCGCGCGGATCGCTTCATTGAGCGGCAAGCCCGGATGGTCGCGAAGCGCCCGCGCATTGATCTTGTCGTCGACGTCGGTAATGTTGCGGGCATAAGTGACGTGATCTTCGCCATAGGCATGGCGCAGCAGCCGGAACAGCATGTCGAAGACAATGGCTGGCCGGGCATTGCCGATATGAGCGAAGTCATAGACGGTCGGGCCGCAGACATACATGCGGACATTGTTGGGATCGATCGGCGAAAAGACCGATTTTTCCCGTGTCAGCGTGTTGTACAGCTTCAGTTCCGGCGTCGCGTCCATTTCACTCTCCCAAAAGGCACGATCAGAAAAATATCGCGACCGGCGGACCGGGGCGTTTCGCATCTTGATTATTTGGGAGACGAAAACGGCCGGGCCAGCGCTCGCGCTAGCGAATAATCTTCCGGCAGATAATGCAGATAACCGTTTTCATGGCGGGTTTTATGGCCCGGTTCGCGCCTCCGGTCAAGGGGGGCGAAGAGCGATCCAGCGGCAACGGGATCCATCTATCCGGTGAATCGATGGCAGCAACCAACGTCTTTGAAACCCATTAGCGCGCTCTTGAAATTCGTCCGCCATTTTCGGAGCACAAATCTCGCATAGCCAGTTGAGAAGCTGTTGAAAATAGGAGGAAGGGATGCGGAGACTTGCCCGATCGACGATCGGAGCGACTGCAGTTCTGGTGGTCGCATTCGCTGCATATTTCGCATACGACTTCGGCATGCTTCGCTTCAACAATCCCTCTCTCAGCAACTATCCAATCCAAGGCATCGATGTCAGCCATCACCAGGGCGATATCGATTGGAAGGCCGTTGCCGCGCAGCCGAATGTCCGTTTCGCCTTCATGAAGGCGACCGAAGGCGGAGACCATCGGGATTCCAAGTTCGCCGACAACTGGCAGCGCGCCGGAGATGCTGGAGTGGTCAGGGGCGCTTATCATTTCTTCACCTTCTGCCGTCCGGGCAAGGATCAGGCGCAGAATGTCCTGGCGACCGTGCCGCAGGAACGGGGAACTCTGCCGATCGCCGTCGATCTGGAGTTTGTCGGCAATTGCAACAAGATCCCGACGCTCGAGGAGATGGCTGCCGAGGTGAACGCCTTTTTCACCGAGCTGAAGAGCAATTTTCCGGAAAAGCCCATTTTCTACGTCACGCAAGAGTTCTTTGATCAATATCTGAAAGGCAATGAATCACGCTTCCCCGACCATTATCTGTGGCTGCGCAGCGTGTTCAGAGAGCCGAGGCAGGAAGAGTGCAGCCGTTGGTCGATCTGGCAATTTGCCGATAACGGCACCTTGGACGGCATCCAGGGTCCGGTTGACCTCAATGCACTATGCCCGTCGGAAACGGGCCTGGCGCATCTGTTCCCCGCCGTTGCAGCGAATTGAAACGTTCGGCTATCTGAAACGCCGGCCTATTCGGGCAGCCGGTAATCGACGAGCTTGTTCTCACGGACGATGAACAGCTTGCCCGTCTCCGTCACACCAGGCCCGAGCAACGGCAGGATCGCCTTTGCGACCTCGGAGGGATGCGGCAGCGTCTGTGGATCTTCGCCGGGCACCGCCTGCGCCCGCATCGCCGTGCGTGTCGCCCCCGGATCAATGCTGGTGACCCGCAGCGGTGTGCTTTGTCTCTCGCCGGCCCATGTGCGCGCCAGCGCCTCGACGGCGGCCTTGGAAGCGGAATAGGCGCCCCAAAAGGGGCGGCACTTGTGGGCAGCACCCGACGAGATGATCACCGCACGGCCGGCATCCGAGCGGGCGAGCAGCGGGTCGACCGAGCGGATCAGCCGCCATGTCGCGGTGACGTTGATGGTCATCACCTTCTCGAACACTTTCGCTTCGATATGGCCGATCGGCGAAATGACGCCGAGCACGCCGGCATTGGCGACGAGGATGTCGAGCTTGCCCCAGCGCTCGAAGATCGAGCCGCCGAGCGCATCGATCGCATTCATGTCTGCAAGGTCGAAGGGCACGAGGGTCGCCGTGCCGCCGACGGCCTTGATCGCATCGTCGAGATCCTCGAGCCCGCCGACCGTGCGTGCGCAGGCGATCACATGGGCGCCGGCTTTGGCAAGTTCCAGCGCCGTGAAATAGCCGATGCCGCGCGACGCGCCGGTGACGAGTGCGATCTTGCCCTCAAGATTGATATTCATGATGTCGTGTTCCCTCACGAAGGGAGAGGGGTGCGATGCACCCCTCGGGATGGACAATGGAAAAACCGGCGCGCCGTGTCAGCCGTTGCTGGCAAGCATCGAAATCTTGTTGCCCATGGACTCGCCGTTCTTGTCGAGAAGGCGGGTCGGATAGTCGCCGGTGAAATAATGGTCGGTGAACTGAGGCCGGACCGGATTGCGATCCTCGCCGCCAACAGCGCGATAGAGGCCGTCGATCGACAGGAAGGCGAGCGAATCCGCACCGATATATTTGGCCATGGCTTCGACATCGGCATATTGGTTTGCCAGCAGCTTGTCTGCGTCAGGCGTGTCGATGCCGTAGAAATCCGGGAAGAAGATCATCGGGCTTGCGACGCGGACATGGACTTCGCGCGCCCCGGCTTCACGGATCATCTGGACGATCTTGAGAGACGTCGTGCCACGCACGATGGAATCATCGACCAGCACCACGCGCTTGCCTTCGATCATCGCCCGGTTGGCCGAATGCTTCAGCTTCACACCGAAGGCGCGGATCTGCTGCGTCGGCTCGATGAAGGTGCGCCCGACATAATGGTTACGGATGATGCCGTATTCGAAGGGAATGCCGCTCTGCTGCGCATAGCCGAGCGCCGCAGGTGTGCCGCCATCCGGCACCGGCACGATCACGTCGCCATCGACGGGCGATTCCTTGGCGAGGTTCATGCCCATGCTCTTGCGCGTCGTATAGACGTTGCGGCCACCGACGACCGAGTCCGGGCGAGCGAAATAGACATATTCGAACAGGCAGAGGCGTTCCGGCTGCGGCTTGCTGGGCTTGCGCGCATCGATGCTGATCGAGCCGTCGGGCTGGATTTCACAGATGATAACCTCGCCGTTCTCAACGTCGCGGATGAACTTGGCGCCGATGATGTCGAGTGCGCAGGTCTCCGAGCAGAAGATCGGCTTGCCGTCGAATTCTCCCATGACGAGTGGGCGGATGCCGGTCGGGTCGCGCGCGGCAATCAGCTTCGTGCGCGTCATGGCGAGCATCGAATAGCCGCCTTCCATCTGACGAATGGCGTCGATGAAGCGGTCGGACGTGGAAGCGTGGCGGGAACGGGCGATGAGGTGAAGGACGACTTCGGTATCGGACGTCGACTGACAGATGGCGCCGGTCGCGATGATCTGGCGGCGCAGCGTCAGGCCGTTGGTGAAATTGCCGTTATGGGCAATGGCGATGCCGCCTTCTTCCAGTTCGGCAAAGAGCGGCTGCACGTTGCGCATGGCCACTTCGCCGGTTGTCGAGTAGCGGGTATGACCGATCGTAATGCTGCCGGGCAGGCGGGCCAGCGTCATCGGATTGGTATAGTGGTCGCCGACGAGGCCCATGTGGCGCTCTTGATAAAAGCGCTTGCCGTCGAAGGAGACGATGCCGGCCGCTTCCTGCCCGCGGTGCTGCAGAGCATGCAGGCCAAGAGCCGTGAGCGCGGCGGCATCAGGATGTCCCAGAATTCCGAAAACCCCGCATTCTTCATGCAGCGTATCTCCGTCGAGCGGATCGTCGGTCGGGAAGGAATGGGACTGGTTCATTTCTGCGGGCCTCTGCTCTCACAAGAATGGATCGGCATTTCCAGAAATAGCTGAGCCCGGCGGAGCTGGAATGCTCGGCCGGACCCTCATTTCACGTCCCGCTCAAATGGCGATTGCCGGAAGGCGGGTCAAGCTCTTGAACACTGTGTCAATTCGCCGGCTGCTGCGCGCCGTCTGCGGGCGCGGTCGGTGCGTCTTCCGCCGGAGCCTGGTCGCCCGTCGGTGGAGTGGTACCTTCAGTGCCCTGTGCCGGCGGCTGCAGCTTATCACGGATGCTTTCCGGTATCATCTGGGCAAATTGCTCCGGCAGAACCGATTTCAGCTTCACGACCATCGAATCCAGGAAGGGCTTCGACTTCGCTTCGTTGACCCAGGTCGGACGGTGGTCGGCATCGACGAGCCAATTCCAGAAGGCGACGGCAACGACCAGGAGCAGCACGCCGCGCGCTGCCCCGAACAGGAAGCCGAGCGTGCGGTCGAGTGCGCCGACACGGCTGTCGATGATGAAATCGGCGATCTTCATCGTGATGAAGGAGATGACGATGAGCGCGATCAGGAAGACGACCGCTGCCGAACCGACGATCGCGATGCGGTCGTCATCGGTATATTTTTTCGCATAGGGCAGCAGGTACGGATAGAGATAGTAGGCAGCCGCCGCCGAACCGCCCCAGCTCGCGATCGAAAGAATCTCGCGCGAAAAGCCGCGGACCATCGCCAGCACGGCGGAGAAGAGCACGACGCCGATGACAATACCGTCGAAAATCGTAATGGGCATGTAAATTCAACTCCAGGACTGCCGCTTGGCGGCCGTGTCGTGCCTTATCGCGTGCCTCCTATATCATCACCATTCCCGGCAATGAAAGGATCAAACCTCGTCTTCCACACGCAGCGCTCCCTTCGATCCGGCAATGCGCGCGACCAGATCCGGCAGACTTCCGACTTCGCTCCAGCGCCCGCCGGAGCCTTTCGGCAGTTCGGCGGAGGCGGATGGAAGCAGTGCTGCGGAAAAACCCAGCTTCTCGGCTTCCTTGAGGCGCTGGGCGGTGTGCGCAACCGGTCGGATGGCGCCCGACAGGCTGACTTCGCCGAAATAGACGCAATCGGCAGGAAGGGCAATACCGGCAAGCGAGGAAACGAGCGCCGAGGCGACGGCAAGATCAGCCGCCGGTTCTGAGATACGGTAACCGCCGGCGACGTTGAGGTAGACGTCGTGCTGGCCGAGCCGGACGCCGCAATGGGCCTCAAGCACTGCGAGGATCATCGACAGCCTGGCCGAATCCCAACCGACCACGGCGCGCCGCGGCGTGCCGAGCGAGGTTGGGGCCACCAGCGCCTGCACCTCGACGAGAATGGGACGCGTGCCCTCCATGCCGGCGAAGACGGCAGCACCCGGCGATTTTTCGTTGCGTTCGCCGAGGAAGAGTTCCGAGGGGTTGGCGACTTCGCGCAAGCCTTTGTCTGACATTTCAAAGACGCCGATCTCGTCGGTCGGGCCGAAGCGGTTCTTGACCGTGCGCAGGATCCGGTAGTGATGGCCGCGATCGCCTTCGAAATAGAGCACGGCATCGACCATGTGCTCGACGACGCGTGGCCCGGCGATCTGCCCGTCCTTGGTCACATGCCCGACGAGCACCATGGCGGCGCCCGTCTGCTTGGCGAAACGGATCATTGCCTGGACGCCGGTGCGCACCTGCGTCACCGTTCCCGGCGCCGATTCGGCAAGTTCGCTCCACAGCGTCTGGATGGAATCGATGATGACGAGGTCCGGTCGCTTGCCCTCGGCGAGCGTCGCCAAAATATCCTCGACATTGGTTTCGGCCGCGAGCATCACGTCGGTATCGGCCGCCGCAAGGCGTTGCGCCCGCAGCCGCACCTGTGCCACGGCTTCTTCGCCGGAGACGTAGATGATCTTGTGGCCGCGCCGCGCAAGGGCTGCGGCTGCCTGCATCAGCAGCGTCGATTTGCCGATGCCGGGATCACCGCCGATCAGCACTGCCGACCCGCGCACGAAGCCGCCGCCGAGCGCCCGGTCGAGCTCCGACATGGCGGTATGGATGCGCGGTGCCTCTTCGATTTCGCCGGAGAGCGCCGTCAGCGCCACCGGGCGGCCCTTCTTCGGCGTCTTGCCGGGACCGGAGCCGATCCCGCCCATCGGGTCTTCCTCGACGATGGTGTTCCACTCGCCGCAGTTCTCGCATTTGCCGGCCCAGCGGTTATGAACCGTGCCGCAACTCTGGCAGATGAATTGTGTCCTGGCCTTCGCCATCCATTACTCTTTCAGTCCGGGTTCCCGAGCGAAGCGACGCGCCGCCTCACCGAATCATTGTCGTGCTTGAGATAATGGCTATCGCGACGGATCAAAACTAATGATTTCCCCATCAGCGCACCCATGCCTATCCTTTACCTCTGGCGCATCGGTCCGATGCGAGGATTGAAAGTGTTACGGCGTCCTTTGCGCGTCTGAGAAGACGCGCAGCGCTGTAATCCGGGAATGATGATGATGTTCGACTATTCGTTTGCGCACTGGCTTGCATTTCTGTCGGCGGCGGTTTTGCTCAACCTCTCGCCTGGACCCGATATCGCCTTCATCCTCGGTCACACGATGAGAAGCGGAAAACGTGCCGGTTTTTCCGCGCTGTTCGGCGTCTGGTCCGGCGCCTGCCTGCATGTGCTGATGGCTGCACTCGGTCTGTCGGCCATCCTTGCCGCTTCCGCCGTCGCCTTCTCCACGGTCAAATGGATCGGCGCCGCCTATCTCGTCTGGCTCGGCATTCAGGCTTTGCGCTCCGGTGGCGGCGATGACCTGATAAAGGCTGCCGGTGAAAAATTGCCGGTTGCAAGAATCTATCGGCAGGGAATTCTGGTGTCGCTGCTCAATCCGAAAGTGGCGATATTCTTCCTGGCCTTCCTGCCGCAATTCGTCGTCGAAGGGGCAGGGCCGGCATGGGCGCAGCTCATGCTGCATGGCGGGCTTATCATCGTCGTCGCCGCCTTCATCGAACCGCCGCTGGTCCTTCTCGGCGGGCGCCTTGCGGATGCAATCAGGCACAATCAAAAAGTCGGCCTCTGGCTCGATCGCGGCCTCGGTGCGCTTTTCGTGGCGCTCGGTGTCCGTCTCGCCCTCAGCAGCCGCTGAATAGAAGATCGCTATTCTTCGGCCACGTAGCGCCGCTCGTGGCGCAGCCCCATGCTGGTCAGAATCTCGTATCCGATCGTGCCGGATGTCCGCGCCACATCGTCGACCGGCAGGTTCTTTCCAAACAGCTCGACATAATCCCCGGCGCGCACGGCGTTGTCAGGCAGGTCGGTGATATCGAAGATCGTCAGGTCCATGGTGATCCGGCCGGCAACCGGGACCTTCTGTCCGGCGATGAAGCCTTGCCCGCCTTGCGGCACCACCTGGCGCAACGGCACACCGCCGCTCGACTGACTGCGCATGTAGCCGTCAGCATAGCCGGCCGAGGCGATCGCCAACCGGCTTTCACGACGAAGCTGCAGCGCTCGCCCATAGCTGACGGTCTCGCCGGCTTCGACGCTGCGCACCTGAATGATGCGCGCTTCCGCCGTCGCGACCGGCCGCATCGGGTTTACCATGCCGCTGACCGCTTCGCCGCCATAGAGCGCAATGCCGGGGCGGGTCAGGTCGAAGTGGTAATCCTCGCCGAGAAAGATGCCGGCCGAGGCGGCAAGGCTTGAATCGATGCCTTCATAGGCGGCGCTAACCCTGTGGAATGATTCGAGCTGCTGCCGGTTCATCGCATGGGTGGGATCGTCGGCGCAGGCGAGGTGGCTCATGACAAGCACGGGCGCGAAGCTTGCCGGCCGCGAGACGTCGTCGGCGAGCGCGATCGCATCGTCGATATGCAGTCCGAGCCGATTGAAGCCGGTATCGACATGCAGCGCGCAGGGATAGTCGCCGTAGTCGGCAAGCACCGCCATCCAGAAGGCGAGCTGTTCGTCGGATGAAATCACCGGCACCAGATCGTTTTCGAAGAAGCGCCGCTCGGTTCCCGGCCAGATGCCTGAGAGCACGAAGATGCGCGCCTCTGGCGCATAGAGGCGAAGCGTCACCCCTTCATCGACGGTCGCAACGAAGAAATCTCGGGCGCCAACGAGGTAGAGCGCTTCGCCGGCATCCTCAATGCCCATACCATAGGCATCCGCCTTGACGACGGCTGCGGCGCGCGCCGCCCCGGAGCGGCGCGCCATGTCGCGCCAGTTCTCCGTCAGAGCGGTCAGGTCGACGGTCAGCCGCAGGCCTGCCGAGGCAAAGTTGTCGTCTTCGGGGGCGTCGAAAAATTCGCTCATGATCCGCATCGAAAAGAGGCCGGAGAAGGATTCTCCGGCCAGTTTAAAGGTCAACTATGTCAAGGGAAAGCCCGGCGCTGCACGCAGCATCCGCGCGATCAGTGCTCTTCATATTGGGTGAAGGAGGGATCGGCGAGATCGGCAAAGCGCGTGAATTCCGCCTGGAAGGCGAGCTTCACCGTGCCTGTCGGCCCGTGGCGCTGCTTGGCGATGATGACGTCGGCCGTTCCCTTCACCTTGTCGAACAGCGCTTCCCATTCCGGATATTTGGGATCGTGGATGTCGCGCGGCTCCGAATTCTTGACGTAATATTCCTCGCGGAACACGAAGAGCACGACGTCGGCGTCCTGCTCGATCGAGCCGGATTCGCGAAGGTCGGACAGCTGCGGCCGCTTGTCGTCGCGGCTTTCGACCTGACGCGAAAGCTGCGACAGCGCAATGATCGGAACGTTGAGCTCCTTGCCGAGCGCCTTCAGGCCGGTGGTGATCTGGGTGATTTCCTGCACGCGGTTGTCGCTGGATTTGCCCGAGCCGGTCATCAGCTGAATGTAGTCGACCACCAGCACGTCGAGGCCGCGCTGACGCTTCAGACGGCGCGCGCGTGCCGAAAGCTGCGCGATCGAAATGCCGCCGGTCTGGTCGATATAGAGCGGCACCTTCTGCATCATCATCGAGCAGGCGACGAGCTTTTCGAAATCGGCATCGTTGATGTCGCCGCGGCGGATCTTCGAGGAGGAGACTTCGGTCTGCTCGGAGATGATACGGGTGGCAAGCTGTTCGGACGACATTTCGAGCGAGTAGAAACCGACGACGCCGCCGTTCTTCGCCTTCATGCTGCCGTCCGACTGGACTTCGCCTTCGTAGGCGGCGGCGATATTGTAGGCGATGTTTGTAGCAAGCGAGGTCTTGCCCATGCCGGGGCGTCCGGCAAGCACGATCAAGTCCGACCGCTGCAAGCCGCCCATCTTGGAATCCAGCGAATGGATGCCGGTGGAAATGCCGGAAAGCCCGCCGTCGCGCTCCTTGGCCACGGCCGCCATGTCGATCGCCAGCGCGACCGCATCGTTGAAGGCCTGGAAGCCGCCGTCGTAGCGGCCGTTTTCAGCCAGTTCGAAGAGGCGGCGTTCGGTATCCTCGATCTGCGACTGCGGCGGCATGTCGAGCGGAGCGTCATAGGCGATGTTGACGACGTCCTCGCCGATGGTGATCAGCGCCCGGCGCAGCGCCAGGTCGTAGATCGCCCGGCCGTAATCCTCGGCATTGATGACGGTGACGGCATTGCTGACGAGGCTCGCCAGATATTGCGAAACCGTCATGTCGCCGACCTTCTCGTCGGCCTTCAGGAAGGTCTTGATCGTCACCGGGTTGGCGATCTTGCCCATGCGGATGATATCGCCGGCAACCTCAAAGATCTTCCGGTGCAGCGGTTCATAGAGATGGATCGGCTTGAGGAAGTCCGACACCCGGTAATAGGCATCGTTGTTCATCAGGATCGCACCCAGAAGCGCCTGCTCGGCTTCGATATTGTTGGGTGCTTCGCGATAATGCTGCTCCGACGGGGCAACAGCTGCAATCTTTCGAGCGGCGTCGTTCATCATCATCCGTTCTGTCTTTTTCCAGCTCCGGATTTGCAATTCCGGACGCGAAAATCAAGAGGCTACGAAAGGAGCGGGGGCTCGCTTCGCCTAAATCCTGAACGCTGTGCACGTTGTTCGACTTCTCCACAGTCTTGGGCGGCACAAAGGAGAAATACTGGCAGTGTCACCCGCACGACACGGTATGGCGCCGACTCAGCCCATCCGCTTCGGAGAATGTCATTTTAGCGCGATGCGATAAGGCACGCAGCAAAAACATCCGGAAGATCCCCTTTAAAAAAGCGAACCGATCGGCAGCTCACATCGAAGGGGTGGAAACGAAAAAGCCCGGCGCGGTGGCCGGGCTTCCCTCTCGCGGATCGCTCCGACGAAATTATGCTTCGTCTTCGTCGACGCCGTCGGCTTCCGGATCGAAGAAGTCTTCCGGACGCAGCGCGTCTTCGTCGACGCCGTAGATCGCGTCGACCGAGGTGAGTTCTTCGCCCTTGGACTGGCGCTCTGCCTCTTCGGCAGAACGGGCAACGTTCAGCTCGACGTGAATTTCGACTTCGGCATGCAGCTGCAGCTCGACCTTGTGCAGGCCGATCGACTTGATCGGCGTGTTGAGGTGAACCTGGTTGCGGCCGATGTTGAAGCCTTCGGCGCCGAGAATATCGACGACGTCACGGGCAGCAACCGAACCGTAGAGCTGGCCGGTTTCGCCGGCGGAGCGTACGACGATGAAGGACTTGCCGTCGAGAACGTCAGCGACCGTCTGGGCTTCCGACTTGCGCTCCAGGTTGCGGGCTTCGAGCGTTGCGCGCTCGGCTTCGAAGCGGGTCTTGTTGGCGGCGTTGGCGCGCAGCGCCTTGCCGAGCGGCAGCAGGTAGTTGCGGGCAAAGCCGTCGCGAACCTTTACGGTTTCGCCCATCTGGCCGAGCTTGGAGATGCGTTCGAGAAGGATGACTTGCATTTTCTTTTTCCTTTCTTGTGTCTCAGATTTTCGTATCGGATTGTTTGGGGGCATCAGCATCTTTCGTCGGGGTCAGTGCGATCGCCTTGCGCGTATCGCTGAGACCGAGGACGAGGATGAGGAGAGCTGGCAGCAGCATGAGCATCGAGCCCAGATAGCAGAGGATGAGGGCCGGTATGCGCCAGTCCTTGCCGCGCGTGCGGAAATGCAGCGAGGCGAAACCGGAAAGCATGAAACCGGCACCGAAGGCGCCGATCACGGTCGCGCCGACCAGTGCCGGAACGCCGCCGAAAAAGCAGGCGGCAAGCCCGGCCAGGAAGATGAAGATCGAGTTGCGGTTCATCCGCAGCGACGAGGGAATGTCCTCGCGCGGGCGAAGGCCGCGGCCGGAGGCTGCAACGATGCGCACGGCAAAATAATAGGCGGCAAACAGCATGCTGACCCACATGCCGCCCTGCAAAGCAGGCAGCATCAGCAGGATCAGCGACTTGGTCTGCGCCGTCGCTGCCGGATCGGGCATGAATTCCGGCTGCTGCTGCTTGAGTGAGGTGATCAGCAGATCGACGATCGGATCGGTGATCTCAGGCCCGTAGCCGATGATCACACCGATAACGATGACGGCGAGTGTCACCAGGCCGCAGAGATGCAGCAGGATATCGGAGAGCGGATACCAGGCAAGCAGATGGTCGGGTCCGCCGAGTTCGGCGGCCGGACGCGCCAGATTGGCGAGATGGCTCAGCCAACCGGCCGGCAGCAGCGTCACCATCGTCATGATCAGCGCGAAGGAAGGCGAGATCAAGATCGCGCCGAGTGCCGCGGCGCTGACGACGGCCGAGATCGCGGCGGTATTGCCCCAGCCGAGCCCGACGATCAGGATCGGCAGAGCCGAGGCCGTGTAGAGAAGCGCGCTGAAAAACGACGGCTGCATGCTCGCGCCCAGCACCAGCAGGGCGGCGGTCAATCCGGCGAGTGCGCCGATCAGCAGCGTTTTAATGTTCGGTCGTTTCAAGGTCGCTGTCCTGCTTCATCAAGCAGTTAGAGGATGTTGCTGAATCAGATTCAGAAACGTCTCAACATGGGTTTTAAGAGTTCCGATCCGCGCCCATCGCGGAAGGGAGAAAGGAAGGCACGAATGCCTTCCCTCAAGGGTGTGTGCGTCGGCCGATGATCAGGCGACGACGTAGGGCAGCAGGCCGAGGAAACGGGCGCGCTTGATCGCTTGGGCGAGTTCGCGCTGCTTCTTCTGGGAAACGGCCGTGATGCGGGACGGAACGATCTTGCCGCGCTCGGAAATGTAGCGCTGCAGCAGGCGTACGTCCTTGTAGTCGATCCGCGGCGCGTTGGCGCCGGAGAACGGGCAGGTCTTGCGGCGGCGATGGAACGGGCGGCGGACCGGAGCGGAGGAAGTTTCAGACATATCTCAGATCTCCCTTATACACGGTCTTCGCGCGGACGGCGCGGACGGTCGTCGCGGTCGCCGAAGCCACCTTCACGCGGCGGACGCGGGCCACGGTCACGATCGCCGAAGCCGCCTTCACGCGGGCCACGGCCGCCTTCACGCGGACGGTCGTCACGGTCGCGCTTCTGCATCATGGCAGACGGACCTTCTTCATGCTTCTCGACGGCGATCGTCATGTAGCGAAGAACGTCTTCGCTGATGCGCATCTGGCGTTCCATTTCCTGGACGGCAGCAGCCGGTGCATCGATGTCCATCAGGGCGTAGTGCGCCTTGCGGTTTTTCTTGATGCGGTAGGTAAGGGACTTGAGGCCCCAGTTCTCGATACGCCCGACCTTACCGCCATTCGCTTCGATCACACCCTTGTACTGTTCTACGAGGGCATCGACCTGCTGAGCGGAAATATCCTGCCGGGCAAGGAATACATGTTCATAAAGAGCCATGACAGCTTTGCCTTTCTTGCGTTTGGTTCAACCCGATATTCGGCGGCTAAGCCTCAACGACTGCTCCTGATTGGGCGGGCCCAGGCAAGAAAGCGTTTCCGAGACGGTCGAGAGCGGAGACACGGGAGGCTGGAACGCTTCCGTTCCGAACGATTTCCCTGAAGAAACCGGCCCTCCGTTCAGCCACCAGCCAGAAGACCGGGTTAACGAACAGGGCGGCTTATACGGATTTTTTGGGCAAAGGCAAGCGCAATCGGATACCCGAACCCGATGCCGGCCAATGGTCGGCATCGGGCAGGAGCCAGACAAATATGATCAAAGTGTCAGCGGATACTGCCGGTGCACCTTGGCGATTTCCGCCAGGATCTCGTTCGAAAGCGTAATGTCGGCCGCGCCGATATCGATTTTCAACTGCTCCATAGACGTCGCTCCGATGATGACCGAGGCCATGAACGGACGTGACAGGCAGAAGGCGAGCGCCATCGCTGCCGGGTCGAGGCCGTATGTTGCGGCGATGTCCAGATAGGCTTTGGTCGCCGGCTCCTGCAGCGGTTGCAGGCGGCCGCCGATATCGTGGTTGATCGAACCGCGCGAACCTTTCGGCCTGCCGCCGTCGATATATTTGCCGGACAGGATACCGCCGGCAAGCGGCGAATAGGCGAGCAGCCTGACATCCTCATGATGCGAGAGTTCGGCGAGATCGAGGTCGAAATGGCGGTAGAGCAGGTTGTATTCGTTCTGGACGCTGGCGACCCGCGGCAGGCCCTTCTGTTCGGCGAGCGTCAGGTATTTGTGTATGCCCCAGGTGGTTTCGTTGGAAAGGCCGATCGCGCGGATCTTGCCTTCCTTCACCAGCGCACCGAGCGTTTCCAGGATGTCGAGCATATTGGCGACGGCCTTGTCGCGATCCTGGGTGAACGGATTGTAGTTCCAGTTCTGGCGGAAATGGAAATGGCCGCGGTTCGGCCAGTGGATCTGGTAGAGGTCGACGTAATCCGTCTTCAGCCGCGTCAGGCTGGCCTCGAGCGCCAGGCGGATATTCTTTGCGTCGGCACCTTCGCCGCCGCGCAGATAATCGCGGCCGCGGCCGGCGACCTTGGTGGCGAGCACGATATCGCCGCGCTTGCCGGTCTTATTGAACCAGCTGCCGATGTAGTCTTCGGTCCAGCCCTGTGTCGCGGCCGAAACCGGGGTGGTCGGATAAAGTTCGGCCGTATCGAAGAAATTGACGCCCTTTTCGACGGCGTAATCCATCTGCGCATGCGCATCGGCTTCGCTGTTCTGCGAGCCCCAGGTCATGGTGCCAAGGCAAATCTCTGAAACGGAAATATCGGTGCGGCCTAGTGAATTATACTTCATGGAAAAACCTTGGGAGAGAGGTGAAAGCCTTGGGGAGGTCCGGGCAAATCTAGGCTGGATTTGGCGGAGCGCAAGAGCAAAAGCCGGGCTTTTGCGCGCGCGCGAAAGGCTTTGCGGAGAATGAGCCGCTACTTGACTCTGCCGGAAAGAATGTCAATTGGAGGCAAAACAGCCTTAAAGGGCGCAATCAGGGCATCAGCCAGGGACATGAGAATGACCATTGCTTTCACTTTTCCCGGTCAGGGCAGTCAGGCCGTCGGCATGGGCAAGGACCTCGCCGAGAATTTCGCGGAAGCCCGCGCCGTTTTCCAAGAAATCGATGAGGCGCTCGGTGAAAAGCTTTCGGACGTCATGTTCAACGGTCCCGAGGATACGTTGACCTTGACTGCGAACGCCCAGCCGGCGCTGATGGCCGTCTCGATCGCCGCCGTCCGCGTATTGGAGGCCAAGGGGCTGGATCTGAAGTCCAAGGTCGCCTACGTCGCCGGCCACTCGCTCGGCGAATATTCGGCGCTTTGCGCCGCCGGCACCTTTTCGCTCGCCGACACCGCGCGGCTGTTGCGCATCCGCGGCAACGCCATGCAGGCGGCCGTTCCCGTCGGCGTCGGCGCCATGGCCGCGATCATCGGCCTCGAACATGCCGACGTCGTTGCCGTCTGTGAGGCAGTGGCCGCCGTTGGCGCCTGCCAGATCGCCAACGACAATGGCGGCGGCCAGATCGTCATCTCGGGCGAGAAGGCAGCCGTCGAAAAGGCGGCCGCCCTTGCGACCGACAAGGGCGCCAAGCGCGCCATTCTGCTGCCGGTCTCCGCTCCCTTCCATTCCACACTAATGGCGCCCGCCGCCGACGCCATGCGCGAAGCGCTTGCAACGGTCGCCAAGTTCGACCCCGTCGTGCCTCTCATCGCCAATGTCCGTGCCGCCCCGGTGACCGGCGCCGACGAGATCGCCAGCCTGCTGGTCGAGCAGGTGACCGGTCAGGTCCGCTGGCGCGAGACGGTGGAATGGTTCGCCGGAAATGGCGTGACGACGCTTTATGAACTCGGTTCCGGCAAGGTGCTGACCGGCCTTGCCCGCCGCATTGACAAGACGATCAACGGCATCTCCGTCAACGGTCCGGCGGATATCGACGCGGCCGTCGCCGCCCTCATGGCCTGATTGGTATCTCCAGATATAAGGAACGTTTCCATGTTCGATCTTTCCGGCCGCAAGGCTCTCGTCACCGGCGCATCGGGCGGTATCGGCGAGGAAATCGCCCGCCTTCTTCATAAGCAGGGCGCCATCGTCGGCCTGCATGGCACCCGCGTCGAGAAGCTGGAAGCGCTGGCCGCCGATCTCGGCGAGCGCGTCAAGATCTTCCCGGCGAACCTCTCAAACCGCGATGAGGTCAAGGCGCTCGGCCAGAAGGCCGAGGTCGACCTCGAAGGCGTCGACATCCTTGTCAACAATGCCGGCATCACCCGCGACGGGCTGTTCGTGCGCATGAGCGACGAGGACTGGGACAGCGTCCTCGAAGTGAATCTGACATCGACCTTCCGCCTGACGCGCGAATTGACGCATCCGATGATGCGCCGCCGCTATGGCCGCATCATCAACATCACCTCCATCGTCGGCGTCACCGGCAATTCGGGCCAGGCCAATTACTGCGCCTCCAAGGCCGGTATGATCGGCTTCACCAAGTCCCTGGCGCAGGAGATTGCCACCCGCAACGTGACGGTCAATTGCGTCGCACCGGGCTTCATCGAGAGCGCCATGACCGGCAAGCTGAACGACAAGCAGAAGGAAGCGATCATGGGAGCGATCCCGATGAAGCGCATGGGCACGGGCGGCGAGGTGGCTTCGGCGGTCGCTTACCTTGCGTCCTCCGAGGCTGCTTATATGACGGGCCAGACGCTGCACGTAAACGGCGGCATGGCGATGATCTGAAACGACAAACTGTTGGCGTGTGAATAATTCCGCCAATAGCATGTTGAGCAATCACGAACCGTTGATTTTCTGGCTTTGCGGCAGACATAAAGCATGTTAAGCGGGCCATGACTGTGAACAGTCGTCCCGAGAAAGCAGACGGACCGGCGGGCTTTTCGCAAGCCTGGGACATCTCTGAAGCCGGGTAAACGAGTTTGCCGAGGATGTCTGAAAACATCGCAGGCTGAAACAGGGTAGGGGTGCCGCGATGGCATTCCGATCAGGACATAAGGTCGAGGAAACCGACATGAGCGATATCGCAGAACGCGTAAAGAAAATTGTTATTGATCATCTTGGCGTCGACGCCGACAAGGTCGTCGAGAGCGCCAGCTTTATCGACGATCTGGGCGCTGACTCGCTCGACACGGTCGAACTTGTCATGGCTTTCGAAGAAGAATTCGGCGTTGAAATTCCTGACGACGCTGCCGACTCGATCCTGACGGTCGGCGATGCAGTGAAGTTTATTGAGAAGGCCCAGGCCTGATCCTGTGAATTTGAGAAAGGGCGGGCCTGGAGTCCGCCCTTTTCTTTTCGGCATATTTCTCCATAGAACATAAGAGACGGGGGAAAGCACGCGATGAGACGTGTCGTCATCACCGGTACCGGCATGGTATCACCCTTGGGATGCGGAACCGAGGTGACGTGGTCCCGGCTGCTTGCCGGTCAGAACGGCGCCCGCCTCGTCACCGAATTCGAGGTCGATGACCTTCCCGCCAAAATCGCCTGCCGTATTCCTATCGGTGACGGCACCGACGGCACCTTCAATGTCGATCAGTGGATGGAGCCGAAGGAGCAGCGCAAGGTCGATCCCTTCATCATCTACGGCATGGCCGCCGCCGACATGGCGCTTGCCGATGCCGGCTGGCATCCTGAAACCGATGAGGACCAGATCGCCACCGGCGTGCTGATCGGCTCCGGCATCGGCGGCATCGAAGGCATCGTCGAGGCGGGTTACACCCTGCGCGACAAGGGCCCGCGCCGCATCTCCCCCTTCTTCATTCCCGGCCGCCTGATCAACCTCGTCTCCGGCCAGGTCTCGATCCGCCACAAGCTGCGCGGACCCAATCATTCGGTCGTCACCGCCTGCTCGACGGGCGCGCATGCGATCGGCGATGCCGCGCGGCTGATCGCGCTTGGTGATGCCGACGTCATGGTCGCCGGCGGCACGGAATCCCCCGTCAGCCGCATTTCGCTTGCAGGTTTTGCCGCCTGCAAGGCGCTGTCGACCCAGCACAACGACGATCCGCAGAAGGCGTCGCGTCCCTATGATCGCGACCGCGACGGCTTCGTCATGGGCGAAGGTGCCGGCATCGTCGTGCTCGAGGAACTGGAACACGCCAAGGCGCGCGGCGCCAGGATCTACGCCGAAATCGTCGGCTACGGCCTGTCGGGCGACGCTTATCACATCACCGCGCCCTCCGAAGACGGCGAGGGCGCTGGCCGCTGCATGGCGATGGCGCTGAAACGCGCCGGGCTGACGCCCGCCGATATCGACTACATCAATGCCCACGGCACTTCGACCATGGCTGATACGATCGAACTCGGCGCCGTCGAGCGGCTGGTCGGCAATGCGGCGTCGAAGATCTCCATGTCCTCGACCAAGTCGGCGACAGGACACCTTCTCGGCGCCGCCGGTGCCATCGAGGCGATTTTCGCCACGCTTGCGATCCGCGACAACATCGCGCCGCCGACGCTCAATCTCGACAATCCCGAACGGGAGACGGCGATCGATCTTGTTCCGCACAAGGCGCGTGAGCGAGACATCAATGTGGCGCTGTCCAACTCATTCGGATTCGGCGGCACGAACGCGTCGCTCGTACTGCGCCGTTACGCGCAATAAGAGTGCTGCAAGCGGTGTAATGGTTCTCCCATGCACCGCAACCGGCCGTCCTCTCCGTTGCGTAGGAGGGCGTGCGAAAGCATAACGACCGGCAGCGGCGTCGTTGAACGGCGGCAGAACCTGCTTTTGCCGCATTGCTTCGCGAAATAGCGAAGTGAGGGTCAAGTTTTAGAGGATTGCCGGTGAGCGATACGACGAACCAGAGCAACGATACCCAGGCGCAGAAGGGACCGATTATCCCGAAGTCGCCCAGCGAAGCCCTGCGTCCGGAGCGCGTTCCGGAGCCGCCGAAGCGGTCCAAGAAAGCCCGCGGCCAGGTCGTTCTTTTCCTGAACTTCATCATGACGATGGCGGTTCTGGTCTGTGTCGTCGCCGTCATCGGCTTCTACTATGCCACATCGACCTATCGGAACCCGGGCCCGCTGCAGACCAACACCAATTTCATCGTCCGCAACGGCGCTGGTCTGACCGAAATCGCCTCGAACCTCGAGCGCAACGCGATCATTAGCGATGCCCGCATCTTCCGCTATCTCACGGCAACGCATCTTTCTGCCGGTGAGAGCCTGAAGGCGGGTGAATACGAGATCAAGGCGAGGGCCTCCATGAGGGATATCATGGAGCTGCTGAAATCGGGCAAGTCCATTCTCTATTCCGTTTCCTTCCCCGAGGGCCTGACGGTCCGCCAGATGTTCGACCGCATGCTGCAGGATACCGTGCTGGAGGGCGACTTGCCGGCGGCATTGCCGACCGAGGGCAGCCTGCGTCCGGATACCTACAAATTCTCGCGCGGCACCAAGCGCTCGGAAATCATCGAACAGATGGCGGCTGCGCAGCAGAAGCTCGTCGATCAGATCTGGGACAAGCGTGACTCGTCGCTGCCGCTGCGATCCAAGGAGGAGTTCGTGACACTCGCCTCGATCGTCGAAAAGGAAACCGGGGTTCCCGACGAGCGTGCTCATGTTGCCTCCGTTTTCCTGAACCGGCTCAGCAAGGGCATGCGCCTGCAGTCCGACCCAACGATCATCTACGGCCTCTTCGGCGGCGAGGGTAAACCGGCCGACCGGCCGATCTACCAGTCGGACCTGAAGCGGGACACACCTTACAACACCTATGTCATCAAGGGTCTGCCGCCGACGCCGATCGCCAATCCCGGCAAGGATGCGCTGGAAGCCGTCGCCAATCCCTGGAAGACGCAGGATCTCTATTTCGTCGCCGACGGCTCCGGTGGCCATGTTTTCTCTGCGACGCTCGAGGAGCACAATGCCAACGTCAAGCGCTGGCGCAAGCTCGAAGCCGACAAGGGTTCGGACCCGAACATCGCTGTCGACGGCCAACCGGAAGAGCAGCCGGCGGATAATGGCGCGACCGTCGCGCCGCCGAAGAAAAAGAAGATCAACTGAGACTTTCGGGAGGCTCGCATGGCTTTGCAGTCCATGACCGGTTTTGCGCGGCGCGAGGGAACGAGCGGCCGCTGGCGCTGGGCATGGGAACTGCGCTCGGTCAACGGCAAGGGCCTTGACCTGCGCCTGCGCCTGCCGCCCGGTCTCGAACGCATGGAGTCAGAGGTCCGCCGCCTCGCCGGAGAAAGCTTCAGCCGAGGCAACCTGCAGGCATCGCTATCCGTCACCGCCGACGAGAACCGTTTCGAGGCGGTGCTGAACAAGCAAGCGCTTGCCGCCGTGCTGGCCATGCGCGAGCAACTGGACGGTGTCATCGATCCGGCGCCGCTGAAGCTCGATACGCTGCTGCTGGTGCGCGGCATCGTCGAATTCCGCGAAAGCGAGGATGGCGAGGAGGCGCTTGCCGCCCGTGACGCCGACATCGCTGCCGGCCTGCTGGCCGCGCTTGCCGATCTGAGAGCGATGCGCGAACAGGAAGGGGCGGCACTGGCCCGCATTCTTCACGATCACGTCACGACGATCGAAGGCCTCACGCGGACGATCGAGGCCGATCCATCGCGCTCGCCGCAGGAGATCGCCGCGCGGCTTGCCGCGCAGGTCGCCTTGTTGATGGACGGCATGGCCGCGCTCGACCGCGACAGGCTGCATGCCGAAGCCGCGCTACTGGCGACCAAGGCGGATCTGCGCGAGGAAATCGATCGTCTGAAGGCTCATATCGCCGCAGCGCGCGATCTCCTGGTGAAAGGTGGCCCCGCCGGGCGCCGACTGGACTTCCTTGCACAGGAATTTAACCGCGAATCGAATACCATCTGCTCGAAGTCGAATGCCTCGGCGGTCACCGCCGCCGGCATCGAGCTGAAAGTCGTGATCGACCAGTTCCGTGAGCAGGTCCAGAATTTGGAGTAAGACATGAAACCGGCGAAATCCTCGCCCGTGCAGATCGCCCGCCGCGGTTTGATGCTTGTCATCTCGTCGCCATCAGGCGCCGGCAAGTCCACCATCGCGCGCACGCTGCTGGAGACCGATAGGCAAATCGGCCTTTCCGTCAGCGTCACCACGCGCCAGCGCCGCCCGAGCGAAGTCGAGGATGTGCATTACCACTTCAAGAGTGTGCGCGAGTTTGAGCGGTTGCGCGATAGCGACGCGCTGCTCGAATGGGCCGAGGTGCATGGCAATTTCTACGGCACGCCGCGTGAGCCCGTCGAGCAGGCCATGGGCGAAGGCCGCGACATGCTCTTCGACATCGATTGGCAGGGCGCCCAGCAATTGCAGGAGAAGATGTCGGCCGACGTCGTCTCGATCTTCGTGCTGCCGCCGACCATGACCGAGCTCCAGTCGCGGCTGCACCGCCGTGCCGAGGATTCCGAGGAGGTCATCCAGACGCGCCTCGCCAACAGCCGCGCCGAGATCGCCCACTGGCGCGAATACGACTATGTCATCGTCAATGACGATCTCAACGCCGCCCTCGACGCCGTCCAGTCGATCGTCAAGGCCGAACGCCTGCGCCGCGACCGCCGCCATGGCATGTTCGACTTCGTCCGCGAGTTGCTGGAAGAGACGCCGTCGCTTTAAAGCGTGATGCCGAAAAGTCTGCGCGATTTCGTGATGAGACACCAAATCTGAAAGATTGCGACGCGCTTTAGAGGCTGTTCGCCAGCAGACAGAACTCCTCGACGGACAGGGTTTCCGCCCGACGCGCCGGATCGATTCCGGCCTTGACGAGCAGGCTCTCGCCGCCGAGCGATTTCAGGCTTTGGCGCAGCATCTTGCGGCGCTGGCCGAAGGCCGCCTGTGTCACCTTTTCCAGATTGCCGACAGCGCAGGGGATCGGGTTATCGCGGGGGGTCAGTTGCACGACCGTCGACGTCACCTTTGGTGGCGGCGTGAAGGCTTGCGGCGGCACGTCGAAGGCCATGCGTGCCTCCGTCCGCCAGCCGCAGAGCACGCCGAGACGGCCGTAATGATCGTCGTCTTCGTTGGCGACGATACGCTCGCCGACTTCCTTCTGAAACATCAGCGTCAGCGACTGCCAGAACGGCGGCCAGGCTTTCGGCAGCAGCCAGTTGACCAACAACTGCGTGCCGACATTGTAGGGCAGGTTGGCGATGATCTTGATCGGGCCTTCCGGCGCCAATGTCTCGAAATCCGTCTTCAGCGCATCACCTTCGATCACCTCCAGCCGGCCGGGATAATGATCGGCGATCTCGGCAAGTGCCGGCAGGCAGCGTGTATCCCGCTCGATGGCGATAACCTTCCTGGCGCCGAGCGCCAGGATCGCGCGCGTCAGTCCGCCGGGGCCGGGGCCGACCTCGAAAACGGTCGCATCTTCGAGCGCCCCCGCCGTGCGGGCGATCTTCTGCGTGAGGTTGAGGTCGAGCAGGAAATTTTGCCCGAGCGCCTTGCGTGCATCGAGGCCGTGACGCTGGATGACGTCGCGAAGCGGCGGCAGGCCATCGAGTGCTGCCATCAGCGGCGGCTTTCCGCGCTGCGGCCGAGCTGGGCGGCGAGCTTCAGCGCCGCAACGAGGCTGTCCTCGCGCGCCAGTCCCTTGCCGGCAATGCCGAAAGCGGTGCCGTGATCCGGCGAGGTGCGCACGAAGGGAAGCCCGAGCGTCACGTTGACGCTGTCGTCGAAACCAAGTGCCTTGGCCGGGATCAGCGCCTGATCGTGATACATGCAGATGGCAACGTCGTATCGCGCCCGCGCCTCGTCATGGAACATCGTATCGGCGGGCAGGGGGCCGATCGCATCGATGCCCTCGTCGCGCAGGCGCTCGATCGCCGGACGGATGACGTCCTCGTCCTCCGTGCCGATCGCCCCGCCTTCGCCCGCATGCGGGTTGAGGCCGGCAACGGCGAGCCGCGGCGCCTCGATGCCGAAGCGCTGCCTCAGATCTTCATGGGCGATCCTGCAGGTTTCCGCGATCAGTTCGCCCGTCAGCGCCTGCGGCACGTCGCGGACCGGAATATGGATGGTGACGGGAATGGCCCGGAGCTTCGGTCCGGACAGCATCATTACCGGTGTTACCGGCCGGCCGGTCGCCCTGGCGGCGAGATCGGCGAGAAATTCGGTATGGCCGGGAAACCGGAAACCCGCTTCGTAAAGCACGGCCTTGGCGATCGGATTGGTAACGACTGCGAGCGCCTCGCCGTCAATGACAAGCGACACGGCTTTCTCGATCGACGCGATCGTGCCTTTCGCCGTTGCCGCATGCGGTTCGCCGGCCACGACCTCGATACTAGCCGATATGGTCATGACGGGCAGCGCATCGGCAAACATGCCGGCGGCTTTGCTGGCTTCATCGGTCTCGCGGATCGAGACCGCCAGATTGAGCTGGCGGGCTCTCAACGCCAGAACGTCGGGGTCGCCAATCAGGAAGAAAGGCGGCAACCCGAGTTCTCGCCGCCGGAGCCAAGCCATCAGAGTAATATCCGGCCCGATGCCGGCGGGGTCGCCCTGGCTCAGCGCAAGCGGTCGCGAAAACGGTATCGCCATTGTCGGTCAGCGATAGGCGATCTGCGCCTTTTTGCGCAGTTCATCCAGGTATTTCTTGCTGTTTTCGTTTTCCGGGCTGGCATCCTTGCCGGCCTTGGACTTGTCGAGATCTTCCTGGCGGAAGACCATTTCGGCGGCCTGGTCGTCGGAAACCTGCCGCTGGCTGCAGATTGCCAGATACTCGACGCCCTTGTCGGTGACGCGGGTCCCTGTCGTGTTGCCCTTGGCCTGCTCGACCAGCGGCTTCCAATCCGGCGGGATCTCGGGGGCGAGCAGTCGGCCGAGATCGCGCACGGAAACGTCGCGCATCGTCGCAGCAAACACCTTTGCCTGATCGCAGCCTGGAAATTTGGAGCGCGACGCCTCGGCCTCGCCCTTGCGCTTGCCGGTGATGGCGCCGCGCTTGGCTTGCGGAATGACGAAGATGATCTGCTGCAGCATATATTCCGTCGTCACCGGCTTCTGCTTGTTGTTCTGCATCATGCGCGAGACGAGATCATAGTTCGACAGCCGCGAGGTCGAGCCGTAGCGGGCGTTGACGACACGCGGCCAGCTCATCTGCACGGCGATGAAACCCTTGAAATGATCGACGCCGACGCCGGCGCGATCGAGGATCTGCGACATCTGCTCGGGGGAAAGCTTGTTGCCGCTCGAAAAGCGCGCGAAAGAAGCATCGACGTCCTGCTGCGACACCGACATACGGACGCGAGCGACTTCCTGCCGCTTGAGCGCCTCGTCGATCAGTTGCTCCTCGGCGGTCTTGGCATCGGCCTTCGTACGCTGCAGGCGCAGGAAGGCTTGGCGCTTGGCGACGTCGCCGCTGGTGATGGCGGTGCCGTTCACCACGGCTTTGACTTCGCTTGCTGCAAGCGCTGGACCGGCAAAACCTGTCAGCAATGCAAGAGCTGCCGCGGCGAGGAATTTGGTTATGGCTTTTTTCGCGTCAATCATCTGTTGACCTCCCGATAGCGCCGCGAGACGTTGTTCGCGGCGTTCTTACCACAGTGCGAGACACGCTGAAATCGCTTCCGTCACGGCGCGAAACTCCTATGCCTCAGATACCGACTGGCGGCAATGTCCTGCACAGGCTTACGGCGAAAGAATGGCTTCAGGCCATGTTTGCGCCGATCGCCCGTCATTCGAGGGTGTCGGAGCCGATCTTGATGTCGCCGAGCGTGCGGAAGGTCAGCCGTGCGCCGATCGTCCAGTCGCTTCCCGACTCGTCGTCGGAATCTCTGCTGTCCGTATAGGCGATCGTGAAGATCGTGCATTCGTCCTCATAAGAGAGGCCAACCGTCCGCCGGCTGATCACATCATTGTTCAGATCCCAGGCAATGCCACCGAAAATCGACCAGTAATCCTTGAACTTGACGCTGCTGTTCGTTTGGATCTCGTCATTGTCCTCGGCAAAGCCATATGCCGGCTGGGCGCTGAGATGGGTGTAGGTCAGCTGCGTCGCGAAGGTGTCGTTCTGGTAGGCCGTCGTCAGATCGCCGCGGCGGAATTCGAAATCTTTTTCGTCGAGCCGGTAGGAGGCTGCGACGGAAACGCCGTACGGTGTTTCGACGCCGCCAAGGCCGACATAATCGGAGCGGTCGGTTTCAAGGCCCGAATCCGCGCCGACATTGACGAGGTCATCGGTCGCAAACGAGTTCTGGCCGGCGATCTGATAGGACTGGCCGAAAATGCCGTGCAGCTTGTAACCGCTGTCGAATGTACCGGTGTACTGAACGCCGATATTGGCGCGGGTGCCGCCTTCGACCCGGTCGTAGCCCGAGAACTTGTCGCGGTCGAACAGCGAGGTGGCGTCGAAGACGAAGCTTTGCGCATCCTCGTTCGGCAGGCGGCCTGCCAGTTGCTCGTCGGGGCGGGCATAGATCTGCGCGATCGGCTCGAGGATATGGGTGCTGTTAGCCGTCGTCATCAGGATAGGATAACGCATCTCCAGACCGGCTGTGAACATCGAGCGGGTAGCAGAATTGCCGTCGACGTAGTTGCCGGTGTAGCCGGTCGGATCATCCATGTTCAGCGCGAAGGCATCGCCGCGCGCGGCCAGCAGCGGTGTGATCACCAGGCCGGTCGGCGTGACGTAGGTGCGCTTCCACTGCAGCTCGGCAGTCAGACGCGAAATCTGGCCTTTCAGGCCGCGGAAACGGTCGAAGCCGTCGACGGTATAGAAGTCGTCATGTGTGCGCGAAATATTCGTCAGGTTGACATCCGCCGAAAGCTCGCCGCCGGCAAGCGGCTGCGGCGCCACATAGTGATAGTCGAGCGACGGATAGACGATCGCCTGCTGCTTTTCGGCGGTATTCGTCCGATCGGCATCCTGGACGTCGAAATAGAACGCCCGCATGTCGAAATAATTGCGTTTCCCGAGCCCCGTCAGGTAGATCTGGTTGGTACGATCCGTACCGGTCAGGCCCCGCAGCTTGTACGTTTTTGAGAAATTGTTGTCGCTCTGCGTCATGACGTCCCAGCCGAACGTCCAGCGCGGATTGATGCGGAATTCGGCCTTGGAAGCCACCATGCCACGTTGCTCGGCTTCGGCATCGCTGGTGCCGGAGCTGAAGTTGCCCGGTTTTGCCTGGTCGATGCCGGCGACGCGCAGAATATGCGTGCCATTTTCGAAGCGTTGGCGAAATTCGCCTTCGATGAGGAAGCCCTGGGCGGTGTAGCCGGTGGCGGTGACCGTCGCGTCCATGCTCGGCGAGATCACATAGTAATAAGGAACGGAAAGACCGAAGCCGAGATTCTGCGACAGGCTCATCGTCGGAAACAGAAAGCCGGACTTGCGTTTCACCGTATTGTCGGGAACTTCGATGAACGGCAGGAAGGCGATCGGATGGCCGAGCAGCTCGAAGCGCGCTCTCTCCAGACGGATCGTATGCGTCTCGCCATTCTGGATCACCCGCTGGGCCTTGACCTGCCAGAAGGGGGCGCGCTTCGGATCTTCGGCGCAGGGAAGGCAGGCCGTGTAGACGCCCTTGTTGAGAATCATCTTCGTGCCGCCGACGCGCTCGCCGCTTTCGGCGACGATGCGGGTATTGTCGGCGGTCTCGATGCGCAACGAGTTCAGGAACCCGTCGGCGAAATTGTCGGTCACGTCGAGGTTGTCGGCATAGATGCGGTTGCCGTCCGGGCTGACCAGCTCGACATTGCCAAGCGCCATCATCCGGCCGGTCTTCTGATTGTACTCGACCTTCTGCGCGACCATTTTATAGCCGCCATAGTTGATCTGCACGCCGCCGACCGCCGACACCAGATCGGCGTCACGGTTATAGACCAGTTCATTGGCCGAAAGCAGGAGCTTGGCTCCTTCCGGAATGTTCTTCCCGATATCTTGAGCGGACGTGTTGGCCTGGCCGTAGGAGGCTGGGACACTGCCGAAATAGGAACATAGAGTCGCGCCGACAAGCAGGGCAACCAGCTGATTACTAAAATACTTGCGGTCGCCTGCCGCCACTAGCCGTCCTCCTGATGAAGCAGAATAGTCGCACCCAAGGCCAGCGCGACGACCACCGGTATCCACGTCGCCACGAAGGGGGGCACGACTCCACTGCTTCCGAATGCCTTTACAAGCACGGTGACGACATAAAGCATGAAGCCCGAGAGGATGCCACCCAGAATCACGGAGCGGGATTGGTTGAACCGGCTAAATTTTAGGGACACTGTTGCGGCTATGAAAGTCATGGCCACCAGCAGCAATGGCTGGGACAACAGGGAGTTGAATTGCGTCTCCAGCGCCTTGGTCGAAATGCCGAAGGATTTGGCTGCCGCAATTCGGTTGGAAAGGTCAAAGAAACCAATTGTTTCCGGCGCTGTCAGCCGCTCCTGGACGAAGTCCTGTTTCAGATTGGTGCGAAGTTGAACCGAAGCTTTACGCACGGGGATTTCGCCAGGCTTGCGCTCCACTACGGTGTTAAGTTGCCAGTAACCATCTTCCAATTTTGCCGTGGCGGCGTCCTGTCTCAGAATGACCTGACCACTTGAATCGAAATGGATCAGCACCGCGTCGATCAGCTTGGTTCCGTTCTCCTGGACCGTCTGGGCGCCGATGATGACATCGTCCCGGCCACTGATCTGGCGCAGCCACGGAATCTGCGGCGCCTTGCGCAGAACCGCGTTCTCGCCGCGCCAGTCGGATTCGACCAGCAGCGCCTGGCGCTGTCCCCAGGCGGCAAGCGGGTTGAGCGCTACCATCGTCAGCAGGCCGAGCGCCAGCGAGCCGGCGATGAAGGGGAACATGAACTGCCAGACCGAAATGCCGGCGGCGCGCGTGACGACGAGTTCATATTTGCGGTTGAGGCCGATCAGCACCGTCATGCCGACAAACAGTGCGATGAATGGCACAGTCTGCTGCAGGATGAGCGGGAGGCGCACGGCGGTCATCAAGACGCCGCCGCCGATCGTGTAGCCGGGAAGGCCGGACATGCGGCCCGCCGTCTCGCTGAAATCGAGGAGGAAAGAAATCCCCGAGACGCCGATCAGGAACCAGCCCGTCGTCACCAGATAGCGGCGAAAGAAATAACGCGACAATGTCCCGAACATCATTGGGCGGTGCCCCCGCCGGTCCTGCCGGCTGCGGCAAGCAGCCTTTCCTGCATCCGTCTCCAGAAAGACGAAATCCGGTCCCGGATGAACGAAGGCATGACCAGTCGTTTGTGCAGGCCGAGGAAGACGATCGAGACGACGCTGCTGACAATCGGGATGGCGTAGAGGACGGCGATATATTCAGGGTCGGTATCGATCTGATTGGCCGCGTAGAAGGCCGCCCATCGCATCGCGAAGGCATAGGCGAGAGCGCTCACCATCGGATGCAGCCGCGCTTCGCGGTGCGAGCGCGCATCGCCGGCGATCGCCAGTGAAAACAGTGCAAAGACGACAGGCAGAATCCAGTCGGTCAGCCGCCGATGCAGTTCGGCGCGGTAGCTTTGCGGCCGGATCGTAAAGTCCTTGTCGGCCGGATCCGGATTGAACAGGAACCACAGGTCACGGTCGCTGGCGCGCAGCGTCGCCTGTCCGCGATTCTCCGTCATGTCCGATAGGTCGAAGGAATAGGAATCGAAATTGATGACCGAGACGTTGCCATCGGGTGTTTTGCGATGCACCTCGCCTTGATGCATGATCAGCGTCGTGCCCGTGTCGTCGACGGCGCCTTCCTTGGCATAATAGATCAGTTCATAGGCCGGGTCGCGCTCGTCGGCGACGAACAGGCCCTTCAGCATGCGGCCCGCCATCCGCTGCGAGATCTGTACATAGAGGCCTTCGTCGAGCTTGCGGAAGGTCTTTTCTTCGATCACCGAAGAGAGGAGGTCAGCATAGGTCTCTGCGATCATCTGGCGCACGACGGTCTTTGCGCGCGGCTCGACGACGTTGTCGACGAAGAAGGAAAAGACGCTGATGACGGCGGCAAGCAGCAGGATCGGGCGGATCAGCACGCTGCGCCGCGCCCCGGCCGCGTCGATGACGGTGAGCTCGGAATCATTGTTCATCGTCGTCAGCGTCTGGGTGATCGCGATAACGAGAGCGAAGGGCAGCACGACAGGAATGATCGACGGCAGGATCATCGTCGCCAGCTTGGCGAACGAGCCGATCGACTGGCCGCTGTCGGTGACCAGATTGATGCGCTGCAGAACCTGAGTCGTCCAAATGATCGCCAGAACCGGCAGGAGCGCCACGAGAAACATCTGGCCGACGCGCCGCAATATGTATGTCTCGAGTAGTTTCATGCCTGCCCTTGAAAGCACCTGCACGCCCAAACGGCCTTGCAGGAGAATCCCTCTACGCTCTTTGTCGCGCTTTTGCGACAAGCTGGTGTCAAAAATTCATTCAAATTTCAGAATTTTTTTGCTGCTGTTGCGACTCAGTTAACGCCAGCAATGCGGCGAAGACGACAAGCGAAGAAAGCCATCCAAGAACGACGTCGGAAAGATAGTGTGCGCCGAAGGATAGCCGCATCGCCGGGGTGAGGATCGAGATCGCTGCCAGGGGTGCCGCCACCGCATAACGCAGGGATTTCGGCACGAAGAGCAGGAGGCAGAAGAGCCAGCCGGCACTCGCCGCCTCGCCGGAGACGAACGAGCAGTTCGAAACGCATTTTCCGGCAAGCGAACCTGCCTCGACGAAATGCAGCGCACCGCCGAAAATGTCCGTCTGTATCGGCCGCGGCCGGCCCCAATGTTCCTTCAGGACGACATTGACGAGCAGCACCGGCCCGATCAGCAGCGTTCCAAGCGCGACTTTGAGCTTTTGCGCGCGCTGGGCGTTGAAGGTCGCGCCATGCTGCTGGTAGCATTCGACGAGTTTCCACAGCATCACGATCGCCACCACATAGGGCAGGCGGAAGAATAGAGTGCGCAGCAGGTCGAAGGTCGCGACGTCGCGATAGGGAAAGCCGCCGCAGATGCTCCCGGCAGCAGCCGTCGCGTCGCAATCTGCGCCCACGAAAAAAAGCTGGGAAAAATAGATGTCTATTCCGGGAAAGGCGCGGAAGACGGCAAGCAGCGCCCACCACATCCAAAACAGCAGCATGAATGCGCCGAAAGTCGTTTTCGGCAGGCGGATTGCCAGGCCCCGCCATCGATTTTTCGAAAAAACTGTCAACGCGAATATCTACAAAACTGACGAAAACAAGGGAGCCCTGATAGCTGCGGGCGACCATAACAATTGTCGCAAGCCATTGACAGACCCGCCAAACGCGAAATTATCCGCGAGGGACGGATTTCAAAGAATCCCAGCGGAGAAGACATGTCAGTAAAGTTGGAAATTTCATTCTCGAAGTCGGCAAAGCTCAATGGCGGCCTGGCGATCCTGTTGAAGACCGCGGAGGCCGACAGCGCTGCCGGCGCCGATACGGTCGATCCGGCAGGTGTGATCGCCAAGGCTGCCCGGATCGCCCGATTCTCCGCGAAATCCATGAGCGGGCTCGATATTGTCGCACCCGAAGGGGCGCCCGTCGAGCGCATCGTCGTCATCGGGCTCGGCAAGGCAGCTGAACTCACCGCCCATGACTGGCTGAAGGCCGGCGGTGCTGCGGCCTCGAGAATCAAGAACACCGACAAGGCCGCTGTCTTCATCGACGTGCCTGGCCTCGATACCAGCGCGCGGGCAGCTGCCGATTTCGCGCTCGGCATGCTGCTGCGCGCCTATAGCTTCGATACCTACAAGACGAAGAAGAGTGACGAGGAGGAGAAGCCGGCGAAATCCGTCAAGGTGACGATCGTCACCGCCGTTCCGGGTGGTGCCAAGAAGGCGTTTTCCGATTCCGAAGCGATTGCCGGTGGTGTCAACCTTGCCCGCGACCTCGTCAACGAACCGCCGAACGTGCTCGGCCCCGTCGAGTTCGCCGCCAAGGCGAAGGAGCTGGAAAAGCTCGGCGTCGAAGTGGAAATCCTGACGGAGCGCGAAATGCGCCGCCTCGGCATGGGCGCCCTTCTCGGCGTCGCCCAGGGCTCCGTGCGCCCGCCGCGCCTGGCGGTCATGCAGTGGAAGGGCGGCAAGGGCAAGGATCGCCCCGTCGCCTTCATCGGCAAGGGTGTCGTCTTCGATACCGGCGGCATTTCGATCAAGCCGGCCGCCGGCATGGAAGACATGAAGGGCGATATGGGCGGTGCGGCAGCCGTCACCGGCCTCATGCATGTGCTCGCCTCCCGCAAGGCGGCCGTCAACGCCATCGGCATCATCGGCCTGGTCGAGAACATGCCTGACGGTAACGCCCAGCGTCCGGGCGATATCGTCACCTCGATGTCCGGCCAGACGATCGAGGTGATCAACACCGATGCCGAAGGCCGCCTCGTGCTCTGCGATGCGCTCTGGTACTGCAACGACCGCTTCAAGCCGCAGTTCATGATCAATCTCGCCACCCTGACCGGGGCGATCGTCGTCGCACTCGGCAATGTGCATGCCGGCCTATTCTCCAATGACGACCAGCTTTCCGCCCAACTGACGGCAGCCGGTCTTTCGAGCAACGAAAAACTCTGGCGCATGCCGCTCGGCAGGGATTACGACAAGCTGATCGACAGCAAGTTCGCCGATATGAAGAACACCGGCGGGCGACAGGCCGGCTCGATCACGGCCGCGCATTTCCTCAAGCGCTTCGTGCAGGACACGCCTTGGGCGCATCTCGATATTGCCGGCACGGCGATGGGCTCGCCGCAGGACGAGATCAATCAATCCTGGGGTTCCGGCTTCGGCGTGCGCCTGCTCGACGAACTCGTTCGCGCCCATTATGAATCCTGATGACGGACGTTCTCTTCTATCATCTGACCGAATCCAGGCTGGAGGACGCGCTTCCGCCGCTCATCGACAAAAGCGTCGAGCGCGGCTGGCGCGTTGCCGTCCAGACGCGCGAGCCGGCGCGGCGTGATGCTCTCGATCAGCATCTTTGGACTTTCCGCGAGGAGAGCTTCCTGCCGCACGGCACCGACGAGGCGGATTTCGCCGAAAGCCAGCCGGTGCTTTTGACGGTGACACCAGACAATGCCAATGCGGCGACCGTGCGTTTCATCGTCGACGGCGCAGAGCCGCCGCCGGTCGATGCCTATGAGCGCATCGTCTTCATGTTCGACGGTCATGACCAGGAGCAACTGGACACCGCCCGTGCGCAGTGGAAGAAGCTGAAAGGCGAGGGACATAACCTCACCTATTGGCAGCAGACACCGGAAGGGCGATGGGAGAAGAAGGCCTGAGCGTTCGCTACGACGCTGCAGCTCCGCGCGTCTTTTCGAGAGCCGCAAAGGACGCTGCAACACTTTGAATTGCTGCATGAAGCCATCCAGCTTCGCTCTCCCGCCAGCGAACGCCGCTACCGTTTCGAACCTTTATCCTCGTCGAGGTTTGTCAGGATATTGAGGGGTACGATCCCGCCAGCACTTTCCGATGCGTCGAGCGCCTCGACTGCCAAAACATGCTTTCCATTCGGACTGACCAAAGCGAATGCCCACGCCTTGTCGGCAAAGGTGCTGACCGGCATTTCCGCCCAGCCGGCTTGATGCACAAGGCGTTCGGCATAATAAGCCTTGATGGTCTGCGGGTCGGTGGTGCTGGCAAGATTGCGCGCCAGGATACGCATGGACTTCTCTCCGAACCGCCCTTCCAGTTGGCCCAGCACCTTGCGGGTGGCCTGCCAATCCTGGGCCTGGGTCGCCGATCCGAAGGAATATTCCTCGGATCGGGAAATGCCCGGTGGATCAGGCGGCATGACGACCTCTTCGCCCGAACATGCTGCAAGGCCGAGAAGCGGCACCACAAGGATGCCAATCTTCAACACGCGGAAAAATCGGCCCTTGCGGCCAATTTTGTTGCTCATGAGCGGCTGCCCCCGAACACTATTGCCATAGGCCGGCAAATCTTGCCGGTTTCTATGACGTTATTGCGACGCTCAGTCGTGGAAGGCGTCGACGAATTTCCGCTTGCCGAGCATGAAGGCATCGGCGACGTGGCGCAGCGGCGCGAGATCGACATCCGATTTGCCGGCCTTGATGATTTCGGCAAAGCGACGGTAGAGCGAGGGATATTCCTGCTCCGGCTCGGCGAATCTCAGCGCGCCGTCGATCAAAAGCTTGGCGCCGCCCTCGGCGAGCACCATCTGGCCGGCTGCCGTCTCCGCGACGATGTCCCAGCTCTGCTTGCCGGTCTGGCGCCAGTCGAATTCGGCGTGAACCGGCAAGCCGTCCGCATTGCGGAAGTGAATGTCGGCCGCGATCGGTGCATCGCGATTCTCGGGAAATTCGAGCACGGCCTCGGTGATGAAGATCGGCCGCGGCAGGATATGGGTGACGATCGACAGCGCGTTGATGCCGGGATCGAAAACGCCGAGGCCGCCGGCCTGCCAGATCCAGTCCTGGTTCGGATGCCAGTGGCGAACATCCTCCTTCCAGATCACATGCACGCTTTTGATCGTCGTCGCGACAAGAAACGCCTTGGCCGCCTCGACGCCCGGTGCATAGCGCGAATGCCAGCTGGCAAAGAGCGACGCACCCTGCTTGTTCGCCAGCGCTTCGAGATCGGCCACTTCGCTGAGCGTCGCGCCGGGCGGCTTTTCCAGGAAGACGTGCTTGCCGGCGACGAGCGCCTTATAGGCCGCCTCGTAGCGATATTGCGGCGGCATGCAGAGCGAAACGGCGTCGATCGAGGGCTCGGCGTCGAGCATCGCTTCGATCGTCGTATAACTCTTGACGCCTTCGACCGTGCCGTGGCGGCTTGCCGTGGCGACGAGTTCGAAATCCGGGTTCTTGGCGATGGAGGGAAGGTGCTGGTCGCGGACGATCTTGCCGACGCCGACGATGGCGAGGTTGATAGGAGACATGGTGTTTGCTCAAGCCTGTATGAAAAGTATGATTTATTGACCTGTTTGTATCAGAAAGAGGCGCGCCGACAAGCTCTCCTCCTCCATTCTATCGCATCCTAGCGCATGATGGTTTGGCGAAGGAAGCTGTAACCCATCGCTGCACGCGCCGCGCGCTCTTCGGAATTGCCGTCGCCGCCATGCCCGCCCGAGCCGAATTCATGGAAGAGCGGCCGGTGTCCTTCTTCCTCCAGCCGCGCGGCAAAGCGGCGCGCATGCGAGGGATGCACGCGGTCGTCATTGGCGGAGCTTTCGATGTAGATGGGCGGATAGCTGACCTTGGTCGCCGGCCCGACATTGTGAAGCGGCGAATAACCGAGCATGAAGTCCCGGTCGACCGGCGTCTCCGGATCGCCATATTCGTCCATCCAGGCTTGCCCTGCGCTGAACAGGTGGAAGCGTGTCATGTCGAGAACCGGCACCTGGCACCAGACGGCGCCGAAGTCTTGCGGGTAGCGCGTCAGCATCACGCCGGTCAGCAGACCGCCGTTGCTGCCGCCCTGGCAGGCAATCCGCGACGGCACGGTATAGCCGCGGGCGACCAGATCGCGCGCGATGGCGACGAAATCGGCAAACGCCCGGTCTCGCCCCTGCCGCTTGGCGCTGCGATACCAGTCAGGCCCGAATTCGCCGCCGCCGCGAATATAGGCCTGCACATAGGCGCCGCCTTGTTCCAGCCAGCGTCCTGTCACGCCGGAATAGCTTGGCGACAAGGGGACATCGAAGCCGCCATAACCGTAAAGCAGCACCGGCAGCGCGCCCTTGGTCCATTGCTTCGGCAGAACCAACCGGTAGGTAACCCTCGTTCCGTCCTCCGAAACAGCCTCCAGCAGTTCGGATGACATATCGGTCGCATCGAAATAGCTCGGCGCTGCGGCGACGAAAATCGGCTCGGCCTGCCTGCTGCGATCCGACAGCTCGAGGCGGTAACAGACGGGCGGCTGCAGGAAGCCCTGGCCGACGACGAGGAGCGTATCGTCGCCAAGATGCAGATCCGCATGAAGCGGCCTGAAGTGCGCCGTCTGCATGTCGGCCGGCAGTGCGATCTCGCGCTGTTCGGCATCGGGCCTTGTCAGGTCCAGCACCATGAGACGCGGACGCAGCCGATCGGAGATGATGAAGACGCACCACCGCTGCATCAGCATCATCTGCGCGATGGACTGGCCCTCGCCGGGCTGAAACAGGATCCGCTCCGGCCCGAGCAGGGCCGTCTCCGAGGCGGGATCGAAGCGTTGCAGCACGAGGCTGCCGGTCGCAACGCGCTCATCGGTCTTTGCCCGCCAAAGGCAATGATCATGATTGAACTGGAAATCGGCTTCCTTAGGCAGATCGATACGCCGCTGTGTGCCGTCGCTGGCGATCAGGAAAGCGCTGGCCACGCCGATCTCGTGGGCGGCGACGAAAATATCGATCAGTCCGCGATCCGCCGAAGCGCCCGATAGGGCAGGGTCGATGACGAGATTGAAGCCGTAGACGTCCTCGTTCGCGGCTTCGAACATGACGGCGGCATCTTCCGGTCGCTGCCCGCGCTTCAATCGCCGTCCGACGCGCGGCCATCCGGAGCGGGTCGCCGAAAATCTGTCGATGGAACCGAAATAGCAGATTTCGTCGCGGCCGAGCCAAGTGGCATGCGATCGTGCGGCCGGTGTATCGAAGCCGCCCTCGACGACCTGTTTCCGCTCGGCGTCGAATTCGAGCAGCCGGAGAAGGTCGGAGCCGCCATCCGAAAGCGTGAGTAGCACCCGCGTCGGCTCCCATGGGCAGGTGACGGCGCCGCGCCAATTCCAGCGCTTGCCTTCGCTGACGCAGAAGGCGTCGAGATCGAAGACCGGCTCCCAGCCGGCGTCCGGCAGCGGCTCCTGATCTGCCGGCAGGCGGAGCCAGATGCCGAGAGGATTGTCCTTGCTCTGGCGGAAATCGAACAGCCATTCGCCTCGGCGCATCGGAACGATCAGCCTGTCCTGCCGCTCGATCAGCGCCTTGATCGCGTCGCGATCCCTCTCGAATTCAGGTGTTCTCAGTGCCGCGTCGGAAACCCGGTTGTGCTCGTCGATGAACTGGCGGGTGCGCGGATCGTCGTCCGTTTCGAGATGAAGGTTCATATCCGACCTGCCGGCTTCCGTTGACGTCGGACAGATCTAGGCAGCCGGTCCCGACTTGGCAACCCGCCTTACAGCGCCGCGCGTCTCTTCAGACGCGCAGATGCGCTAGCGGACGTCACGAATTGGCCGAGGCGACGACGGTGTTGGGCATCTCGGTCTTCTTGAATTTCGGCGTCACCCTGTGGCTATCCCGCCATCGCTTCTTCGTATTCGGCCGACAGCATCAGCCAGTCTTCCTCGGCGGCTGCCAATTTCGCCGCAGCTTCGCCGCGCTGCTTTGCCTTCTCGGCCGCCTTGGCGGGCGTCTTCTCATAAAGGGCCGGATCCGCAAGTTCCGCGTCAAGCGCCTGAATCTGTTTCTCCAGCTTCGCCGTCAAGGATTCGATTTCGTTGATCTTTTTCCTGAGCGGCGTCAGCGAGGCGCGACGTTCGGCATTGAGCTTGCGCTGGTCGGCCTTCGACGTCGCGTCTTCAACTAGCTGCGGCTTTTCTTCTTTTTTTTTACCGGAACTGACGATCAGGTCGCGGTACTCGTCCATATCGCCTTCGAAGGTCGTCACCGTACCGCCATTGACCAGCCACAGCCGATCGACCGTCGCCTCGATCAGATGGCGATCATGCGAGATCAGGATGACGGCGCCTTCGTAGTCGTTCAGCGCCTCGATTAGCGCGCGGCGGCTATCGATGTCGAGGTGGTTGGTCGGCTCGTCGAGGATCAGCAGATTGGGCGCATTGAAGGCGGCAAGCCCCATCAGCAAGCGGGCTTTTTCGCCGCCGGAAAGATCCTTGGCGGCCGTCGCCATTTTCTCGGTCGCAAGCCCCATCTGGGCGACGCGGGCGCGCACCTTGGCTTCCGGTGCACCGGGCATCAGCCGGCGCACATGCTCTACCGCCGATTGCTCGGGGATGAGGTCGTCGAGCTGGTGCTGCGCGAAGAAGCCGATCTTCAGGCTCGGCGCGATCTTCACTTCACCGCTCTCCGGTGCCAGCCGGCCGGAGATGAATTTGGCGAAGGTCGATTTGCCGTTGCCGTTCGAGCCGAGCAGGGCGATGCGGTCGTCATTGTCGATGCGCAGATTGAGGTTTTTCAGGATCGGATTACCGGGCTCGTAGCCGACGGCGCCGCTCTGGATCGCGACGATCGGCGAAGCCGGCTGCTTTTCCGGTTCGGGAAAAGTGATCGGCTGTACGTGGTCCTCGATGACAGCGGCGACCGTTCCCATGCGCTCCAGCGCCTTGACGCGCGATTGTGCCTGCCGGGCCTTGGAAGCCTTGGCCTTGAAGCGATCGATGAAGCCCTGCAGATGTTTGCGCGCCGCGTCGTTCTTGGCCTTGGCCTTCGTCTGCAATTCGTCGGCTTCCGCCTTCTGCCGCTCGAACTGGTCATATCCGCCGCGATAGAACGTGAGCTTCTTCTGGTCGAGATGGACGATCGCATTGACCGCGTTGTTCAGGAGGTCGCGATCGTGGCTGATGATGATGACGGTATGCGGATAGCGCCTGACATAATCTTCCAGCCACAGCGTGCCTTCGAGGTCGAGATAGTTGGTCGGCTCGTCGAGCAGGAGCAGGTCCGGCTCGGAAAACAGCACGGCGGCAAGGGCGACGCGCATGCGCCAGCCGCCGGAGAAGGAGGAGGCGGGGCGGGCCTGCGCGTCCTTGTCGAAGCCGAGGCCGGCAAGAATGCTCGCCGCGCGCGCTTCGGCCGAATGCGCGTCGATATCGACAAGACGCATCTGGATTTCGGCGATGCGATGCGGATCGGTCGCCGTTTCCGCCTCGGCGACGAGAGCGGTGCGTTCCTTGTCCGCGGCAAGCACGATCTCGATCAGCGCGTCCTCGGTCGCCGGCGCTTCCTGTGCCACCTGGCCGATGCGTGCGGCCTTGGGGATCGACACAGTTCCGCTCTCCGAACCGAGATCGCCGGTGATGACGCGAAAAAGCGTGGACTTGCCGGCGCCGTTGCGCCCGACGAGCCCTGCCTTCGTGCCTGAAGGCAGCGAAACGCTGGCGTTGTCGAGAAGCAGGCGCCCGGCGATGCGGGCGGAAATATCGGTGAGCGTGATCATGGCCGGCGTTTTGGCCGAAAGCGCTCGACAAGGCAAGAGCGCTTCTCCCCGCGCCAAGCTTGCTTGTGCGCTGACAAGCTTGCTTATCCCCGGGACAAGCTTGCTTGTCCCACCGCAAGCCTGCTTGTCCGCCGCCTCAGCGGCCGAAAGCCTGCACCGGTTGTCGGGGGTTCGACTGCGCGGCGAGAAGCGCCACGCGGGCATTGGCCTGCAACTGTCCCGGCGTTGCCGCGTCGGTGCTGAGCGCCACGCCGATCGAAATGGTGAGCCTGCCCGGATCGGTCTTGTCGGATGTCGCGAAGACGAGATTGTCCTCGACGGAGGCACGCAGGCGGTCGGCGATAGCGATTGCATCCTGCATGCCGACATTGGAAAACAACAGGGCGAATTCGTCTGCCTCCGTGCGGGCGACGAAATCGTTTTTCTTGACCGACTTGCTGAGCAGGCCGGCGAGCTTCTTCAGGAGCTTGTTGCCGGCCTGGGTGCCGTATTTCTCGTTGAGATCGGTGAAATTGTCGATATCGACCATGATCAGCGCGCTACCGGCGGCACCTTCTTCGCGCTTGTAGAGATCGGCGATCGTCCGGTTCAGCGCGATGCGGTTTGGAAGTCCAGTGATCCTGTCGGCGATCGCAGCCGATTGCATCGCCGAAATGCCGCGCTCCAGCGTTTCCAGCGTCTTGATATCGTCCTGCAGCTTCGCGCCGATTTCCATCTCCGCTGCAAGAACGGTCGAAAGCGAGGCAGTGAGGTAGTCGATCTCGCTGAGGAAGGCGGCAAGGCTCTGATCGTCATGGCCGGAAACGGATTTCAGGATCGTGCCGCAGGCGCGCGCAAAGGCGTTCTTGTGCTTCAGCCCTTCGGCAAGCCTTTCCGCCACGTCGCGCAGCATCCGGCTCGCCTCGTTCCGCGACGTCTCGCCCGCCAGCCCGCAATGGCCGACGAGGCGGTATTTCAGGCCGAGTTCATCGAGCATCGGCTGTTGCGGCTGGGACCCGAGTGCCGCGATATCCTGCGCAAGGCCCGCATTGAGTCCGACGATCGCCTCGTGAAAGAGTTCGTAGTTGCGCGGTAGTGCCGCGACGTTGAGACGCGCCATGTGCTGGGCGATTTTCTGAATATCCGCCATCGGCGCGGCGCGCGCGGCCTCGCGCGGCACCAATGCGTTTGCGCTTGCATTCTGCATGACGATCCCTCACGACCCGGCCTCATCTCTCACATCCGCTATGCCCGCAAGCTTTTAAGAGAGGCTGAACTTTCAACCGGAAGCCCTGGATTCGCGGGCGGAACCGGTAAAGGCGGTTAACGCGGCCTTGATGGCGAAGGCCTCACATCCATTCACGGCCCTCAACCCGCAGAAAGTAGATGAGGTCCAAACTAAGGCTCGGCTTGCCGAGCGCCGTCAGCGTCATGTGGCATTGGCCGCGGTGATGGGTCTGGTGATTGAAGAGATGCGCGAGCGCCGGCGCCAGTGGCTGGGTGACCTTGATCGGCTGTGTCACCGGCACATAGGTGAAGTCGGCGGCGAGGGTTTTCTCGTCCAGCATGCCCGTCCAGGCAATGATCCGCTCGTCCTCTGCTTTGCGTGCGGCGGCAAGCGCATCCAGATCTTCGAAGAGCACGGCATCGAGTGTCGCCGGCGCTTCGCCGGTGCCGGTGAAGCGTTTCATCCATATCCGGTCGGCGACGAGCAGGTGATTGAGCGTGCGATGCAGCGAGCCGAAGAAGGCGCCGCAATCGCTGCGGAACTCCGCATCGCTGAGTTCTGCCGCAGCCGCATAGACTTGCGTGTTGGCCCAGCGATTATAGGCGGCGAACATCCTGTAATGTCTGAGCATTCAGTCCCTCCCGCATTGGTCACGGCAGTTTAGCCCCTTTTCCCGAAAATCGCAGTGATGAGCTCATGAAATTTCCTGATTTGATCGCAGGCGCTTTCTGTCGTGGAATGGATGGGAGCTGCGATCTCGAAAGGACTGTTATGACCAGAGCCCTCTATTCCCTCTGCGGCGCCGACGAGCGGCGCTTCTTTTCGCCCCATTGCTGGAAGGCGGTGATGGCGCTGGCGCATAAGGGGCTCGATTTCGAGGAGATTCCGACGACCTATGCTCGCATCCGCGCGATCGGCGGCGGCGTCTCGTCGATCGTGCCCGTTCTCGACGATAATGGCCGGCTGATCCCCGACAGTTTCGACATCGCCCTCTATCTGGAGGAGGCCTATCCCGAGCGGCCGTCACTGTTCAACGGCGAGGGCGGCAAGGCGCTGTCGCGCATGGTAGAAGGTTATTCGCAGATGATCATCCATCCAGCGATCATGCGCATCGCCCTTCTCGACATCCATGCGAACCTCGATGAGGCAGACAAGGCCTATTTCCGCGAAAGCCGGGAGGCTCGGCTTGGCAAGCCGTTGGAAGTAGTTGCGGCCGACAGCGAGGCGGAGAAAGCCGCCTTCGGCGCCAAGCTGGAGCCGCTCCGGCACATGCTGAAGTTCCAACCCTTCATCGGCGGGCAAACGCCGCTCTTTGCCGACTATATCGTCTTTGGCGCGCTGCAATGGCTGCGGGTCTCCGCCGGTCTCGCCATGCTGGCTGCCGACGATCCTGTCATGGCCTGGTTCGAACGCTGCCTCGATCTTCATGAAAGCCGCGGCAGGACTGTGACAGCGGCGTGAAATTGCCGCCTACCTCTTGTTTTCAGGCGTTGGGGCGGGTAAAGACCGCGCACTTTTCCCGAGAAAACAGAGGATTTGACTATGGCGATTGAACGCACCTTCTCGATGATCAAGCCGGACGCGACCAAGCGCAACCTGACGGGCGCCATCACCAAGATGCTCGAAGATGCCGGCCTGCGTGTCGTCGCTTCCAAGCGCGTCTGGATGAGCCGTCGCGAAGCCGAAGGCTTCTACGCCGTTCACAAGGACCGTCCCTTCTTCGGCGAACTGGTCGAAGGCATGACCTCCGGCCCGACCATCGTCCAGGTGCTGGAAGGCGAAGGCGCGATCCTCAAGAACCGCGAGATCATGGGCGCGACCAACCCGGCAAACGCTGACGAAGGCACGATCCGCAAGGTTCACGCTCTGTCGATCGGCGAAAATTCCGTTCACGGCTCGGACGCTCCGGAGACGGCTGCCGAGGAAATCAAGTACTGGTTCTCCGATACCGAAATCGTCGGCTGAGGCCACGCTTCGGCATTCGCTGGCAATGCCTTGAATTGACTCTCGAAAGCCGGGGCCTCGCTCCGGCTTTTTCTATGCATGTTTTCTATGCCGGGCATTTGTCGGTATTCGAGAAATCGACGCTGCCGTCAGGCTTGAAGACCTCCGGGTTCTTGTCATAAAACGCACCGACGACGAGCGGCTTGCTCGGCAGGACGGTCTGGTCGAGGTCGGACCGGAACTGCGTCTTCAGTTCCTGCAGCACCTTGCCGTCCTTGTCGACCAGCCGGACGCTGACGGAATAGGGACGGTCCTTGCGCACGCAATGCAGATTTTCGCTCTGCAGCGCGATCTTGTCGTCGATCGGATAGATCTTCTGGTTCAGTACCAGCGGATCGCCACCTTGCGGATTTTCGAATTCGGCGATGATGACCGAACCGTCGGGAATAGGCTCCGTCTTCTTCAGCGTCAGCAGATAGGTGGCGCTCGCCACCCGATAGTTGAAGACGAAGAGATGGCCGGTGACCTCGACCAGATTTTCAGCCTGGCGCTGGCAGGCTGACAGCATCAGCCCGGCCATCGCCGCCATCACGATCCAATGCTTTCTCATGGCGTCTCCTCCTTCTTGCGGCGATAGTGCCGGTTCGCCTTGGCGCGGTTGCCGCAGACCGCCATGTCGCACCAGGCCCGGCTCCTGTTCTTGCTGCGGTCGATGAACAGCCAGCCGCAATTGCCGCAGATCTTCATGCGCTCCGGATCGGGCATGGCGATCAGCCGCAGTGCCGAATGGGCGGTCGCCGCGGCCAGGCTGCCGGGGCTTGTTTCGCGCAATGCCTTCGCCAGCGCTTCCAGTAGTTTGGCCAGCAATTGGTCGTCGCCGCCATTCAGTATACGCTCGCGGAAATAGAGGTCGATTGTTTCCCGCAGCGCGATGAAATCCGCCTCGTTTTCCGCCGCCACCGGCGCTGTGTCGCCGAAGAGGGCGCGCTCGGCGCAGAATTCGGCGGCGGCGTGCGGAAAGCTCCGCATCTGGTCGCTGACCGCGAAGCGGTCGATCCGCCGCGAGGCATCGTGGCGCAGAACGACGCTGTTGACGACATCGAGCGCCAGTGCGCCGCCGGCAAAGCGGTGAGGGGTCCAGGAAAAACTCATGACGAAATTATAACTGGTGAAATAGGTTTTACCAGTTATAATTTTGATGACGCGGAGTGTCTGGAATGGCCTATCTTCTGCAGCAGCTGGCGAATGCGGTTCCGCTGGCCGCCCTCTATGCCGCGCTTGCCTTCGGTTATGCCGTCGCCTTCGGCGTGACGAAGCGGGCCGATATCACCTATGGGGCGATCTTTGCCTTCGCGGGCCAGATCCTGCTGCTCTTCACCGAACTCGCTTTCAACCGCTTCTGGCTGGTGCTGCCGGCCGCCCTTGCCGTCGGCGCCTGTGCTTCCATCGTCTATTCGCTGGCCGCGGGCCTATGGATCGGTCGCTCGATCATGCTGCCGCTGGTCAGCAAATCGCCGAATACGGTCATCGTCGCTGCCCTCGGCATCATGATCGTGCTGATGGAGACCGCCCGGCTCGCCGCCAATACCCGCGCCATCTGGCTGCCGCCGTTCCTGAACGATACGGTCGTCTTCTGGAGCGACGGCCCGTTCAAGGTGACGCTCACCCATATCCAGTTGATCGACACCGCATTGATGTGCGCCATCGTCGCGGTGGGTACGCTGATCCTCAGGCGCACGGCCTGGGGCCGCGTCTGGCGCGCCGTCACCGATGATCCGCTGGCCGCCGAACTCTGCGGCACCAGCGCCAACCGCGTCTTTCTTGTCGCCTATGGGGCCGCAGCCCTCGTCGCCACCATCTGCGGCATCCTCGCAACTTTCTATTACGGCTCGATGGATTTCGGCGCCGGCCTGATGTTCGGGCTGAAGGTGCTGCTGATCGCAGCCGTCGGCGGCCATTCCGATCCGCTGCGTTCGGCAGGCGGCGCTGCCGGGCTCGCCGTCGTCGAAACCATGTGGGGCGCCTATGGCCCCTTCGTCTGGCGGGATCTGGTCGTCTTCTCGCTGCTCGTCCTGCTCTTGGTCATGAGCCGCCGGGAGCGTGTTGTTCTCTAACTTATTTCCACTTGTCGCGCGCCGCGTCGTCGGCGTCTTTCGCCGCGACCCAGTCGCCCGTGGCGCCATCCCTGGCGTGCTCCTTCTTCCAGAACGGGGCTGCAGTCTTCAGGAAATCCATGACGAAATTGGCGCCGTCGAACGCCGCCTGCCGGTGCGGTGCGGCTGCGACGACGAGCACGATATTCTCGCCGGCGGCGATCTTTCCGTAACGATGGATGGCGGTGAGGCCGAGAAGTCCGAAACGCCCGATGGCAAGATCGCCGATGCGTCGCATCTCCGCCTCCGCCATGCCGGGATAATGCTCGAGCTCGAGTGCCGCAAGCGTCCCGCCTTCATCGCGGCAGAGGCCGGAAAAGGTGACGACGGCGCCGATGCCGGGTTTGCCCTTGGAGAGGCGATCGACCTCGGCTTGCAGGTCGAAGTCCTCATGCTGGACGCGGATGGTGGGGGTGATGGTCATGATAGCATCCCCAACTGCTTTGATGTCGTAGCGGAGGCTATGGAGAGGGCGTGCCGTGCCAACCCCCCTCTGCCCTGCCGGGCATCTCCCCCACAAGGAGGGAGATTACGTGTGGCTCGACCATCGTGTCCACTTACCGTTTCGCCGGGCTGAAACGCCGATTGTTTGGGGAAGCCGGTGCGCCCAGCCAATCTCCCTCCTTGTGGGGGAGATGCCCGGCAGGGCAGAGGGGGTAGCGAAACGGCATCACGGTCACCGCCCTATCCACCCGTCATCGGCGGAAATATCCCGATTTCCCGGGCGCCCGATATCGGCTCGTCATGCTCGACATGCTCCATGTCGAGCGCCACGCGGATCACGTCGGGATATTGAAGTGCAGTCTCATATTCTTCGCCCAGCGTCTTCAAATGATTCAAGAGATCGGCGACGGTGACGACGGAGGAGGGGAGATCGATCTCCTCCTCGCCCTTGCCGATGCGCTCCCGCACCCAGGCGAAATAGACAAGCCGCGTCATTCCTCGTCATCCACGATATGTTTCACCCCGGCGCGGAAGTAGTCGTAGCCGGTATAGATGGTAAGCAGCGCCGCGATCCACAGCAGCGCGATGCCGGTCTGCGTCGTATAGGGGAAAATCTCGTCGCCGGCCGGGCCGGCGAGCAGGAAAGCGATGGCGACGAGCTGCAGCGTCGTCTTCCACTTGGCAATCCGCGTCACCGGTACGCTGACCTTCAGCGCCGCCAGATATTCGCGCAGTCCCGACACCAGGATCTCGCGGCAGAGAATGGTGATCGCCGCCCAGATCGACCAGCCGGCGATCGTCTGGTCGGCCGCGACCAGGAGAAGGATCGAGGCGACCAGCAGCTTGTCGGCGATCGGGTCGAGCATGCGGCCGATGTTCGACGTCTGGTTCCAGATGCGTGCGAGATAACCGTCGAGGAAATCGGTGAGCGAGGCGATGACGAAGATCCACAGCGCCACCCAACGCGCCGTGTTGCTGATCGACAGCCTGCCCTCGATGAAGAAGCAGAGAACGATCAACGGTACGGCGAGGATGCGGCCGTAGGTCAGAAGATTGGGAATGCTGTACGCACGCGATGCCATGGGATCGTTTCTCTGAATTGATGCACCGCTACAGCGCCGCGCGCCTTTTCAGACGAGCCAAGGACACTGTAACACTTTAGAACCTCCGCATCATGCTCGGGCCGATGCGGTAGATGACGGCTTTGGCTGCGGACCGTCAACATTCTTTCTGTCTTTTCACCGCCTTTGCGTGGAATTTGCGACGGACGGCGGTTATTTCGCGGCGTCGTCATGGAAATGGTTATAGACCTGCCTGGCGACGGCTTCCGATATGCCTTCGACCGCCATCAGGTCGGACAGGGCGGCGCGCGAAACCGCCTTCGCCGTACCGAAATGCTGGAGCAGCGCGCGTTTGCGCGACGGGCCGATGCCGCCGATCTCGTCGAGCGGGTTCTTGATCATTTCCTTCTTGCGCCGCGCCCGGTGCGAGCCGATCGCGAAACGGTGCGCCTCATCGCGCATGCGCTGGATGAAGTAGAGCACAGGATCGCGCGGCGGCAGCGTGAAACTCTCGCGTCCGGGCGGAAAGAAACGTTCGCGCCCGGCATCGCGGTCGACGCCCTTGGCAATGCCGATCGCCGTCACGCTGTCGGTGATGCCGAGTTCGGCAAGGATGGCGCGCACTGCCGTCATCTGCCCCTGGCCGCCATCGATGAGGATCACATCGGGCCAGGTCGGGAAGGGCATGTCGGCTGCATCGGGCGTGGCCACCTGCGCCGCCCGGTCAGGAATGCCTTCCTCCTTGATCAGCCGCGAGAACCGCCGCGTCATCACCTCTTTCATCATGCCGAAGTCGTCGCCGGGCGTGATGTCGGTCGATTTGATGTTGAACTTGCGGTACTGGTTCTTGACGAAACCTTCCGGCCCCGCGACCACCATGCCGCCGACGGCATTGGTGCCCATGATATGCGAGTTGTCGTAGATCTCGATGCGCTGCGGCGCATAGGCAAGCCCGAAGGTCTCCTTGAAACCTTCGAGCAGCCGCGACTGCGACGCCGTCTCGGCAAGCTTTCGCCCATGCGCCTCGCGTGCATTGCCAACGACATGGTCGACCAGATCGCGCTTCTCGCCGCGCTGCGGCACGAGGATGGAAACCTTGTGGCCGGCCTTTTCGCTGAGTGCGGCGGCGAGCAGCTCCAGCTCCTCCACCGTCTGCGACAGCATGATCTGCTTCGGCACTGGCTTGTCGTCGTAGAACTGCGCGAGGAAGGAATTCAGCACTTCGGCGCTCGAAAGCTGCGGATCGGCCTTCGGGAAATAGGCGCGGTTGCCCCAGTTCTGGCCGGTGCGGAAGAAGAACACCTGGATGCAGGAGATGCCGCCCTCATGGTGGATGGCGAAAACGTCAGCCTCCTCGACGCCGGCCGGATTGATGCCCTGATGGCTCTGCACATGCGACAATGCAGCCAGGCGATCGCGATAGATCGCCGCCCGCTCGAAATCGAGGTCCTCGGCCGCCTGGTTCATCGCCTCGGCCATATGCGACTTCACCTTCTGGCTCTTGCCGGACAGGAAGTCCTTCGCCTCCTGCACCAGTTCGCCGTAACCCTTGTCGCTGACCTCATGGGTGCACGGCCCGGAACAGCGCTTGATCTGGTAGAGCAGGCAGGGTCGCGTGCGCGTTTCGAAGACGCTGTCGGTGCAGGTGCGGATCAGGAAGGCGCGCTGCAGCGAGTTGATCGTCTGCCCGACCGCGCCGGCCGAAGCAAAAGGTCCGAAATAGTCGCCCTTTCGCGCTCTCGCACCGCGATGCTTGAAAATGGCAGGTGCTCGGTGGTCGCCGGTGATGAGGATATAGGGAAAGGACTTGTCGTCGCGCAAAAGCACATTAAAGCGCGGCCGCAAGCGCTTGATCAGATTCGCTTCCAGAAGCAGCGCTTCGGTTTCCGTGCGCGTCGTCACGAATTCCATATTCGCCGTCTGGCGCACCATCTGGGCGATGCGGTTGGAATGCACGCGGCCGACGGCGTAATTGTTGACGCGCTTCTTCAGGCTGCGCGCCTTGCCGACATAGAGCACGTCGCCTTCGGCATTGAACATGCGGTAGACGCCCGGGCTGTTCGGCAGCCGCTTGACGAATTCGCCGATCAGTTCCGCGCCGAGGAGCCCGGTTTCATTGAGGCTGCCCGCATTCCAGTCGACCGTCGCCGCAAGCGGAAGAGCGGCGGAAACGTCGCCTTCCACTTCGATATCGTCTTCGCTCTCATCCGTATCGTCGTAGAGAACGCCGCCATCCGGCAGCTTTCGTCCGTTCATTCCGTAATCTCCGCCACATCGGGCGTCTGCCAGGCGAGGTGCTGGCCGCCGTCGAGGGCAATCATCTGGCCGGTGATCGAGGGCGTGTCGTAAAGGAAGCGAATCGTTTGTCCGAATTCCTCCAGCGCCGGCCCTCGCTGCAAGATAAGGGCTGAGACCTGCGCTTGGAAGTCCTCCATTGCCTGCCGCTCGCTCGGCATCGAGGGGCCGGGGCCGATGGCATTGACGCGAATGCGTGGCGCCAATGCCTGTGCAAGCGTCTGCGTCGCCGTCCACAGCGCGGATTTGGAGAGGGTATAGGAATAGAAGCTGGGCCTCAGCGCCCAGACCCGCTGGTCGATGATATTGACGATCAGCCCCGCTGCCTCAGCGGGCATCTGCTGCGCGAAGGCCGCCGCAAGGATAGAGGGCGCCCGGACATGCAGGTCGAAGTGCAATGCCCAGGTGGCGGCATTGAAACTACGCGCTGAATCATGCTGGAAGACCGACGCATTATTGACGAGCAGATCGAGCGGCCCGAGCGCCTCCGACGCCTTCGCGGCCAAGGCGCCGGTCTCGCCGATATCGGTGAGGTCGGCCTGTAGGGCGGTCGCCCGATATCCCTTTCGCCGCAATTCCGCCACCAGCTCTTCGGCCTCGCCGATGGAGCCGTTCGCGTGGATCGCAACGGAAAAGCCATTTGCAGCAAGGTCTTCGGCGATTGCCCGGCCTATTCTTTTAGCAGCCCCTGTTATAAGGGCCGAGCGAAGTCTTTTGTGGTTCAAAATCGTGCCTTCTGATCCCGCGAGTCTGTCAGCAGACTATATAGGGGCCGACGGAGATTATATAAATAGGCCGTTGCGCTTGCGTTGGGGAGGGGGATATTCTAGGTATTATTTAAGAATGCGATTTCTTAAAATAAGTATTTTCAGCTTAACACTTCAGTAGGGTTAATGAAGTGTATGTTGCGCCAAAGCAACATCGAATTTCAGCCATGCGGCAGCCACAATGATATCACAATTTGGCTCTTTCAAATCCGCATTTGAGTTCCAATTTCAGTCTCGATCCGGAAGGGACATCTGGCAATATCCCGCCATGCTTCACTGATAGACAGATGACAAGCGGCGCGGGACTGAAAGGAGATTAAGTATGCGTGTACTCATTGCTGGCCTCATGGCCTCCGTTTTTGCAATTGCGGGCGTCTCGGCAGCTCAGGCGGCCGATGCCGTCGACCAGGTTCCGGAAGCACCGGTCGCCCAGGACGCACCAGTCAAGCCGGCAGGCAACTGGGAAGGCTTTTACCTCGGCGGCGCCGGCACCTATAACATGGGTGACTTCGGTTCCGACCGTCACACCTACGGCTTCGGCGGCCAGGTCTTCACCGGCTACAACTGGCAGCAGGGCCAGATCGTTTACGGCGTTGAATCCGATCTCGGCTACAGCGGCGACGACGTTTCCTCGGGCGGCGTCAAGAACAAGTATGGTTGGAACGGCTCCGTCCGTGGCCGCGTCGGCTACGACATGAACCCCTTCCTGCTCTACGGCACGGCCGGTCTTGCCATCGGCGACGTCAAGGTTTCCGACGATACCTCGGACGAAAGCAAGACGAACTTCGGCTATACGGTCGGCGCCGGCGTCGAAGCCTTCGTGACCAACAACATCACGACGCGCCTCGAATATCGCTACACCGACTACCAGAGCAAGGATTACGACCTCGACTCCGGCAGCTTCTCGCGCGGTTACGACGAGAACAGCGTCAAGCTCGGTATCGGCGTCAAGTTCTAAGCCGACCGAATATCCTGATATGTAAAAGCCGGGCACGTCGCCCGGCTTTTTGCTGCAGACAGACCGCTGAAAAACCCGCGACGTCATCCTCGGCCTTGTGCCGAGGATCTGCGCACGTCAAAATAAGTGTTTGAAACAAATATTTTTCCGCCAGAATAATTGGGGTGGTCAGATGCTCGGCACAAGGCCGAGCATGACGGAAGAGACTTTGTCAGCAAACTGAAGCCGGGCACGGCGCCCGGCTTTTTGCTGCCCGCTTTTTTGTTTCCCGTCGCTCAGCCCTCAGACTTGAGCTCGCTGTGGGCCGGGAATTTCTTGTCGAACTGCCGCTGCCAGTCGATCAGCGGCGCATGATCGGCTTCCCACTGGTCCTTGAAGCGCAGCTCGAGATAATCGAGCGTCGCGGCCAGCGCGAAATGTCCGCCATTGAGCTTCTTGCCTGTTTTCGGCGGGTTGGCGCTGAGATGAGCGAGCGCGCTCGTCGCCTTCTCCCACTGCCGGTCGATCCACGGCTGATGAATCTTTTCCTCGTCGCGGAAGCGCCGCTCGTAGACGATCGCAAGCAGGCAGTCGCAGATGCCGTCGCAGAGCGCCTCGAGGATTTCCGCATCCGTGCGCTTGCCCTTCTTGGAGGGGTAGAGCCCGCCCTTCGTCAGACGGTCGAAATAATGCATGATCGCCACGCTGTCGTATATCGAGACCCCGTCATCGGTCAGCAGCGTCGGGATCTTGCCGAGCGGATTGTTGTCCACCAGGATCGCCGGTCCGGTATTGGTGTCGACCCGGATGGCGTTCAGCTCCAGCCCCAGAAAATGCGCGGCCATCCGCACCTTGTTGGAATAGGGCGAGGCGGGCGAACAAAGGAGCTTCATGGGACACCTGATGAGGTTGCGGAGCTGCGGCGCGCGGACTATTCCGTAAGCAGCTTGCCTGGTCAATCGTCCTTGACCGCCTTGTTCTCGCCGCGCAGCCAGAAGGCGCGGTGCGAGGCGAAACGGTCTTGCGCCAGATGGTCCTTCAATGCGGGCAGCAATTGGTGCAACTCGTCCTTCAGCGTGAAGGGCGGGTTGACGATGACGAGGCCTGAGCCCGTCAGTCCCGTAATGCCGCGATCGCTGCGAACGGCAAGTTCGGCGCAGAGCATTTTCGGGATGTCGAGCGCCTGCAGCCTCTCGTGGAATTCCTTGATCGGCGCGCCCTTCTTCAGCGGATACCACAGGCAATAGGTACCGCCGGGAAAGCGCCGATAGGCCTTTTCCAGCCCTTCGGCCAGCCGCTGATATTCGTCCTCCTCCTCGAAGGGCGGATCGACGAGCACGATGCCGCGCTTCTCCTTCGGCGGCAGATGCGCGCCGAGCGCCAGCCAGCCGTCAAGCTCGGTGATGCGGGCATGGTGATCGCCCTCGAACAGCCGGTGCAGCCTGACGTAGTCTTCGGGATGCAGTTCCATCGCCGACAGCCGGTCCTGCGGCCGGAACAGCATGCGCGCAAGTTTCGGCGAGCCGGGATAGAAGCGGATGCCGCCCTGCGGATTGAGTTCGCGGATTGCCGAGAGGTAGGGCTCCAGCAGTTCGGAAACCTGAGGGCCGAGGTCCGCCTCCATCAGCTTGCCGATGCCATCGAGCCATTCGCCGGTTTTCTGCGCTTCTTCGGAGGAGAGGTCGTAGAGCCCGATGCCGGCATGCGTGTCGAGCACGCGGAACCCGCCATCCTTTTTCTGCATGTAACGGATCAGCCGCGTCAGCACGACATGTTTCAGCACATCGGCAAAGTTGCCCGCGTGATAGATGTGGCGGTAGTTCATTTTCGCTGATGTCCGTATGAATTCGCGTCATGGGAAATTTTTGTGGCTTTTGGCCGTACAAGCCTTGGAATATACAAATGCCATGAACATTGCGACCCCCATCCACGCCAAATCAGAAAAGCCGGACAACAGGGTGGGCCACACGGCCTGTCCGCATGACTGTCCCTCCACCTGCGCGCTGGAGGTCGAGATATCGGAGGATGGTCGCATCGGCCGTGTACGCGGCGCGAACGACCATTCCTACACGTCGGGTGTCATCTGCGCCAAGGTCGCCCGTTACGCCGAGCGGCTCTACCATCCCGATCGCCTGATGCATCCCCTACGCCGCGCCGGCGCCAAAGGGGCAGGGCAGTGGCAGCAGATTTCCTGGGACGATGCGCTGGATGAGATCGCCGAAGCCTTTGTGAAGTCCGAGGCAAGAGACGGCAGCGAGGCGATCTGGCCGTATTTTTACGCGGGCACCATGGGCTGGGTGCAGCGCGATTCCATCGATCGCCTGCGTCATGCCAAGCGTTACTCCGGTTTCTTCTCCTCGATCTGCACCAACCCGGCCTGGACCGGCTTTACCATGGCGACCGGCACGCTGCGCGGTCCCGATCCGCGCGAGATGGGCCGCACCGATTGCGTCGTCATCTGGGGCACCAATGCGGTGTCGACGCAGGTCAATGTGATGACGCACGCCATCAAGTCGCGCAAGGAGCGCGGCGCGAAGATCGTCGTCGTCGACATTTACGACAATCCGACGATGAAGCAGGCCGACATGGCGCTGATCGTCAGGCCCGGCACCGATGCCGCACTCGCCTGCGCCGTCATGCACATCGCCTTCCGCGACGGTTACGCCGACAGCGAATATATGGCGAGATATGCCGACGATCCCGCCGGTCTCGAAGCGCATCTGAAAACCAAGACGCCGCAATGGGCTGCTGCCATCACCGGCCTGTCCGTCGAGGAGATAGAAGCCTTCGCCAGCCTCGTCGGCACGACGAAGAAGACCTTCTTCCGCCTGGGCTATGGCTTTACCCGCCAGCGCAACGGTGCAGTCGCCATGCACGCGGCCGCCTCGATCGCCACCGTTCTCGGCTCCTGGCAATATGAGGGCGGGGGCGCCTTCCATTCGAACAGCGATATTTTCCGCATGAACAGCGCCGAACTGACCGGCCGGTCGATGAAGGATGTCGATATCCGCATGCTCGATCAGTCGCAGATCGGCCGCGTGCTGACCGGCGATGCCGTGGCACTGCGCCACCGCGGCCCGGTGACGGCGATGCTGATCCAGAACACCAATCCCGCAAACATCGCCCCCGAGCAGCGCCTCGTCAGACGCGGCTTTGCCCGTGAGGACCTCTTCGTTGCCGTCCACGAGCAGTTCATGACCGAAACGGCCGAGATCGCCGATATCGTCATTCCCGCGACGATGTTCGTCGAACATGACGATATCTACCGGGCCGGCGGCCAGAACCATATCCTGCTGGGGCCGAAGCTGGTCGAACCACCGCCAACCGTGCGCACCAATCTCTTCGTGATCGAGGAACTGGCCAAACGCCTCGGCGTCGCCGATCGCCCCGGCTTCGGCTTCACCGCCCGGGAGATGGTCGACCGCATCCTCGAATCGAGCGGCCTGCCGGGCTACGACCATTTCCTCGAACACAAATGGTTCGATCGCCAGCCTGCTTTCGAGGAAGCGCATTACCTGAACGGCTTTGCCCATCCGGATGGCAAGTTCCATTTCCGCCCGGACTGGATCAATCAGCCGGCGCCGAACAAACCACCGGCCGCGATCGGCGCGCTCGGTCCGCACGCCGCGCTACCGGCCTTTCCCGATCAGGTCGATGTCATCGAAGTCGCCGATCCCGAGCATCCCTTCCGCCTCGCCACGTCGCCGGCGCGCAACTTCCTGAATTCGAGCTTCTCCGAGACCAAGACCTCACGCCAGAAAGAAGGCCGCCCCGAGGTGATGATCAATCCGGCCGACGCCGAAGCCAACGGCATCGCCCACGGCGATCTTGTCCGCATCGGCAACAGCCGCGGCGATCTGCGCATCCACGCCCGCATCACCACCGAAGTGAAATCCGGCGTGCTGATTGCCGAGGGGCTCTGGCCGAACAAGGCGCATGTCGACGGCGAGGGCATCAACGTCTTGACCGGCGCCGACCCCGTCGCGCCTTATGGCGGGGCGGCCGTGCACGACAACAAGGTCTGGCTTCGCAGGGACGCAGCATGATGCAGCCGAAATCACGCGTGAAGATCGCCGGCGAGGAGACGCTGTCGAATGGGTGGACGCGGCTGAGCAGCTATCTCCTCGACTATATCGACCGCAAGGGCGCGACCCATCGGTTGAAGCGGGAAGTCTACCACCGCACGCCGGCCGCCTGCATCCTGCTTTATGATCCGAAGCGCGACCTCGTCGTTCTCGTCCGCCAGTTCCGCCTCCCTGTTCATCTCAACGGCGATCCCGCCTGGATGATCGAGGTGCCGGCCGGTCTTCTCGATGACGACCATCCCGAAGCGGCGATCCGTCGCGAGGCGATGGAGGAGACCGGATACCACCTGCGCGATGCGCGCTTCCTGTTCAAATCCTATACTTCGCCGGGTGCCGTCACCGAGGTCGTGCATTTCTTCGCAGCCCTCATCGACACCGCCGATCGTGTCGCCGAAGGCGGCGGCCTGGACGAGGAACACGAGGATATCGAAGTTCTCGAGATCCCGCTCGACGAGGCGGCGGCGATGATCGAAACCGGCGAAATCTTCGACGCCAAGACGATCGTGCTTCTGCAATGGGCGCGGTTGAACAGGGGAACGCTTTTCTAACCCAGAGCGAAGGCGAGATTTTCCGCTAACGCGGCACGTTCCAGTCTGGCGTCCAGCGTCGCAGGCGATACGTTCTCTGCGACCGCAAGCGCCAGATAAGCGGCGTCATAGGCCGATAGCTGATATTTTCCGGCAAGTCGTAAGATCGGAAGATGGTCTTCGCTTGAGACAGTGCGCAGCGGCAGGCTGGTGAGTCGCATGAGACAAGCGAGCACATCCTCGTTGGAGATGCGTTTCCGCCGTTCCGCGGTCAACAGGATGTTGCGCATCTCATGCCAGAAGAGATCGGGCACCAAGGCGTCTTCCGTTTCGAGAAACGACAAGGCTTCTTCGGCCGTCCGGCTTTCCTCATCGGCAAGCAACCAAGCCGCCGCAACCGAAGCATCAACCACGAACGGCATCAGCGCTGGCCTTCGCGCCGCCAGGCTTGAATTTCAGCCGCGGTTGCTCCGGCGCGTTCTGCCCGTTCGCTGCGGAGTGCGCGGATGGCGTCGAGCCTCTGGCGACGGTCATCGATCTTGATCATGCGGGCGACCGCGTTGTTGCCGCGTGAGATCACCACATCTTCGCCTGCTTCCACCTTTGTCAGAAGCTCCGAGAGATGCGTTTTTGCCTCTGCCACTTTCACTTTGATCGTCATAGCCACCGTCCACTTTGTCTCTAATGTAATGTCATGTCAAAACTTGGTCAACTGATTGGTCAAGTATGGCAAAGCAAGAACGGAAAGGGTAAGAAGTTTGGAAGTTCTTCATGCAGTTGTCACGAAGCAGTTCTATGCGCTGCGGTTTATCAATCATCGGATGCGGTCAGGAGACAGCCCATGTGGCTCAGCAATTTCACCCTCGTTCTCCCAAACGAGGTGGTGAGTGAAGGTTCCGTGCGAGTTGAGGGTGGCGCCATCGCCGAGATCAGGCCGGAGCCGGTCGACGGTGCTGCCATCGATGGCGGCGGGCGGCTGCTGATGCCGGGCTTTGTTGATCTCCACGGCGATATGATCGAGCGCGAGATTGCCCCGCGGCCGAACGCGACGATGCCGATCGATTTCGGCATCCACGAACTCGACAAGAAGCTTGCCGCTGCCGGTGTCACGACGGCGTTTGCAGCCGTCTCCTTCGCGACCGAAAGCGTCTACGGCCACGTCCGCTCGCTGGAGACGACATCGGCGGTGATCGAAGGCATCAACCGCCTGCGTGACGATCTCTTGATCGACCACCGCGTCCACGCTCGTTACGAAATCACCAATGTCGGTGCAGCCCCGGCACTCGAGCGCCTGCTGAATGCCGATCAGATCGACATGGTTTCGCTCACCGACCACACGCCGGGCCAGGGCCAGTACAACAACCTGCAGAGCTACATCCTCAGCATTTCCGAGCGCCGCGCCGTCTCCGAAGAGATGGCGGCGGAGATCGTCGCCAAGCGCATCGCCATGCGCAGCAATCCTGACATCGAGGCCAAGCTGAAGGAGATCGTCGCGCTGTCGCTAAAGCACAAACTGTCGCTTGCCTCGCATGACGATGACAGCGTCGAAAAAGTCGCGGAGATGCACGATCTCGGCGTCACCATCAGCGAGTTTCCGGTCACCGCACCTGCGGCGGAGGAGGCGCGCCGTCGCGGCCTCTGGACGTTGATGGGCGCGCCGAACGCGCTGCGCGGCCAGTCCATGTCGGGTAATCTCAGCGCGCTCGATGCCGCAAGGGCCGGACTGCTGAGCATCATCGCCGCCGATTATCATCCGGCTGCCTTCGTGCCTGGCATCTTCAAGCTTGCCGAAATGGTGGAAGGCGGCCTGCCGGCAGCCGTTGCCATGGCAACCGGCAATGCGGCCCGCTCGGCCGGCCTGTCGGATCGCGGCGAGATTGCCATCGGCCAGCGCGCCGATCTGGTCGTGGTCGAGCCGGGTGATATCAATCGCATCCGCGCCACCTTCCGCGCCGGCCGCTTCGTCTACAGCGACGGCACGCTGCATCCTTTGCAAGCCCTCGCGGCTTAAGCGCGGTCGCCGATCAGGGAGATGAGCTGAGCTTTGGGTGCTGCGGTCGAGGCCTCAGCACCGACGGCCCTGCCGCCTTCCATCGTCACACGGCCTTCGGCAAACAGCCGCAGCGCTTGCGGATAGATCTGGTGTTCGACGGTGAGCACACGGGCGGCAAGGCTTTCGGCCGTGTCGCCGGAAAGAACCGGTACGGCCGCCTGGCCGATCACCGGCCCCTCATCCATGCCTTCGGTGACGAAATGCACCGTGCAGCCGGCGATCCGCATACCGGCATCGATTGCCCGCTGATGTGTATGCAGGCCAGGAAACAGCGGCAGCAGGGAAGGGTGGATGTTGAGCATCCGGCCTTCGTAACGCTGGATGAAGGTCGCCGTCAGCAGTCGCATATAGCCTGCCAGGCAGAGAATGTCGGGTGAAAGCTCATCGAGCGCCGAAAAGATCGCCGCTTCGTGCGCGTCCTTGCTGGCATAGTCCTTGCGGGGAAAAGCGAAGGTGGCAATGCCTTCGGCGGCTGCCTTTGCAAGCCCGCCGGCATCCGCCTTGTCGGAGATGACGCCGACGATCTCGGCCGGGTAGTCGGTTGCCTTCGCCGCCGCAACCAGCGCCATCATGTTGGAGCCGCTGCCTGATATGAAGACGACGACGCGTTTGCGCGGCGTGCTCATAGGGCAAGCGTGCCCTTGTAGACCGTGCCGGCAGCGCCCTCGTCGCGGGCGATCATGCGGCCGAGCGTGATCACAGTCTCGCCCTCGGATTCAAGTGCGGCGGAAACCGCCGCAACATTCTCACCGGCGACGACGGCGATCATGCCGACGCCGCAGTTGAAGGTGCGCAGCATTTCCTTAGGCTCGACGCCGCCGGTCTTGGCGAGCCATGAAAACACCGGCGGCACCTTAACGGCGGCCAGATCGATCTCGGCCGCCAGATGCTTCGGCAGGACGCGCGGAATATTTTCCGGGAAGCCGCCGCCGGTGATGTGCGCCAGCGCCTTGATGGCGCCGGTCTCGCGGATCGCCTTCAGGAGCGGCTTCACATAGATCCGGGTCGGCTCGAGCAGGGCTTCGCCAAGCTTCTTATCTTCGGCAAACGGCGCCGGCGCATCCCAATCGAGGCCGGACAATTCGACGATCTTGCGCACCAGCGAGAAGCCGTTGGAATGGACGCCGGAGGAGGCGAGGCCGAGGATCACGTCACCCTCGGCAATATCGCCTGATGGCAGGAGCTTACCGCGTTCGGCAGCACCGACGGCAAAACCCGCGAGGTCGTAGTCGCCGGAGGAATACATGCCGGGCATTTCGGCCGTCTCGCCGCCGATCAGCGCGCAGCCGGCCTCACGGCAGCCGGCGGCAATGCCGCCGACGATGGCCGCGCCCTGGTCGGGGTCGAGCTTGCCGGTCGCGAAATAATCGAGGAAGAACAGCGGCTCGGCGCCTTGTACCACGAGATCGTTGACGCACATGGCGACGAGGTCGATGCCGACGGTGTCGTGATAGTCGGCATCGATCGCGATCTTCAGCTTGGTGCCGACGCCGTCATTGGCAGCGACGAGAACCGGATCGGTAAAGCCTGCCGCCTTGAGGTCGAAAAGCCCGCCGAAGCCGCCGATCTCGCCGTCGGCGCCGGGACGGCGGGTCGAGCGCACCGCCGGCTTGATCTTCTCGACGAGGAGGTTGCCGGCATCGATGTCGACGCCCGCATCGCTATATGTCAGGCCGTTTTTCCCAGACTGGCTCATGCTGGTCTCCGATGGCTATTTCAGGCGGCAAACGTGCCGCGTCATCTGCCGGTCGCAATTGCATGACAGGGGCTTTTATGCAAGCGCTGCATGGCGAAAGCCCCCAATTTCCCGCGTCTTCTTCCGGCCTTTCCGGGATTTGGCGCGACAGGGTTGACCATCTTTGCGCCTGCATCCTATGTGCTCAATGGCCGCTTCGGATCGGATGCGGCGTCAGACGGCGACGAGCGATCAGCGGGGAAGCAATGCCACAGCAAGTCAGCGGCAACAGTCTCAAACGTCAGATTTTCTTCTGGCTGGTGGTTCTCGTCTTCTTCATCGTCTTTCTCTACGTCTTCAGCTCGATCCTGCTGCCCTTCGTCGCCGGCATGGCGATCGCCTATTTCCTCGATCCGGTGGCAGACAGGTTGCAGCGGCTGGGACTGAGCCGCATGATGGCGACCATCGGCATTCTCGTCGCTTTCGTGATCGTCTTCGCGCTGGCGCTGATGATCCTCATTCCGGTGCTGATCAGCCAGTTCAACGATTTCGCTCAACGTCTGCCGGGTTATATCAGCCAATTACAGCAGTTCATCACGCAGGCGCAGAATTCGCTGCTGCCGGACTGGGTTGAGAACCAAGTGGGCACGATCAAGGACAATCTCTCAGGCATCCTGTCGGAGGGCATGGGCTTCCTCACCGGGCTCTTTGCGCAGATCTGGAATTCAGGCAAGGCGATCGTCGACGTCATATCGCTGCTCGTCGTCACCCCCGTCGTTGCCTTTTACATCCTGCTTGATTGGGACCGCATGGTTGCCAAGGTCGATCAGTGGATCCCGCGCGATTATGTCAGCGATGTCCGCCAGATCGCCAAGGAGATCGACCAGGCAATCGCCGGTTTCATCCGCGGCCAGGGTTCGCTCTGCCTGATCCTCGGCATTTATTATGCCGTCGGCCTCTCTCTCGTGGGACTGAATTTCGGCCTGCTGATCGGCCTCTTCGCCGGCATGATCAGCTTCATTCCCTATGTCGGCTCGATGGTTGGTCTCGTGCTGGCGGTCGGCGTCGCGCTTGTGCAGTTCTGGCCGGATTATCCGTGGATCGGCCTGGTGCTCGTCGTCTTCTTCAGCGGTCAGTTCCTCGAAGGTAACATTCTGCAGCCGAAGCTCGTCGGCTCCAGCGTCGGCCTGCATCCGGTCTGGCTGATGTTCGCGCTCTTTGCCTTCGGCGCGCTCTTCGGTTTCGTCGGGCTTCTGGTCGCCGTGCCGGCGGCGGCGGCCGTCGGCGTCCTTGTTCGTTTCGCACTTTCACGCTACCTTCAGAGCGATCTTTATTTTGGCGGGTCGCCGAGTGGCAGTGCCCGGAAGACGAAATCAGTTCCCAATGAATGACGTGAAAAACGCTGATCCGAAGCGCAAGGCCGGAGAGCAGCTGCCGCTGGTCTTCTCGCACGATGCAGCAAGCGGGCGCGACGACCTCCTGATCTCGGAGCGGCTCGCCGCCGCCGTTTCGATCGTCGATGCCTGGCCGGCATGGCCATCGCCGGTGGTCGTGCTCGCCGGCCCCGTCGGCTCGGGAAAATCGCATCTCGCCCGCATCTGGCGGGAATTGAGCGGCGCCGTCGACATCCACCCCGAGCCTGGCTCGGACGCGGCGGTTGCCGCTGCCGCCGGCCCGGTGCTGTTCGAGGACGCCGACCGCCTCGGCTTCGACGACAATGCGCTCTTCCACGTCATCAACAGCGTCCGCGAAAACGGCACCAGCCTGTTGATCACCAGCCGTCTCTGGCCGATGTCGTGGCCGGTTTTGCTACCCGATCTGCGCTCGCGCCTGAAGGCTGCGACCGTCGTCGAGATCGGCGAACCCGATGAGGCGCTGTTGTCTCAGGTGATCGTCAAGCTCTTCGCCGACCGGCAGCTTTATATAGATGACAAACTTGTGCTCTATATCGTGAACCGGATGGAGCGGTCGCTGAACGCGGCCCAGACAATCGTCGAAAGGCTTGACCGGCTGGCCCTGTCGCGGGGCACGAAAATCACCCGGTCTCTTGCTGCCGAAGTATTGAATGAATTGGGAAATTCGGAACCGGCCGATTGACTGTCACAGTTCCGTCGTCAAACTGATATAATTGCCTTTGGCGATTGAAAACGGGGTAAGCGGACCATGGATAGTGCAGTCGCAGAACATCAGGAACTCACTCCGGAAATCAACGACAACATCCCCCCGCTGGAAGAGCTGCTCAAGAGTCCCGAGCGCTTCATCAACAGAGAATTCTCCTGGCTGCAGTTCAACCGCCGTGTCCTGGAAGAAACGCTGAATACCGAGCATCCGCTGCTCGAGCGCGTTCGCTTCCTGTCGATCTCGGCCGCCAACCTCGACGAGTTCTTCATGGTGCGTGTCGCCGGCCTCGAAGGCCAGGTGCGCCAGAATATCGCCATCCGCAGCCCCGACGGCAAGACGCCGGCTGAACAGCTCGACTCGATCCTGCACGAGATCGACCATCTGCAGATGGAGCAGCAGGCCTCGCTCGCCGTGCTGCAACAATATCTCGCCAAGGAAGACATCCTGATCGTGCGCCCCGGCGCCCTGAGCGAGGGCGACCGCCAGTGGCTGGCCGCCGAATTCGAACAGGCGATCTTCCCGGTGCTGACGCCGCTGTCGATCGATCCCGCCCATCCGTTCCCCTTCATTCCGAATCTCGGCTTCTCTATCGGTCTGCAGCTCGTCAGCAAAAACGGCCGCGAGCCGATGACGGCGCTGCTTCGCCTGCCGGTGGCGCTCGACCGTTTCGTCCGCCTGCCGGATGATGGAAACACCATCCGCTACATCACGCTGGAAGATGTCGCCAACATCTTCATCCATCGGCTCTACCCGGGTTACGAGGTGCAGGGCTCCGGTACGTTCCGCGTCATCCGCGACAGCGATATCGAAGTCGAGGAAGAGGCCGAGGACCTCGTCCGCTTCTTCGAAACGGCGCTGAAACGCCGCCGCCGCGGCAAGGTCATCCGCATCGAGACCGATTCGGAAATGCCGGCGTCGCTGCGCCAGTTCGTCGTCCAGGCGCTGAGCATCCCCGATAACCGCGTCGCCGTTCTGCCGGGTCTTCTGGCGCTGAACACGCTGTCGGAGATCACCAAGGCGCCGCGCGACGATCTGCGTTTTGCCCCCTACAATGCGCGATTTCCCGAGCGCGTCCGCGAACATGCCGGCGACTGCTTCGCCGCCATTCGCGAAAAGGACATGGTCGTCCATCACCCCTACGAATCCTTCGACGTGGTGGTCCAGTTTCTTCTCCAGGCTGCGCGCGATCCTGACGTCCTGGCGATAAAGCAGACGCTTTACCGCACCTCCAACGACAGCCCGATCGTTCGCGCGCTGATCGATGCCGCCGAAGCCGGCAAGTCGGTGACGGCGCTGGTCGAGCTCAAGGCCCGCTTCGACGAAGAGGCAAACATCCGTTGGGCGCGCGACCTCGAGCGCGCCGGCGTCCAGGTCGTCTTCGGCTTCATCGAGCTCAAGACGCACGCCAAGATGTCGCTGGTCGTCCGTCGCGAGGATGGCAAACTGCGCACCTATTGCCATCTCGGCACCGGCAACTATCACCCGATCACCGCGAAGATCTATACCGATCTCTCCTACTTCACCTGCAATCCCGTCATCGCCCACGACATGGCGAACATCTTCAACTTCATCACCGGCTACGGCGAGCCGGAACAGGGCATGCAGCTCGCGATCTCACCCTATACGATGCGCTCGCGGATCCTGCGTCACATCGAGGAAGAGGTCCAGCATGCCAGGAACGGCGCGCCGGCGGCGATCTGGATGAAGATGAATTCGCTTGTCGATCCCGACATCATCGACGCGCTCTATCGCGCCAGCCATGCCGGCGTCGAGATCGATCTCGTCGTGCGCGGCATCTGCTGCCTGCGGCCGCAGGTGCCCGGCCTTTCGGAAAAGATCCGCGTCAAGTCGATCGTCGGCCGCTTCCTCGAGCACAGCCGCATCTTCTGCTTCGGCAACGGCCACGGCCTGCCGTCCGACAAGGCGCTGGTTTACATCGGCTCGGCCGACATGATGCCGAGAAATCTCGATCGCCGCGTTGAAACCATGGTTCCGTTGACGAATCCCACCGTTCACGAGCAGGTTTTGTCACAGATTATGCTCGGCAACGTGATTGACAATCAACAAAGCTACGAGATATTGCCCGACGGTACGTCGCGTCGCATGGAAGTGCGCAGGGGCGAAGAACCGTTCAATGCGCAGCAGTATTTCATGACCAATCCGAGCCTGTCAGGCCGCGGTGAAGCTCTGAAGTCCAGTGCGCCGAAGCTGATCGCCGGCCTGCTCGAAGGCCGCAACAACAAGTAAAACTGGACCTAAATGGTTGAATCTGAAGCCCAGGGGCGCCTTCCGGGGATCGCCCCGGTCTCCGTCGTCGATATTGGATCGAATTCCATTCGTCTTGTCGTCTATGAAGGCATGTCCCGTTCGCCGACCGTCCTCTTCAACGAAAAGGTCCTCTGCGGCCTCGGCAAGGGTGTCGCCCTTACCGGCAAGATGGATGAAGACAGCGTCGCGCGGGCTCTGGTGGCGCTGCACCGTTTCAAGGCCCTGTCCGACCAAGCGCGCGCCGCCACCATGTATGTGCTGGCGACGGCGGCTGCGCGCGAGGCGAGCAACGGCCCTGATTTCATCCACCAGGCAGAAACCATCCTGAACCGCAAGGTCCGCGTCCTCTCGGGCGAGGAGGAGGCGAAATTCGCTTCGCTCGGCATCATCAGCGGTTTCTACAATCCTGACGGCATTGCCGGCGATCTCGGCGGCGGCTCGCTGGAACTGATCGATATCAAGGGTAAGGAGTTCGGCAAGGGCATCACGCTGCCGCTCGGCGGCCTGCGCCTGTCGGAATATGCCGGCGGTTCGCTCTCCAAGGCCCAGACCTTTGCCCGCAAGCAACTGAAGACGGCAAAGCTGTTGTCGAAAGGCGAGGGCCGCACCTTCTACGCCGTCGGTGGCACCTGGCGAAACATTGCCAAGCTGCACATGGAAATCACCCATTATCCGCTGCATATGATGCAGGGCTATGAGGTGTCTTTCGAAGCGATGATGCTGTTCCTCGAACAGCTGACCGCGCGCGATTCCAGGGAGCCGGCGCTGCAGGTCGTTTCCAAGCACCGTCGTTCGCTGCTGCCCTTCGGCGCTATCGCCATGAAGGAAGTCCTGAGCGCGATGAAGCCGTCGGTGATTTCCTTCTCGGCGCAGGGTGTGCGCGAGGGATATCTTTATTCGCTGTTGTCGGAGTCCGAACGCCGCCTGGATCCGCTGCTTGCCGCGGCCGGCGAACTGGCGATCCTGCGTGCCCGTTCGCCGGAGCATGCCCGCGAGCTGGCGGAATGGACCGGCCGCATGATGCCCCTCTTCGGCATCCAGGAAACCGACGAGGAAAGCCGCTACCGTCAGGCCGCCTGTCTGCTGGCCGATATCAGCTGGCGCGCCCATCCTGACTATCGCGGCCTGCAGGCGCTGAACGTCATCGCCCACTCTTCCTTCGTCGGCATCAGTCATCCCGGCCGCGCCTTCATCGCGCTTTCCAACTATTACCGTTTCGAAGGCCTGCATGATGACGGCGCCACCGGCCCGCTGGCGCAGATCGCCACGCCCCAGCTCATCGAGCGCGCCAAGCTGCTCGGCGGCATGCTGCGCGTCGTTTACCTGTTCTCGGCCTCGATGCCCGGCATCGTCAAGAACCTGACCTTCCGCAAATCCTCGAGCCCAGACCTCGACCTCGAATTCGTAGTGCCTCCCGAGTATCGCGATTTTGCTGGCGAGCGCCTGGACGGCCGCCTGCAGCAGCTGTCGAGGCTGACGAACAAGCGGTTGGCGTTTCGGTTCGAATAGGTCTGATTTAGAACTCGACTCGTGCCGAGCAGCCCCCCTCTGGCCTGTGTCCAGCCGATAGATGGGTAACAGATTGAACCGGATAGATGGGTTACAGTTCTCCCCCTTGTAAACCAGTGTCCGCCCCTGCGCCGGCTGGTCGGGGTTGCAGGGCGCTGGGGCGGACAAGCCGCTTGGTCTTCCTGTCGATGATGCCGAGCGGATGGGCATGGAAGCGTAGCGTCCAGATGCCCGCTTCATTCTCCTCGATCGCCACGACCTCGCCGGCCAGCGCTGCTGCGACATAGACGAGGTCGCCGTTCCATTTGATCTCGCCATTGGAGCGCACCCGGCGCACCGCCGCCTCGGCCGGATAGTCCGGTTCAGGCAGGCGGTCGGGCAGGCGCCGCAGTGACGGTCGGTAATGATCAGCAGGCACGTCCATAGCGAGCGCCTCGTGTGGACGCTCGGCGTTGTAATTCTGGCGAAATGCGTCAAAGACCGCCTGCTGCGCGGCATGGTCGACCTCCGGCGCCATGGCCAGCGGCAGCATCGTCAGATGGAAGCGTTCGTGGCGGCCGTTCTGCTGCGGTTTGCCCGGCTGGATGCGCTCCAGGCCGATGCCGAGCTTGATGAACCGCACAGCAAGCGTCGTCAGCCCGGTGACGCCAATCGCCGCGAAGGGCGAACCGTTGTCGCTGCGAAAGCGCTCCGGCAGTCCGTGCTCGGCAAACAGCCGCTCGAACACCGGCCAGGCCTCTGCCTCGGCCGGCGTCGCGTAGGCTTGCAGCGCCAGCAGAAAGCGGCTCGCCGTATCCATCACCGTCAGTGGCTCGCAGCGCCGCCCATCGCGGGTCCGGAACCAGCCCTTGTAATCGGCGCTCCACACCGCATTGGGCCCGTTGGCCGGTGCGAACGGGCCGCAACCAGCCGCCCGCCAGCGATGCCGCCGGCGCCCGACCAGCCCGTGGCGCTTCAGGATCTCGCCTATCGTCGAGGCCGCCGGCCAGCAAAGCTGCGGCGCCGACCGCTTCAGCCGCGCCAGCACCTTCTTCGGCCCCCACTGCGGATTCGCCTCCTTCTCCGCCACGATCCGCGCCACCAGCTCCGCCGCCGTTGCCCGCCCGTGCTCAAGCGGCGCCCGCGGCAGGTCGATAAGCCCCGCAGGCCCGAGCGCCCGATACCGCTCCAACCATTTGTAGCCCGTCTTGCGCGATATCCCGTAGGCAGCACACAGCGCCGTCATCGTCTCCTCGCCCGCAAGACATTCCCCAACAAAGCGCAGCCGCTCGTCCATGATGCCAGTCTCTCTCCAAACCATCGCCGGGTCCTCCCGGCTGTCAGAGAACTGTCACCTATGTAAACGGTCCGTTCTGTTACCTATCTATCCGGGTCGGACACCCCGCCGGGCATCTCCCCCACAGGTGGGGAGATTGGCTGGGCGCAACGGCCTCCCCAAACAATCAGCGATTCAGCTCTGCTTGACGTTTAAGATGCGGGAAGGTCATGTCACTTGTGATCTCCCCACCTGTGGGGGAGATGCCCGGCAGGGCAGAGGGGGCACACACGGCATGCCGCCAAATATCCAACTGCCATAAACAAAAGGGCGGCACCTTCGCGCCGCCCTCGGTATTCCGTAGCAGAACCCCAAACTACTTCGCGTTCAAAAACTCGCCAACCTCAAGCAGGCTGAATTCGTTATTGTCGGCCTTGTCGGCGGCGCGGCCGGCCGAGAAGGGAAGGTTGTTGTCGTTGCCGATGATGATGTGCGTGGCGTCGACGCGGTCGACGTTTTCGATCGTCACGAATGGCATGTCGTAGACACCGTCCTTGCTGCCGGCCTTCTTCTTATTGTCGGGGTCCTGGATGTTCATGAGGTCGATATAGCCGATCTTGCGGACAGCCTTGCCAACATTGGCATCGTTGAACTCGATCTTGTAGACGCGCTTCAGCACGGCCGGGGCTTCGAAGCAATCCGGCTTCGGCTGCTTCGGGTCGGCGCAGGCTTTGTCCGTCGTGCCGGCGCCGTTGTCGCGCTCGATGACGAGAGCGGTCGTATCGTCGAGCATGTTGAAGTCGCCGATCGACACACCCTTGTTCTCGAACGGATAGAACCAGCTGCGGCCGGTCCACTTCTTCGAAGCGACATCGAACTCGATGACGCGGATGGCGGTGTGGCCGTCGATGGTTTCCACCGTGCCGTCATCCTTGTAGATGGCGCCTTCGAGCAAGCCGTAGAGCTTGGCGCCGTCCTTCGACATGGCAAGGCCCTCGAAGCCGCCGGAGCGCTTCAGATTGAAGACCGGCATCTTGGCGGCCGGGTTGGCCGGAACCGAGAGAAGCGGATTGTCGGGCGAAAGCACTGGCTTGCCGTCGAGCGTCGTCGGGATGACGTCGGTGAGGCGGCCTGTTGTGTCGAACTTCAGGAGGTAGGGACCGAGCTCGTCGCCGAGCCAGAAGCCGTCGGCAACCGGCTGGACCGATTCGATGTCGAAGTCGGCGCCGGTGAGATAACGCGTGTCGGTGCCTTCGAGAACGATCGGAAACGGAGCGATCTTGTTCGGATCGGAGAGGAAGAGGTTTTTGACGACTTCAGCCTTGCTGCCGGCCCAGTCGAACTTCATCTGGTGCAGGAAGAGCATGGCGTCCGACGAGTTGGACTTCGAGCCGAAGCCGTTGTCGGAGAGGGTCCAGAAAGTGCCGTCGGCCATCGTCTTGACGCCCGAGAAACCCTGGATCGGCTGGCCGTCGAAGGGAAGCTTCAGGTCGGTGACGCGGGCGCCGTCCTTACCGGGAACGGTGCCGAGCGCTTCGGTGCGCTTGCGGTCCGGCGTCGTAAACTTGCCGGAATGCTTGAGGAATTCGGGGGCATCGGCCGGCGCCGGAACCATGGTGTTGGCAGGCAGGATCGCCTGGCCGGCGAGCTTGGCCGGGAACTGCTGCTGGTCGGCCGAAGCAGAGCCCGCGACCAGGATGAAAAGCGATACGGAAGGAAAAAGGACGTTCTTCATAATATCCCCGTGAAGCGGATTGCAAAGGCCTTCCGCTTAGCAGGGCTTCCGTGTCAGCGAATTGACGGTTGGGTGAAGCTTTGGTGACGTGAAGGTCAGACGGTGCTCAGCCGTGCAGAATGACCGCCGGCGTGTTCAGCACGGTGACGGCGCGCGAGGAAAGCGCCATGACGCCGAGCGCCTGGCCGCGTCCCTTCACCGCATGGGTGCCGAGATCCTCGCAGGTGATGTCGTCGGGAAAATCCACGCGCCGGGCAAGCTCGCTGGAGATCAGCACCGATCGGTTCAGACTGCGGCAGAGCGTCTCCAGCCGGGCGGTGGTGTTCACCGTATCGCCGAAATAGCTGATCTTGTGATGGTCGACGCCGATTTCGGCAGTGATGATCTCGCCGCCGTGGAGGGCGGCGCGGAGCTTCGGCACCTGCCCGTAATTCTTTCGCCAACCGGCGGCATTGGCTTCGATATCGGCGAGGATATCGAAGATGCAGCGCACGCAACGCGCATCCTTGACGCCGCGGGCAAGTGGCCATGTGATGATCGCAGCATCGCCGACATAGTCGTTGATCATGCCCTTGTGACGCCTGACGGGCTCGGCGAAGGTCGCAAACAGCGAACTCAGCAGTTGTTGCGCCCTGAGGTCGCCGTGCTTTTCGGCAAAAGCCGTCGAATCGACGAGGTCGATGAACAGGAAGACGCGCTCTTCCCTGACCGGATTGCGGTAGCGGCTGATGAGCATGCTGAGGAAAACTTCACGACCAAGCAGTTCCCGCACGCGCAAGACGAAGATCAGCATCGTGCAGACCGCAAGCGCATAGAGGAAGACCTCGAACGGCATGATGACGAGGTCGAGGAGCGACACCGGCTTCACCATGCCGAGCCACCAAAGCAGCAGGCCGGCGCAGGCAAAGCCGATGCTCATCAGGATTTCGTAGATCAGCAGCTCGGTGATGATGAAGGCGAAAGTCGGCAGCTTCTGGATGCGCCTGTAGAGTGCTCGAAATAGCACCTTGCGCTCGAAAGCGAGGATCGGCATGCCGATGAAGAGCGCGAAGATCGCCCCGACGATCGGCGTCTGATTGGAATAGAACATTAGATCATAGATGACGCCGCTGGCCGCAAGGACGATCGTGATCAGGATCCAATTCTGTGTCGGAGATATTTCCCGCATGCCGCCTCTGCGCCGTGATGTTTCTTCCCGCCATTGTTTCAGGCCGGAAAAAACCGTCAAGCGAATTCGAATCTACAGCGCCGCGCGTCTTTTAGAGGCGGCGGCGCTTGTTCCGAAGCCAATTCGCCGACTTTGTTGGGCCACGTGATTGCCTCTGCAACACCTTGTCAATCTCAGGCCTCCGCCGTATTGCTATCAATAGTTGTGGGCGCCTTCCTGCACAGGAGTATCATGTACAGATTGATAGTTTTCTCAGTGATCACGATCGCGGCTGGCTCCGCACATGCGAGCGGGGTTCCGTTTTTCACCAGTCCTGATGTGCCCGATTATTCCGCAAAGATGATCGTGCGTGATACCTATAATGACAAAGGGGGCCGCCAACGGGTCGTCCAACATCACAACGGCTGGACGCATGTTGAAGAGGACAGACGCGAAGAAACGAACATTTATTACGGACACTTCTTCAAGAACGTTGTTCTGAGGGCAACCAGGAAGAATGGTGAGATCTCGTCAATCGAGGTCAGGCAGGTCGAACCGTCTCGGGACTATAACGGCATCACGGAGGTCAAGGAAACCGATGATGTCGAGGCCATCGGCGGTGAGCAGTGTCGTTGGCGGGAGATTGTTCGGAAAATGAATAAGGACGGGTCCGAGCCTGTTTGGTTAACTTGCCTGACCGGCGACGGAATAGAGGTCGCGACGAAAGTACTTTTCTCCAGTCGAGAGGTGATGTCCGACACGCGGTTGGTTGAATTGCAGCGCGGGCCTGTGCCGGGGGCGGCGGTACGACCACCTATGCAGCTTTTTGAAGCCGGTACCTGGCTCAAACCATTGCCAAGCTATGACGATTACACTCCAAATGCTGGAGACTTTGAGGCGAAGCTGGTCAGCCACAGATCCGAAGAGAGGCTGTTGCGTCATTATCCCTGGTGGCTCCGACAGCGTGACGGCGAGGATGGATCAATCCTGATCACCGTCTGGAACGAACTCGAAGACCAAGGGCTCCAATATTCCGCATCCAAGGGTGAGCGCAGGTTCGAAGCTATCCGCTCCTCCTCGAATCCCGGGCCGTTCTCCAAGAGATTCGACATGGTGTCTGGGATGGTCGACATGAGAAAACAGGATCGGCTGCTCGGCGAAGACTGCGCATGGTATAACCGGACACCAGATTCCGCTGATGCAGGTCTGATGCAATGTCTGACTGCGGACGGTATACCGCTGATTGATGAACACTGGTCCGGCTGGGGTGACGGCGAGATATTCAAAATAGTGGCGTTAACGCGCCGGCCTGTGAGCATGGATGAAATGCAACCACCTCGTGATTACCTCGAGCCTGCTGCCTGGGGATTTATCAGGCCCCAATACTAGAGAGATAAGGTAGTAGCCTAAAACAAGGCAATGGCTTAGCCGTGAACGGCTAAGCTTTGATATGCAGTCGCCTCAGAGGCTGACGGTTTCGACCTTCCGGTCGACGAAGCGCAGAGCGATCGCGCCCTGGATCAGTTGCAGTGCCGGTTCGCCGAAAAGATCGCGCCGCCAGCCGTGCAGGGCAGCGACTTCGGCCTTCTCGCCCTCGGCGGCGATCCTGTCGAGATCTTCGCTATTGGCGATCACCTTCGGCGCCACGCCGTGTTTTTCCGAAATCAGCTTCAGCAGAACCTTCAACAATTCGACGGCAGCAGCGGCCCCTTCGGGCGCCTGCGCCTGGCGTGGCACATGCGGCATATCGGCCTTCGGTAGAGCAAGCGCGGTGTTGACGGCCTCGATGACCGCGGCGCCGGAAGTCGAACGTTCCCAACCCTTCGGAATGGTGCGCAGACGGCCGAGAGCCTCGGTATCCTTGGGCTGCTGCTGGGCAATCTCATAGATCGCATCATCCTTCAGCACCCGCGAACGCGGCACGTTGCGGGCCCGAGCCTCGCGTTCACGCCAGGCGGCGACATATTTCAGGATCGCCAGCTCCTGCGGCTTGCGCAGACGCATCTTCAGCCGCTGCCAGGCATCGTCTGGATGCATGTCGTAGGTTTCGCGCGACTCCAGGATGTCCATTTCCTCAGAGAGCCAGGAGGTGCGGCCTTCGCGCTCGAGTTCCGCCTTCAGCGACAGGTAGACGTCGCGCAGGTGAGTGACGTCGGCCAGCGCATAATCCAGCTGCTTGTCCGAGAGCGGCCGGCGGCTCCAGTCGGTGAAGCGCGACGACTTGTCGATGTGGACGTTCTTGATTCGGCTGACCAACTGGTCATAAGACACGCTGTCGCCGAAGCCGCAGACCATGGCGGCGACCTGCGTGTCGAAGATCGGATGCGGTATGAGATTGCCGCGATTGAAGATGATTTCGATGTCCTGGCGGGCCGCATGAAAGACCTTCAGCACCTTCGTATCGGCCATCAGCTCGAAGAAGGGGGCGAGATCGATGCCCTTGGCCAGCGGGTCGACGAGAACTTCCGTCGTCGGGCTTGCCATCTGGATTAGGCAGAGTTCCGGCCAGAAGGTCGTTTCGCGCAGGAATTCTGTGTCGATGGTGATGAAGTCGGACTTGGCCAGCTCTTTGCAGGCGGCCGCCAAATCGGCGGTGGTTTCGATCATATCATTTCATTCGCAAGGAAAAGGTCGGTTAAACCTTCCTTCTCCTTTCGGTTCGATATGTCAATACAACAGCATACGCTTCGAGCATTGCTGGCTAAGAATCACGTCCAAACTGAGGCACGGCGCGAACGCCGGCGCGAAGCACAGCCCAACCGTAGTGAAAGCGCACTGTCTCAGCTTATCCTGAGATAGCTCGTCATCCCCGTCTTCTGATGCTCGATGACATGGCAATGCAGCAGCCAGTCGCCGGGATTGTCGGCGACGAAGGCAAGCTGCACCTTCTCGTCCGGCTGAATGAGATATGTATCGGAGATGAGCGGCATCACCTCCCGCGTCGAGGAGGAGATCACCGTGAAGCTCATCCCGTGCAGATGGATCGGATGCGCATGCGGCGTGGTATTCTCCAGATTGAAGACATAGCTCTTGCCGAGCTTCAATTCCGCAAGCGGCGCCGTCGGATCGGGCGTGTCGCCTGGCCACGGCACCTTGTTGATGGCCCAGAAACTGTAGCCGAGCGTGCCGCAGATGCTTTCGACGGCGGTATTCTCGGCAGTAGCGCTCAGCACCAGCGGGATCTGCTCGGCAGCGGTTAGATCGGCCTCCGGGACGGGATTGTCGACAAGCGGCCCGAGATCGCCGATATCGCGCTTCAACGATGATCCGACCGCGCGCAGGCTGGCGATCGTCTTCGGCGCCGTGCCGCGGATATCCTCGAGCGTCGCGACGGCGCCTTCATCATCCGGCATTCGCACGGCAAGGTCGAGCCGTTGACCCGGTCCGATCTGCAGGAGGTTGAGGGGAAAACGCTTCGGCACCGGATTGCCGTCGATCGCGATAACGGTGGCCTCGGCGCCTTCCATCTTCAGCGAGAAGATCCGCGTCACATCGGTCACGGCAATGCGTAGGCGCACCAGCCCGCCGGCCGGCGCGTCATATCGCGGCTCTTGGTGCCAGTTGGCGGTGCGCACCGTGCCGTAGGTGCCGGTCTTGGCAGCGTCGCGCGGCCGGAAGGGGGCGATGAATTGTCCGTCGCCGCCGAGCCGCCAGTCGCGCAGGTTCAGCACCACCTCGGCATCGAATTCCGGATCGGCTGGGTCCTCGACGACGATGACGCCGGTCATGCCGTGCCCCATCTGCGTTAGCGTGTCGCAATGCGGATGATACCAGAAGGTGCCTGCATCGGGTGGTGTGAAGGCATAGTCGAAGCTGTCGCCGGTATAGACGTAGGGCTGCGTCATGAACGGCACGCCGTCCATGCGGTTGTCGATGCGAAGCCCGTGCCAGTGGATCGTCGTCGGCTCGTCGAGCCCGTTTTTCAACCGCGCCGCATAGGGTCGCCCTTTCCTCATCCGCAGGACCGGCGGCATGCCGTCATGGCCCCAGCTCATGATATCCCTGGTCGGTCCCGCCTCGGTCAGCATGGCTTCGGTCTTCACCGCCGTCAGCAGCTGCGGGTCGGGAGCCGCTTCGGCAAATCCGAATTTACCGGCAATGCCGATGCCGACGCCATAGGCACCCGCCACAGCGGATGCCTTGAGAAGGTTGCGTCGGTTAAGGAGAGGCATGCGGATGCTCCACGGTGAGAATGCCGATCCTTTTAAAGTTGACCGGCATCTTCATCAATACAAGAAGCGTAGCCAAACTGCCGCAGCATACCGGTCGCAGCCTCGCCACAAACGCGCGTCGAACGCTCGGCCGCGCACGCCAAGCCTTGACAAATCGGAGCGTCCATGCGCTTTTCCGCCCGATTTTCTTGTCGGCGCTTGAGGGTCTTGGAACCCTTGCTGCCGTCTTAAGCCACATGCCAGGATTTGAGATTATGCATCGCTATCGCAGCCACACATGCGCCGCCCTCCGCAAGTCGGATGTCGGCTCGACCGTCCGTATCTCCGGCTGGGTTCACCGCGTTCGCGACCATGGCGGCGTTCTCTTCATCGACCTTCGCGACCATTACGGCATCACCCAGGTCGTTGCCGATCCCGACAGCCCGGCCTTCAAGATGGCGGAAACCGTGCGCGGCGAATGGGTCATCCGTATCGACGGCCTCGTCAAGGCCCGCACCGAAGATACCGTCAACAAGACCATGGCAACAGGCGAGATCGAGCTCTACGCACAGGAGATCGAAGTCCTCTCCGCCGCCAAGGAATTGCCGCTGCCGGTCTTCGGCGAGCCGGACTATCCCGAAGACGTCCGCCTGAAGTATCGTTTCCTCGATCTTCGCCGCGAAACGCTGCACCGGAATATCGTCAAGCGCACCCAGGTCATCTCGGCCATGCGCCGCGAAATGGGCAATGTCGGCTTCACCGAATATACGACGCCGATCCTGACGGCCTCCTCGCCGGAAGGCGCGCGCGACTTCCTCGTGCCGTCGCGCATCCATCCCGGCACTTTCTATGCGCTGCCGCAGGCGCCGCAGCAGTACAAGCAGCTGCTGATGGTTGCCGGCTTCGACCGCTACTTCCAGATCGCGCCCTGCTTCCGCGACGAAGACCCGCGCGCCGACCGCCTGCCGGGCGAATTCTACCAGCTCGACCTCGAAATGAGCTTCGTCACTCAGGAAGACGTCTGGAACACGATGGGCCCGCTGATGACCTCGATCTTCGAGGAATTCGCCGAAGGCAAGCCTGTCACCAAGGAATGGCCGCGCATCCCCTATGACGAAGCGATCCGTAAATATGGCTCCGACAAGCCCGATCTGCGCAACCCGATCGTCATGCAGGCCGTGACCGAGCATTTTGCCGGCTCGGGCTTCAAGGTTTTCGCAGGCATGATCGCCTCCAACCCGAAGGTCGAGATCTGGGCTATTCCGGCCAAGACCGGCGGTTCCAGAGCGTTCTGCGATCGCATGAATGCCTGGGCGCAGTCGACCGGCCAGCCCGGTCTCGGTTACATCTTCTGGCGCAAGGAAGGTGACAAGCTCGAGGGCGCCGGCCCGCTTGCAAAGAACATCGGCGAGGAGCGCACCGACGCGATCCGTACCCAGCTCGGCCTCGATGACGGTGACGCCTGCTTCTTCGTTGCCGGCGATCCGGCGAAGTTCTACAAGTTTGCCGGCGAAGCCCGCACCAAGGCCGGCGAAGAGCTGAACCTTGTCGATCGCGACCGTTTCGAACTCTGCTGGATCGTCGACTTCCCGTTCTTCGAATGGAGCGAGGAAGAAAAGAAGGTCGATTTCGCCCACAACCCGTTCTCGATGCCGCAGGGCGGCCTCGATGCGCTGCAGAACCAGGATCCGCTGACCATCAAGGCGTTCCAGTATGACGCCGTCTGCAACGGCTTCGAAATCGCCTCGGGCTCGATCCGCAACCAGTCGCCGGAAACCATGGTCGCCGCCTTCGAAAAGGTCGGCCTCAGCCAGCAGGATGTCGAGGATCGTTTCGGCGGCCTCTACCGCGCCTTCCAGTACGGCGCGCCCCCGCATGGTGGCGCCGCCTTCGGCATCGACCGCATCGTCATGTTGCTCGTCGGCGCGAAGAACCTGCGCGAAATCTCGCTCTTCCCGATGAACCAGCAGGCACAGGACCTGCTGATGGGGGCGCCGAGCCCGGCAGCGCCGACCCAGCTGCGCGAGCTCTCGATCCGGCCGATCCCGCCGGTCAAGAAAGACTGAGATCGTCTGATCCCGAATGCAAAAGCCCGGCAAATCGCCGGGCTTTCCATTTTGTTCGTTCGCTCACAATGCCGCGTAGATTGCTTCGCGAAGATCGACTGTGAACTTGCCCCACATGCCCTCCAGTGTCGTGTTGGTCAGCGCAACGACGGTCAGCCCGTTGACCGGGTCGATGAACCAGCTATGGCCATAGACGCCGCCCCATTTCAAAGTGCCCTTGGGGAAGGGGACGCCTGCCTCGGCCGGATTGGTGATAACTGACCAGCCGAAGCCAAAGCCGGAGCCGGGTTCGTGCTGCTGGCGACGCCCGCCGGCCTGGTCCGTCATCATCATCCCTACGGTTTCAGTCGAGAGCAGCGGTGCGCCACCCCTACGGATGGTTTCGAGTATGGCCAGGATATCACCCGCCGTTCCCGCCATGCCAGCGCCGCCGGAATGATAGGAGGTGGGGTCGAAGATGCGGTTTGGCGCGAAGCGGATAGGACCCATCAGCGACATTACCAGCGCCTCCTCGCCCATCAGCGCCGGTTCGGGTGAAGCGTCCATATAGGCCGCTGCCAGCCGGCTGCGGTCGCGAACCGAAAACGCCGTGTCGACAAGGCCAAGCGGTTTCGTCACCAGTTCAGCGACGGCCTCGCCCAGCGGCACGCCGGTTTCCGCCTCGATGACGCCGCCCAGAACATCCATGGCGACGGAATATTGCCAATCGCCGCCCGGCGCGAAGCGCAGTGGCGCGCTGGCGATCCGCCGCAGGTTCTCGGCCAGCGGCAACCCGGGTTCAGCGAGGCCGTCGGAAACGCCGGCGCGGGCATAGGCATCGTCGTCTTCGAAGAAGCTGTAGCTGAGGCCGGACGTATGGGTCAGCAGGTGGCGGATACGGATGATCGCCTCGCTGCCGTCAGGCAGCCTTGGCCGGAAGTCCGGCAGCCACCTCGCCACCGGGTCGTCGAGCCCGATTCTTCCCTGCTCGACGAGCCGCATCGCGGCGATGGTGGCGATCGGCTTGGTGATGGAGGCAAGCCTGAAAATGGTGTCCTCGCGCATCGCCAGACCATTTTCGCGGTCGGCGAGGCCGGCGGCGCGGCGATGGACGATGTCTCCGTCGCGGGCGATAAGCACTACCGTTCCCACAAGCCGTTTGTCGTCGAGAGCACTTGTGATGGCCGCATCGACCGCTGCTGCCAGCGATAAATTCCTATCGGCGTCTGCCATTTCGAGGGGAAGACTCATCAGATTAAACCTTCTATAATCACAATGACCGTTCCTGAATATAGAAAGCCACCTCGAATTTCTAGAGTGATCATTGTGAAAAATAGTGCTGACATGAAAAATCCCGCCGCTCGCCGCCGCGGCCGTCCGCCGGCCTTCGACCGCGAGACCGTGCTGTCGGCTGCCCGCGAGACCTTCTGGGCGCATGGATATGAGGGTGCCTCGATCGCCGATCTCACCGCCGCCATGGGCATCACGCCGCAAAGCCTCTATGCCGCCTTCAACTCGAAAGCCGATCTCTATCGCGCGGCGCTGGAGCAATACCGAGGGCTGGGCGCCGATACGTTTTCCGCGCTCGGCGAGCCGATCGACACCGTCTCCGCCTTCGAGCGCATATTGCGGGGCTCGGCTGCGATTTTCTCGGCGCCGGAGCATCCGAAAGGCTGCATGATCTCGACGGCCGTGCTGAACTGCGCCAGCGAGAATGCCGTGATCGCCGACCATGTCGCAGCGATGCGCCGTCGGTCGCTGGATGCTTTCGCGGCAAGGATCGAGCGTGGCATCCGCGAGGGCGACATGAAGCCAGAGACGACCCCCCGCGCGCTGGCACGGTTCCTCGGTGCCATCATCCAGGGCATGTCGGTGCAGGCGAGGGACGGCGCATCGCTAGAGGAGTTGCTTGATATCGCAGTCCTCGCCATCGCCGAGGTCGGCCGTCATCGCGCCTGAAAACGAAAAGGCCCGGCAGTTCACTGGCTGCCGGGCCTTTCATCGCGAGATTGAAGCGATCAGTCGTTGGCGGTAACCTTGACGCCAAGCACCTGCGGCAGCGTGTTCGGAGCGCCCATGGCGGCGCCCACGATCGTCGGGAACGGCACCGGCTTTTCGGGAGCGGCCTTGACGGTCAGGCTCTTCGGGTCGTCGAGGAAGGTGTTGACCGCTGCCGAAACGGCGTTCTGCAGTTCCGGGATATTGAGCTGCGCCAGCATGATCGGCGTCATGGCCTTCAGCGAATCCGCCATCTGCTTGCCGGATATGTTCTGCTGCGCGCCGGCATAATCGAGCGCGCGCTTGGTGATCGAGGCATCTTCGAAACGCACCTGTGCGCCCTCGAAAGACAACTGCTGCATCAGGCCGAGCATGGCAAGACCTAGCGCCTGCTGCGATTCTTCCTTGTTCGGGTTGGCTTCGGATTGCTTCATCGCATCCTGCAGCGACTTCACGAAGGGCATCGTGTAGCCCGAGATCTTGAAGCCAAGGTTCAGCTTGCCGATATTGGTGAAGTCGAAGGCGAATTCCGAAATGTCGATCGTGCCGGGGGCGAGTTCCCAGGCGCCCTTCATGGTGATGTCGCCCTGGATGTGCTGCAGGGCAAGCTTCTCGATCGCGTCCTTGCTCTGCGGATCTTCAGCCTTGCTGAGATCGGCCTTCATGCTTTTGAAGGCGCCGTCGAAATCGAAGCCGGATTCGTCTTCGCGCAGCGTCAGGTTGACGTTGCTTTCGAGCACCGAGAACAATTCCGCCCCATCCTTGACCACCTTCAGCGGGCCGGTATGGGCAGTTTCGTAGAGCATCATGGTATCGAGCGTGTCGCCGCCCGGCGTTGCCGGGATCGAGATGCCGCCGAGCGTCAGCTCCTGCGCCGTGACCGTGACCCCGTCTTTCGTGGTGTTGATGTCGGGGAAGGCGGCCTCTTCGATGTAATAGCCGCCATCCTCGTCTTCCTCGACGCCGGAAAGGGTGACTTCGCCAACGGCCAGGCTTTCGCCGCCGGCAGATTTGACGCTGACATTCTTCAGCGTCGCGGTCGTGCCGTCGATATCGACGCTGTCAGCCGAAATCGTTCCGCCTTGTGCGGCATAGGCGGCATTGAGCTTCTTCAGCAGATCGGCGCCGTCGAGAGCGAAAGCCGAGCCGGCAAGCGAGAAAAAGGCTGCGCTCGACAGCATCAGCCGCGTTGTCCGGTAAAAATTCATGGGGTGATTCCTCTGGTGGCGTGGTGGCGGTTGGAAATCTGCAGTGATGCTACTACGGATTGGGCCTGCTTTATATTTGCCGACCTCTAAATTTTTGTTGAGAGGAACGGCAAACGAAGTCCAAATTGCGGCGGCGCGTTTGTCTCATCCTTTGATGTCACTCCCAAGACTTCATCCACAGCTGCAATGGCCCCGATTCCTTGCCCGCCGGCCTCTTCTGAGCTAGAGCCTTTCCTGGTCAGATTGAAGCAATTCTGTTGGCTCAAACGGAGTCGGATGGTCGACCGGCCGGCGCGCGTCGTAGCCAAGCTCTACGGCCAAGCCGGCCGGTCGATCAGCCGGCCCGTTTCAGCCAACCCGAAGGGCCGGGCATCTTTCCGCCAGGACAGAGGCGATCGGCTCGGACGTACCAAGAGGTATGCCCTTCGCCAATCGCCTCTGCCCTGACGAAAATCTGCTCCGGCAGAATGCTGCAATCTGATCAGGAAAGGCTCTAGTCAGAACCTATGGGACAAGAGATTTTGCCGCCTTCAGGCGGAGACGACGATCACATCCAGCCGGTCGACCTCAAGGCGGCGCTCGAGCAGCGTTACCTTGCCTATGCGTTGTCGACCATCATGCACCGCGCCCTGCCCGACGTGCGCGACGGGCTGAAGCCTGTCCATCGCCGCATCGTCTACGCGATGAACGAGATGGGGCTGAGGCCGAACTCGGCCTTCAGGAAATGCGCCAAGATCGTCGGCGAGGTGATGGGTAACTACCATCCACACGGCGACCAGTCGATCTACGATGCGCTTGCCCGTCTCGCCCAGGACTTCTCGCAGCGCTACACACTGGTCAACGGCCAGGGCAATTTCGGCAATATCGACGGCGATAGCCCCGCCGCCATGCGTTACACCGAATCGAAGATGACGGCGGTCTCCGAACTACTGCTCGAAGGCATCGACCAGGATGCCGTCGATTTCCGCGACACTTACGACGAATCGAATTCCGAGCCGGTCGTCCTTCCCGGCGCCTTCCCGAACCTGCTCGCCAACGGTTCCTCCGGCATCGCCGTCGGCATGGCGACCTCGATCCCGTCGCACAATGCGCACGAGCTTTGCGATGCCGCCCTGCATCTGATCAAGCATCCAGATGCGACCGTCGAAAAGCTCGTCGAATTCATTCCCGGCCCGGATTTCCCCACCGGCGGCATCATCATCGACAACCGCGAAAGCATCATCGAGAGCTACCGCACCGGCCGCGGCGGTTTCCGCGTGCGGGCGAAATGGCAGACGGAAGATCTCGGCCGCGGCGGTTACCAGATCGTCATCACCGAAATTCCCTTCCAGGTGCAGAAATCGCGGCTGATCGAGAAGATCGCTGAGCTGCTGATCGCCCGTAAGCTGCCGCTGCTGGAAGATATTCGCGACGAATCGGCCGAGGACATTCGTGTCGTGCTGGTGCCGAAGACCCGCAGCGTCGATCCGACGATCCTGATGGAATCGATGTTCAAGCTGACGGAGCTCGAAAGCCGCTTCCCACTCAACATGAACGTGCTCTCCATGGGGCGCATCCCGCGGGTCATGGCGCTAAACGAGGTGTTGAAGGAGTGGCTGGACCACCGCCGGGAAGTTCTGCAACGCCGCTCGCGCTTCCGTCTCGCCGCGATCGATAGACGCCTTGAAATCCTCAGCGGCCTGCTGGTTGCCTACCTCAACATCGATGAGGTCATCCGCATCATCCGCGAGGAGGACGAGCCGAAGCCGGTGATGATGGCGCGCTGGGATCTCACTGACAATCAGGTCGAGGCGATCCTCAATATGCGGTTGCGCGCCCTGCGCAAGCTGGAAGAGTTCGAGATCCGTAAGGAATTCGCTGAACTCACCAAGGAAAAGGGCGAGATCGAGGCGTTACTTTCCTCCGACGACAAGCAGTGGCAGACGGTCGCCTGGGAAATCGGCGAAGTGAAGAAGAAATTCGCCAAGGCGACCGAGGTCGGCCGCCGCCGGACCCAGTTTGCCGAGGCGCCCGAGACCGACGAGGAAGCAATCCAGCAGGCGATGATCGAGAAGGAACCGATCACCGTCGTCATTTCCGAAAAAGGCTGGATCCGCGCATTGAAGGGCCATATCGCCGACACGGCGACGCTGACCTTCAAGGAAGGCGACGGCTTGAAGATCGCCTTCCCGGCGCAGACGACGGACAAGATCCTGATTGTCACCACAGGCGGCAAGGCCTTCACGCTCGGCGGCGATAAGTTGCCGGGCGGTCGCGGTCACGGCGAGCCGCTGCGCATCATCGTCGATATGGATAACGATCAGGCGGTGCTGACCGCTTTCGTCCATGATCCCTCGCGCAAGCAGCTGATCGTCTCGACCGCCGGCAACGGCTTCGTCGTTCCGGAGGCCGAGCTGGTTGCCAATACCCGCAAGGGCAAGCAGATCATGAATGTCGGGCTGCCTGAGGAAACGCAGCTGCTCGTGCCCGTCAGCGGCGACCATGTCGCCGTCGTCGGTGAAAACCGCAAGTTGCTGGTCTTCCCGCTGGCGCAGGTGCCGGAAATGTCGCGCGGCAAGGGCGTACGCTTGCAGCGTTACAAGGATGGCGGCATTTCCGACGTCCGCTGCTTTGCGATATCAGACGGCCTCGTCTGGGAAGATAGCGCCGGCCGCACGTTCACGAAGAACAAGGACGAGCTCGCCGAATGGCTGGCCGATCGCGCCACCGCCGGCCGCACCGTGCCGAAGGGCTTCCCGCGCAGCGGCAAATTCGCCGGCTGAGGCCTAAAAATTCCGCGCCCGACTCTTGGCGGGCGCGACAATTCCTCTATCTCACTCCTGTTACCAAAAATACGAACAGGCCAGCTCCGAAGGCGGACGGAATGGCCGAGGCCCGTGCGCTTGGGGAAAGTGCGCGCGCCCTCAACGGAGGAAAATCGATGCCCGCCAGCACCATCAAATTGCATGTCAGCCACACCTACAAAGTGTCGCCCGCTGTCGTTTACGACGCCTGGCTCAACCCCGAAATCGCCCGCCGCTTCCTGTTTGCGACCGATGACGGTCATGTCATCCGTGCCGATATCGATCCGCGTGTCGGCGGCCGTTTCTTCGTCGTCGACCGCCGCCCGACCGGCGACGCCTTCCACCAGGGCGTCTTCCTGGAACTGAAGCGCCCGCAGCGCATGGTCTTCAGTTTCTCCGTCGAGGAACACGACCACAATTGCGACCGCGTCGAGATCAACATCGAGCCTCTTGGCGGCGGCAGCCGTTTGACGCTGACCCATGAAATGTGCGCCGAATGGGCCGAACACGAGGAAAAGACCCGGCAAGGCTGGGCGCATGTGGTCGAAGGGCTTGGCAGGGAACTGGAGCAGGAGCAGTTCAAGGCTACGGGTTGAGCGGTATGCTGAAATCTCGAAGGAAGCGGGTCGCACCTTCTTCGTCGATCTCGCCAGCGGTTACGGCAAGAACGAAAGCGTAGAGATTGGCATCGGTCGTTTCGATCTCGTAGCCATTTTCGAGAAGGAACACACCGGCGGTTACGATCGCGATCCGCTTGTTGCCGTCGACGAATGCGTGGTTGCGGGCAAGACCGAAAAGATATGCGGCGGCGAGTTCGATGACGTCGTCGCAGCCGTAATTTGCCTTGTGCATCGGCCGGCCGAGAGCAGATTCCAGCGCACCTTCGTCACGCAGTCCTGTGAGACCGCCGAAGCGCTCGATCTGCATTTTCTGCAGGCTCTCCACCAATGATCTCGTCAGGAATTTGAAGGCCATTATTCGGCCAGCTTTTTCAAGGCGACCTTATACTTGTCCATGAAATATCGCGCCGCCTCGAGCTGACGAGACAAATCCTCATCGGCCGGCTTCAAAATGATACCGCCGTTTTCCAACTGCAATTCCAGTGAATCGCCGGTCTTCAATCCAAGACGGTCGAGGGTTTCCTTAGGGATGATAATACCCTCGGAATTGCCGATCTTGCGGATCGTGACGTTCATCGCTTCATCCTCGGTGTGGTAACGGAGTTATAACATGAGGCCGAGCAGGTGACAACGTCCTAGCCTGCCATTTGCCTGATGCTTTTCCTCCGCACCATCCAGGCGGAATGCGCCGCGATTGCCGCCACCAGGATGCCGCCGCCGACCAGTGTCATCTTCGTCGGCGTTTCGGCAAAGATCAGCCAGACCCAGATCGGTGCGAGCACGGTTTCGAGCAGGTAGAACATGCCGACTTCAGGCGCCGAGAGGTAACGCGGCCCGGTCGCCAGGCACCAGAGGGCAAGCGGCATCATGACCGCGCCATTAAGGAGGATCCAGGCGGGATGCTCGATCGAAAAACCGCCTGCCGGCATGATTAAGATCAGGCCGACCACCGCCGGCAGCACCGTCGAAAGAAGCGAGACGAAGCCCATCTCCCGGCGCGAGGCGCGGCTGACGGTGATGGCGGCGGCAATGATGAAGGCGGTCAGCAGTGCCATGATATCGCCGAAGAGATGGCCGCCCGAAAGCCCATCCCGCACGATCAGACCGACACCGAAGATCATCGCCGCCATGGCGATCAGCGTTGGTAGCGCCGGCCGCTCCTTGAGGAAAATCCACGAAAGAAGGGCGGCGAACATCGGATTGAATGCGACGATGAATACGACATTGGCCGTCGACGTGTTGAAAACGGCAAGAAGGAAGACCACCGTCGTCAACCCGTAGAGCAGGCCGGTGACGAGGCCCGGCCAGCCCGGCACGAGCACTGGCCATCGCCCGTTGGCGATCCTGAGCACTGTGGCGACCAGAAGCGTCACGCCAAGGGTCGCGATGCTTCTCGCGGCAAGGATCGACCACAGCTCGCCGTCGGCGAGCCGCATGAGCGGGATATCCACGGAAAGCGCCAGCCCGCCGATCGCCGTCAGCAGCAGGCCCTTCCGATGGTCGGAAAGAGCGGTGGGGAACATTCAGTCGTGGGTGCTCTCGGGCATGGACGAGGGATCGAAGCGTTCCCAGCCGCGCGGGGTCAGATGCTCCTGCGGCTGGAAGCGCGTCTTGTAGTCCATTTTCCGCGACCCTTGAACCCAGTAGCCGAGGTAGACATGCGGCAATCCCAGCGCTTTCGTGCGCCGGACATGATCGAGAATCATGAAGGTGCCGAGCGAACGCCGTTCGAGGGCGGGATTGAAATAGGAATAGACCATCGACAAACCGTCGCTCATCGTGTCGGTCAGCGCAGCGCCAAGCAGTTCGCCTTTCGGGCGCTGCTCCAGTCCTGAGCCTTCCTCACGCAGGCGATATTCGATGATCCTCGTATTCACATGCGTGTCTTCCACCATGATGGCATAGTCGAGCACGGTCATGTCGGACATGCCGCCCTGCTGGTGGCGAAAATCGAGATAGCGTCGAAAGAGTGAATATTGCTCGCTGGAGGGCTGGGCCGCGAATTCGGTAGCGATGACGTCGGAATTTGCGGCAAGCACCCGCTTCATCGATTTGGTCGGCTCGAATTCCTGGGCGAGAATTCGCACGGAAACGCAGGCGCGACAGGATTCGCAGGCCGGGCGATAAGCGATGTTCTGCGAGCGGCGGAAACCGCCCTGCGTCAGGATGTCGTTCATCTCGGCGGCACGCGGGCCGACCAGATGGGTGAATACCTTGCGCTCCATCTCATGCGGCAGGTACGGACACGCAGCCGGAGCCGTCAGATAAAACTGCGGGGATGGCGTCGTCTGCGTATTCATTTGTCGCGGAAATTTCCTTGTCGAGACCGTGCCGTTTCCTGACAGCATGACCTAAGAATAAAAAACGTCAACAGCGGGGCGCGTTTCGCCCTTCATATCAGTCTTCTAATTTTAGATATGGAGCGCCGGCGCCCGTCGGCAAAGAGAAGGCGGAGACTTTATTTCGTCTCCGCCCTGGGATTGCAGTTAGGGTTTCAGCCAAAAGTCTCAGGCCGTGCGCACCGTCGCCGTGCCCACAAGTAGGTCGTGAACAAGACGGCTGCGTTCGATGAACAGGCCGGCAAGCAGGATGAGCGGCGTCAGCACCGAGTTGAGGATCCAGAACAGTGCCAGATGCACGATCGCCGTCATGAAATCCATCGGCCGTCCGTCGACGCGCACGATTGCGATCCCCATGGCGCGCATGCCGAGCGAGGCCTGGCTCGGCCCGCCCACTGTCAGGCCGAAGTAAATGCCGGCGACGATAACGAAGAGGGCAGGGTAGAGAAAGAAGCCGAGCCCCAGCGTGACGATCGACAGGAAGAACAGCACGATCGCTGCGGGAATGCACAGCAGCGCCACGATGACATAGTCGAGAATGAAAGCGAAGACCCGGCGGCTCAACACGCCGCTATAGGCGCGCCAGTCCTCCGGTGCGGCATAAAGCGGATTGGGGTTGTAGCTCATCTCAATCTCCTGCGGAAAAACGATGCCGCTGATATGGTATCGGCAGGGCAAAATGCAATATTTGCTCTAGATTTGGATGATTTTTCGGACGGTTCGGCCCAATCATCGCTTTGCGAGAATTTTCGCCACTTCGACCGCGAAATAGGTAAGTATACCGTCGCATCCCGCTCGCTTGAACGACAGCAGCGTTTCGAGCATCGCCCGCTCGCCATCGATCCAGCCGTTCATCGCCGCCGCCTTGATCTGTGTATATTCGCCAGAAACCTGGTAGGCAAAGGTCGGCAGGCCAAAGGCCTCCTTCATCCGCCAGCAGATATCGAGATAGGGCAGGCCGGGCTTGACCATCAGCATGTCGGCGCCTTCCTCGACATCGAGGGCCGCGTCGCGGATCGCCTCGGTGCCGTTGGCGGGGTCGATATAATAGGTCTTCTTGTCACCTTTCAGCAGCCCGCCCGTCGAGATCGCCTCGCGATAGGGACCGTAGAAGGCGGAGGCGAATTTCGTCGCATAGCTCATGATGCCGACGCTCTGGTGGCCGGCTGCATCGAGCGCCATGCGGATCGCGCCGATGCGTCCGTCCATCATCTCCGACGGCGCGATGATGTCGGCACCGGCATCCGCCTGCATCACGGCGGCGCGCGCCACCTGGTCGACCGTCTCGTCGTTGACGATTTCGCTGCCTCTGAGAATGCCGTCATGGCCGTGGCTGGTGAAGGGATCGAGCGCGACGTCGGTGATGATGCCGATATTTGGCACCGCCTTCTTGATCGCCGCCGTCGCCTGATTGATCAGGTTATTGGCTTCGAGGCTGTTCGAGCCGGTCTCGTCGCGCAGCTCCATCTCTATATTCGGAAAGGTGGCAAGCGCCGGAATGCCGAGGCCGGCCGCTTCCCGCGCGGCTTCGACGGCCTTGTCGATGCTCATCCGGTTGACGCCGGGCATGGCAGCGATCGGATCGACGATGCCGGAACCCGGCACGATGAAGATCGGCCAGATCAGGTCGTCGACGGTCAGCCGGTTCTCCTGCACCAGCCGGCGTGTCCAATCCGCCTTGCGGTTGCGCCGCATGCGGCGATGGCCGGTGATGTCGTCGACGAGATGAGTCCTATCCTGCATGATATCTGTCCCTGGCCCATTCCATTTATCGGAGCGCTCATTATCATGGCGCCTGGAAAATCCAAACCGGACGATTGGCCGCGGCGGAAGAACCTCTGGCGCATGATGCCGATAATCGGAATCGATTTTTCGGGGGTATGCGCAAACTCAAAGTGATAAAGCGTTCTCCAGCGCGTCTTGTCAGACACGCGGCGTTCTTTATGAAGATGCAACCCCAAACCGATGTCTGCGCTATGGAAACCGAATCCCCGACGATACCGAAACGCACACTGGCGGATATCCTCTTCATTCTCTTCCTGAGGCTGGTTGCCTTATCCTGCTTCTGGTTCGGCCTGCAATATTGGGCGATGCTCGTCGGCTATTCGCTGGTGGGCGCCGGCCGCTTCGATCTTTTGAGCCTGCCGTGGAAGGTGGCGAGCACCAGCCTCGCCGTGCTCTTCCCCGTTGCCTCCCTCGGCCTCTGGCTGACCGTCTCCTGGGGGCCGGTCATCTGGGTGCTGGCCGCCGGCGGACAAATCCTCATGTATGGCCTGCTGCCGGATATTTTCGGCCCCAACCAGCTGATCATCCTGCTGCATGTCATCGTCGCGGTGGTCTACTTGATTTTCCGCCTGCTGCTCTGGCTGGAAAAGCGCCGGCATCGCCGTCAGGTAAGTGTTGATTTACCCTGAGACAACGTGGAGTTACCGGTAAGGCTCTGTTAAGCCTGCGGTTTAAGTCGAATTTTATATGTATTCGATAGGGTCTCACTCAAGGCGGGAAGAAAACACACCGCCAAACAAACAGTGAGGCAGTCAATATGAACACGAAAATCAAGCCGCAGGCGGTATCGACCTTCCGTGACCAGCAGGACCACGACATCCGTGATCTTTACATGGAATCCCTTCATCTCGTTGAACGTCTGCACCGTCGTCTTCTCGACGTCATCAAGGACGAATTCGACCGTCAGGGTCGCAGCGACGTCAATGCCATCCAGGCGCTGCTCCTTTTCAACATCGGCAATTCCGAGCTGACCGCCGGCGAGCTGCGCTCGCGTGGCTACTATCTCGGCTCCAACGTCTCCTACAACGTCAAGAAGCTGGTCGATCTCGGTTTCATCAACCACCAGCGCTCGCGCATCGACCGCCGCTCGGTCCGCATCAGCCTAACCGAAACCGGCCAGGACATCGCCGAAACGGTGGCCAAGCTCTACGAACGCCACATCGCCTCGATCGACAAGGTCGGCGGCATCGGCACAGACGAGTTCACCCAGATGAACAAGCTGCTCCAGCGTCTGGACCGTTTCTGGAACGACCAGATTTTGTACCGTCTCTGAGACCCCTGACCTCCTTCCAGGGTTGACCAAAACCGGATGCGTCCCTGCGTGTCCGGTTTTGCCGTTTGCTCTTGCGTGGCATCTTTGCAACGCAGGGCGGGCCAAGCGTTCTCGCGTGTTTTCAAGCCGTTTTTTAGCCGTTATTAACCGGCACGCTTTACCCCGTCATATGGTTCGTTGCGTCCTGTTTCCGGCAGTCGGCAAGTCCGTCTTCCGGCCTGGCAACACGAATTGGCCATATTGGTGTGGCAGCGGAAGCTTAACAACCGGCGCTTTCAATGGACCGATCAGGAGTGTTCAGGCTGCCGCATCGCAATCTTGTGATGGGGCAAGCGGAATTTTTCGGTGCGCCGGGACAACGAATGGACTGGGATCTGCGTTAAAGCGCAGTGATATCGCAAAAGGCCGCAGATTCTCTTTATAGCGGCATTCAGTGGTTGGGACTATGTCGAAGAAAAACGGAATTGAAGCTCTCTCGCGCCGCGCCTTCCTTGCGTCCGCGGCAACGGTTGGCGCCAGCGCGCTTGCCGCGCCGGCATTCGCGCAATCGGCGCTCGATACGCTGATCAATGCGCCGCGCCGCGGCAACTGGGACGACCAGTTCGACGCCAAGGCGGCGTCGCGCACGGCGACCGCCATGGTTTCCAACACGCCGATCCTCGGGCCCCAATCGGTCGCGAGCGCCCAGCAGGCGATCATGCAGTATCAGCAGATCGCAGCAGCCGGTGGCTGGCCTGAGGTCAATCCCGGTGACCAGCGTCTGCAACTCGGCGTCAGCTCTCCCGCCGTCCAGGCGCTGCGCCAGCGCCTTGCGATCACCGGCGATCTGCCGCGCGAGGCCGGCCTGTCCAACGCCTTCGATTCCTATGTCGATGGCGCCGTCAAGCGCTTCCAGGCGCGTCACGGGCTGCCGGCCGATGGCGTTCTCGGCGAATTCACGCTGAAGGCGATGAACATCCCCGCCGATGTCCGCCTGCAGCAGCTGAACACCAATGTCGTCCGTCTGCAGACCTTCCCTGAAGATTTGGGCCGCCGTCACCTGATGGTCAACATCCCGGCCGCCTATGTGGAGGCTGTTGAAAACGGCAGTGTCGCGACGCGTCACACCGCGGTTGTCGGCCGTCTCAGCCGCCCGACGCATCTCGTCAATTCGAAGATTTACGAGGTCATCCTCAATCCTTACTGGACGGCACCGCGCTCGATCGTCGAGAAAGACATCATGCCGCTGATGCGCAAGGATCCGACCTATCTCGAAAAGAATGCCATTCGTCTGCTCGACGGCAAGGGCAATGAAGTCGCCCCCGAGACCATCGACTGGAACGGCGAAGCGCCGAACCTGATGTTCCGTCAGGACCCCGGCAAGACCAACGCCATGGCGTCGACGAAGATCAACTTCTACAACAAGAACGGCGAGTATATGCACGACACGCCGCAGCAGGGCCTGTTCAACAAGCTCATGCGCTTTGAATCTTCGGGCTGCGTCCGCGTTCAGAACGTGCGCGACCTGACGAACTGGCTGCTGCGCGAAACGCCCGGCTGGAACCGCCAGCAGATGGAGCAAGTGATCGCAACCGGCGTCAACACACCGATCAAACTCGCCGCGGAAGTTCCGGTCTATTTCGTCTATATCTCTGCTTGGGGCATGCCCGACGGCATCGTCCAGTTCCGCGACGACATCTATCAGATGGACGGCAATGCCGAGCTGGCGCTCGACACCACAGCTGGCATGGAACAGCCGGTCCAGTAAGCGGCGACCTCTGCATCGCAATTTGAAAACCGCGCTTTTTCCGGCGCGGTTTTTTTATGTGGGAAGCGGTTCTTGAGATGGCCGTCAAAGATCGGCACGGAGCGACCGCAAAAGAGCGTGAGCGCGCGCTTTGCTCAGCAAATGTCGTTCTTCGTATTGCCCTTGCCACGGCGGAAGGCTAATACCTCAGCGCATTCCAGTTGAGGAGCCCGCCCATGACCAATGCTTCCACCGAATCCTTCTTCAATCGCTCGCTCGCGGACGTCGATCCGGACATTTTCGGCGCGATCGGAAAGGAACTCGGTCGCCAACGGCACGAGATCGAACTGATCGCTTCTGAGAACATCGTCTCCCGCGCCGTGCTGGAAGCCCAGGGCTCCATCATGACCAACAAATATGCCGAGGGTTATCCCGGCAAGCGTTATTACGGCGGCTGCCAGTTCGTCGATATCGCCGAGGAACTGGCGATCGAGCGCGCCAAGAAGCTGTTCGGCGTCAATTTCGCCAACGTCCAGCCGAATTCCGGTTCGCAGATGAACCAGGCCGTGTTCCTGGCGCTGCTGCAGCCCGGCGATACCTTCATGGGGCTCGACCTGAACTCGGGCGGCCACCTCACGCATGGTTCGCCGGTCAACATGTCCGGCAAGTGGTTCAACGTCGTCTCCTACGGCGTGCGCGAAGGCGACAACCTGCTCGACATGGATGAAGTCGCCCGCAAGGCCGAGGAAACCAAGCCGAAGCTCATCATCGCCGGCGGCACTGCCTATTCCCGTATCTGGGACTGGAAGCGCTTCCGCGAGATCGCCGACAGCGTCGGCGCCTATCTGATGGTCGACATGGCCCACATCGCCGGCCTTGTCGCCGGTGGCGTTCATCCGTCGCCATTCCCGCATTGCCATGTCGCGACGACGACGACCCACAAGTCGTTGCGCGGCCCGCGCGGCGGCGTCATCCTCACCAATGACGAGGATCTGGCGAAGAAGTTCAATTCGGCTGTCTTCCCCGGTCTGCAGGGCGGCCCGCTGATGCACATCATCGCCGCCAAGGCTGTGGCCTTCGGCGAGGCGCTGCAGCCGGAATTCAAGGATTATGCCGCCCAGGTGGTCAAGAACGCCAAGGCGCTTGCCGAAACGCTGATATCGGGCGGCCTCGACGTCGTCTCCGGCGGTACCGACAACCACCTGATGCTGGTCGACCTGCGCAAGAAGAATGCCACCGGTAAGCGCGCCGAGGCAGCGCTTGGCCGCGCCTATGTCACCTGCAACAAGAACGGCATTCCCTTCGATCCGGAAAAGCCCTTCGTCACCTCGGGTGTGCGCCTCGGCGCTCCTGCCGGCACGACCCGCGGCTTCAAGGAAGCGGAATTCCGCGAGATCGGCAATCTGATCGTCGAAGTTCTCGACGGCCTGAAGGTCGCCAATTCCGATGAAGGCAACGCCGCCGTCGAAGCCGCCGTACGCGGCAAGGTGGTCAGCCTCACCGACCGCTTCCCCATGTACGGCTACATGGGATAAGGAGTAGGGATGCGCTGCCCCTATTGCGGTTCGGAAGATACTCAGGTCAAGGATTCGCGCCCGGCGGAGGACAACACGTCCATCCGCCGGCGGCGCATCTGCCCGGATTGCGGCGGCCGCTTCACCACGTTCGAGCGTGTGCAGCTGCGCGAGCTGATGGTCATCAAGAAGACCGGCCGCAAGGTGCCCTTCGACCGCGACAAGCTGGTGCGCTCCTTCGAAGTGGCCCTGCGCAAACGCCCGGTCGAGCGGGACCGCATCGAACGCGCCGTCTCCGGCATCGTCCGGCGTCTTGAAAGCTCCGGCGAGACCGAAATCTCCTCCGAACAGATCGGCCTGCAGGTGCTGGAAGCCATGAAGAGCCTCGATGATGTCGGCTTCGTGCGCTACGCCTCGGTCTATCGGGATTTCTCGCTTGCCGAGGATTTCGAGAAGGTCATTTCCGAAATCAACGCCAAGATTGGCCGCGACCCGCTGGACAGGTGAGCCATGAGCATCACGCCGCATGACGAACGTTTCATGGCGGCTGCGATCCGCCTGTCGCGCTGGCATCTCGGCCGCACCGCCACCAACCCCTCCGTCGGCTGCCTGATCGTCAGGGATGGCGTCATCGTCGGCCGTGCGGTGACGGCGCTCAGTGGCCGCCCGCATGCCGAGACGCAGGCGCTCGCTGAAGCCGGCGCGCTCGCCCGCGGCGCAACCGCCTATGTGACGCTCGAACCCTGCTCGCATCACGGCAGGACGCCGCCCTGTTCCGAGGCGCTGATCGCCTGTGGCGTCGCCCGCGTCGTCATCAGCGTCACCGATCCCGATCCGCGTGTCTCCGGCCGCGGCATCGCCATGCTGCGCGAATCCGGCATAGAAGTGGATGCCGGCGCGCTGGAGGCCGAGGGCCGGCACTCGCTTGCCGCCTATCTCACCCGCCAGACGAAGAACCGCCCCTATGTGACTCTCAAGCTTGCCGTTTCCGCCGATGGCATGATCGGTCGCGAGGGGGCAGGGCAGGTGGCGATAACCGGCCCGGAGGCCCGCGCCCAGGTGCAGGCGCTGCGCGCCGAAACCGATGCGATCCTGGTCGGCATCGGCACCGCGATTACGGATGATCCGCTGCTGACGGTACGGACGCCAGGTCTTGAACCGCAATTGCCGATCCGCATCGTGCTCGATCCGTCTCTCGCATTGCCGCTGACCAGCAAGCTCGTCGAGACGGCGCGGGAAGTGCCGGTCATCGTGGTGGCGAGCGAGGAAGTATGGCCGTTGTCGGCTGATGCGGAGGGGTTACCCCCCTCTGCCCTGCCGGGCATCTCCCCCACAGGGGGGGAGATCGGCAAGAGGCGCGATCCGAATTCCCCAGTTTCCGATGGTGATGATTTCGCCTTGAGGCAAGACGTAGGGCAAGGGGCTAACCCCGATCCGATCTCCCCCCTTGTGGGGGAGATGCCCGGCAGGGCAGAGGGGGGTGCCTCACCCACAGACATGGACTCCCGCCGCGCAGCCCTCGAAGCCGCCGGCGTCGAGGTGCTCTACTGCAATCCCTATCATCCGGAAGTCCTGTTGCCGGCACTCGCGACGCGCGGTATTTCCTCGCTCCTGGTCGAGGGTGGCGCAAAGACGGCGCGGCTTTTCCTCGAGGCTGGCCTCGTCGACCGCATCCAGCTTTATCAGGCGCCTGTCGTCATCGGCGAGCGCGGTATTGAATCCCCGCTTGATGCAACCGACATACCATCGGGTTTTGCCCATACGGGCACGCTGATGTTCGGCGAAGATCGCCTGGACGAATACGAAAGAGGGCTTTGATGTTCACCGGAATAGTCACCGATATCGGTACGATCGAATCCGTTTCGCCGCTGAAGGAGGGCATCAAGCTCCGCGTTGCGACGAGTTACGACCCGGCGACCATCGATATGGGCGCATCCATCTCTCACTCCGGCATCTGCCTCACCGTCACCGGCCTGCCGCAGGAAGGCAGCAACGGTCGCTGGTTCGAGGTCGAGGCCTGGGAAGAGGCGCTGCGGCTGACGACGATCGGCGCCTGGCAGGAGGGCAGCCGCATCAATCTCGAACGGTCGCTGAAGATCGGTGATGAACTCGGCGGCCACATCGTTTCCGGCCATGTCGACGGCAAGGCGGAAATCCTCTCGGTGACGGCAGAGGGCGACGCCACACGCTACCGCCTGCGCGCGCCGGAACATCTGGCGAAATTCGTCGCCCCCAAGGGTTCGATCGCACTCGACGGCACCTCGCTGACGGTCAATGCGGTCGACGGCACGGATTTCGACGTGCTGCTCATCCGCCACACGCTCGAGGTCACCACCTGGGGCGATCGCAAGGCCGGCGATTTCGTCAATTTCGAAGTCGACACCATGGCGCGTTACGCCGCCCGGCTGGCGGAATTCCCGAGCACCTGAATCAAAAACCTGTAACGGTTTCCAGTGTCACACCACGACTGGCATGCAGGGCGCTGAACAACGTCAGGCGCTCGTCGACGCATCCAACTGCACGGTCTGCGACGCGGCGCCGGCCCGATAGCTCACCAATTCGGGGACAGCTTCGTCAGATACTGGCCGTAGGCGCTCTTGCCGAGCTTCTCCGCGAGCTTGGCGAGGTCGTTCTGCGAGATGTAACCCATGCGCCAGGCGACTTCCTCGGGGCAGGCGATCTTGAAGCCCTGGCGTTTCTCCAGGGTGCTGACAAAACCCGCGGCATCGTGCAGGCTGTCCGGCGTGCCGGTGTCGAGCCAGGCATAGCCCCGGCCCATCAACTCCACGAAAAGCTGGCCGCGCTCAAGATAGGTGCGGTTGACATCGGTAATTTCCAATTCACCGCGCGGTGACGGCTTCAGGTTGGCGGCGATATCGACCACCTGCTGGTCGTAGAAATAGAGGCCGGTCACCGCCCAGTTCGATTTTGGCTCCTTCGGTTTCTCCTCGATCGACAGCGCATTCATCTTTTCGTCAAAGCCGACAACGCCATAGCGTTCCGGATCGGTGACGTGATAGGCGAACACCGTGGCACCTTCCCGCCGACTCGTGCCGGATTTCATGATTTCCGGCAGTCCGTGCCCGTAGAAAATGTTGTCGCCGAGAACGAGCGCCGAGCTGTCGCCGTGCAGGAAGTCGGCGCCGATGATGAAGGCCTGGGCGAGGCCGTCCGGGCTCGGCTGTACGGCATAGGTCAGTGAAATTCCCCATTGCGAGCCGTCGCCGAGAAGGCGCTTGAAGGCTTCGACGTCGTGAGGCGTGGTGATGATCAGCAACTCCCTGATGCCTGCGAGCATGAGCGTCGTCAGCGGATAGTAGATCATCGGCTTGTCGTAGACCGGCATCAACTGTTTCGAGACGGCCTGCGTGATCGGATGCAGACGCGTGCCCGTGCCGCCGGCGAGAATAATCCCCTTCATGCCCATCTCCTTAAAGACCCTTATTCAAAAGGTCCTGCATGACAATCGTCATGGACTGCTTCCACTCCGGGAGCCGGATTCCATATGTTCTGGCGAGCTTGTCACCGTTGAGACGTGAATTGGCGGGACGCTTCGCCGGTGTCGGATAGTCCGCCGTCGGGATGCGCTCGACGCCGACGTTTCTACCGCCGGATTTAGAAAGCTCCGTGAATATCTCTTCGGCGAAGTCCGCCCAGCTTGCTTCGCCGCTGCCGGTCAGGTGAAAAGTGCCGCGGAGCGATGGCTCAGGGTCCGTTACGATACGGGATGCGATCGCAAGAATCGCGTCGGCGATGTCGAGTGCCGAGGTCGGGCATCCTGTCTGATCGGCGACAACGCGAAGATGATCGCGCGTCTCGGAAAGCCGCAGCATCGTTTTCAGGAAATTGGCGCCAAAGGGCGAATAGACCCAGGCGGTGCGCAAGATGACATGGTTCGGGTTCACCGCCGCGACGGCCTTCTCGCCCGCGAGCTTCGAACGCCCATAGACGGAGTTCGGCGCCGTCGCATCCTCTTCGGAATACGCGGAGGCCTTGTCGCCGCTGAAGACGTAGTCGGTCGAAATGTGGATGACCGGGGCCCCGATCCGCGCCGAAGCCTCGGCAACCGCCCCGGCGCCTGCTGCGTTGACGGAAAAAGCAAGCTCGGGTTCGCTCTCGGCCTTGTCGACCGCCGTATAGGCGGCGGCGGAGACGATCACATCCGGCCGCAGAGCCGAGAAGGCGGCTGCGATGCTTGCAGGATCCGCGAGGTCCATTTCCGGGCGCCCGACCGCACTGATTTCGACGCCCATTTCGGCGCCGCGTCTGAGCAGCGACTGAACGACCTGGCCCTGTTTGCCGGTGACGGCAATGCGCATCGCTTATCGTCCCTTGAAAACGCCGAGGCGTTCGCCGGAGTAGACGTTTTTGCGCAGCGGCCTCCACCACCATTCGTTTTCCAAATACCAGTGCACGGTCTTCTCGATGCCGGTTTCGAAGGTCTCTTGCGCCTTCCAGCCGAGTTCGCTTTCGAGTTTGGAGGCGTCGATCGCATAGCGTGCGTCGTGTCCGGGGCGGTCCGTGACGTTGGTGATCAGACGTGCATGCGCTCCCTTGTCACTGTAGACGCCGTCGAGAATAGCGCAGATGCGATGAACGACATCGATGTTCCTGCGCTCATTGCGGCCGCCCACATTGTATTTTTCGCCGGGGCGCCCTCTGGATGCGATCGTGAAGAGCGCGCGGGCGTGGTCTTCGACATAGAGCCAGTCGCGGACATTCGCGCCATTGCCGTAAACCGGAAGAGGCTTGCCCTCCAGTGCGTTCAGGATCATTAGCGGAATGAGCTTTTCGGGGAAATGGAACGGGCCGTAGTTGTTGGAGCAATTGGAGACGACGACGGGCAGGCCGTAGGTTCGGTGCCAGGCGATCGCCAGATGGTCGCTGGCGGCCTTGGAGGCAGAGTAGGGCGAGGACGGGTCGTAAGGCGTCGTCTCCTCGAAGAGGCCCTCGTCGCCGAGCGAGCCGTAGACCTCGTCCGTCGAGACATGCAGAAAGCGGAAGGCACTCTTGCGGCGAGCGTCAAGCTCATCCCAATAGTGCCGTGCGGCATCCAGCAGGCTGAATGTGCCGACGATGTTGGTCTGAATGAAATCGTCCGCGCCCGAGATCGAGCGGTCGACATGGCTCTCTGCTGCGAGATGCATGACGATATCAGGGCGGAAGGACGCGAATGCTTCCTGCATCCTGGCGCGGTCGCAGATGTCGGCTTGCAGGAATTGATAGTTCGGCGCCGATTCGACGGATTTCAGCGATGCCAGATTGCCGGCATAGGTCAGTGCGTCGACATTCAACACCTCGGCGCCGATCTCGCTGACGAGATGGCGCACCAATGCCGATCCGATGAAGCCCGCTCCGCCCGTGACCAGTATGCGCATCTTCGATCAATCCCTGGGTTACTGTGCTGAGCAGGAAAAATGGCCCGGCAGATCGGCGAGCCGCGGCAGCGTCTTGTCTTTTTCGGACAAAACCATGTCTCTCTCATCGAAGGGCCAGCGGATGCCGATCGCCGGATCGTTCCACGCGATACCCCGATCATGCTGCGGGCTGTAGGGTGCAGTTACCTTGTAGCTGATGACGCTGTTCGGCTCGAGCGTTGCGAATCCGTGTGCGAAACCGGCCGGCACCCAGAGCTGCATGCCGTTTTCCGGCGAGAGCTCCTGAGAGAGCCATTTGCCGAAGCTCGGCGATCCCTCGCGGATATCGACGACGATATCCATGATCCGGCCGGCAAGACAGCGCACCAGCTTGCCCTGTGCGAAAGGCGGTATCTGGAAATGCAGCCCCCGGACGGTGCCGGCCTGCGCCGAAAGCGATTCATTGTCCTGGATGAACGTGACGTCGGCCACATTTTCCCGGAACCAGGCATCCTTGTATACCTCGGAGAAGTAGCCACGGTGATCGCCGAAGCGTGGCGGCGTGATCGCAACGATGCCCTCGATGGCCGTGGTCTCAATCCGCATGACGTACCTTTTCTGCGGCCTTCATCAAGCGCCCGCCCTCATGACGCTCATCAGCATGTCCGCCTGCGAGCGGCTCTGCATGGCCGCAAGGCCCGTCGCGGCAATGGTATCGCGCTCGCCGGCATCTGCGATCAGCTTGTAGCAGCGCTCGATCATGTCGTCATAGGGCTCAATTGCCAAGCCGCCGATGAAGGGCTGAAGGTCTGGATCACGGATGTCGCCTTCCGTCAGCACGCAAACGCGATTGGCGAGCAGATAGGAAATGCGGACGATCTCGAAGACGCCGCTCGCATAATGATGGATGTTGATCACGATCTTGGCGCGGGCAATCGCCGCGTCGCGTTCCGCACCATAGATGTTGAAGAGATGCACGACCTTGAGCCCGCCCTCTTCAAGCGTCTTCAGGATGTGATGGCGGCGCTCGTTCATCGAGCCATAGAAGAGCACGTCTATATCCTTGACGACGGCATGCTGGATCTGGCTCAGGCAGCGGCTATAGCCGATTTCGAGCACGCCGGCGTGATCGATACCCTTGGCGGCGAGATTTTCCCGGTTGCGCGGGCTGTAGTCGAGCACCGGCATCGCCCTCAGGATCGACATATAGCGCGAATTGATCCAGATGCTTTCTTCGGACACCTGCTCGAGATTGATGATGACACTGTCCTTCGGCAGATGGCTGACGATTTCGGCGGGGAGAAGATTGCCGCCATAGATGATCGGCGCACGGCCGGCGAATGCGTTCATGTCCCGGGTGATCGGTGCCGAGCCGCCGAGTTCCTCGAAGGCGCCCTGTAGGCCAAGCGCGACTTCGTCGAAGGCGTGGCTGTGATTGTAGTTGTCGGGCGTCACGATCCAGATGCAATGGCGATCCTTGTGGGCCTGCCATCCGCCGGCAAAGGGCTGCAATGCGTTGCGAAGCGGCTGCTCGATCTTCTGGGCGGCGGGTGTCTCGGTACGCACAGCCTGCCGCGGCGCCGGGGAGGCGCCGGAAGCCTGCGGAGCATAGGCACGCATCAGTTCGCGGCCACCCGTGAACTGGCCGCGCGGCATCCAGGCCGGCGTATCATCGGCGAACCAGATAAGGTGCGGCTGCTTGATCAGTGGTTGGCGGCCCTCCTGCCAGGAGGCCAAGTGGGCCTCGTCGGGGCTCTGAAGAAAAGCTTCCTTGGCGGTGAAGAGACCATGCAGCATCCGGCCGAGGCGGACACCGAACTTCCACTCGAAATCGGCAGGCGCCGGCACGAAGGCGGCGATCTTCAATCCGGAGGCGGCAGCCTGCTGAACATAGAGCCCGAGCAGACGCTCGATCACGAAGGGGCGCATCGTCGCGTTGGCGTCGCGTGAATACTGCGCCGAACCGGCATAGGCAATGCCCGCTGGCGTGCCGCGGCGCGCTTCATTTTCCAGCGATTCCAGAATGCCTTCGCAAAAGGCGAAATATCCGGACCAGAACTTCCTGTTGCCGCAGAAATAATTGCAGAACATGAAGGCGGTTTTGTCTTGCGGCGGCGCGATCGGATAGCCGAGCTGCTGGATATGCAGGAAGATCGGCTCCATGCCTGGACGACCGCCAAGCAGCGAATGCTCCCAGACGTTGCTGTAGATCGCGGCGTGGCCGATCAGCGGATTGTAGAGATAGGCGTCCGCACTTTCCGCCCTGGCCTTTTCCGCCTCGGTAACGAAGGATGGGAAGCTCGTCACCGACTTCACCTCGAATTTGCTGGACAGCAGTCCCCAGAACACGTCCTCGCCGAGGCCGATCGCCTCGTGATGCGCATGCAGGATACGGAAGAGCTCGTATTCGCGGGTCGCAGCCTGCGTGTTGAATGAGATGTCGAGCGGTACGGCAGCTGCGTCGAGCTGGCTGCGCTGCGAAGGGCCGAGATAAGGCTGGTAGATAATGACGGACCCCGTGCCGGCAGCTTTCTCCGTGAGAAGCGCCAGATCAGGAAGACCGGCGGGCAGAGCGGAAACGGGCTGATTGATCGTCAAGGCATCATCCTCAGTGCATGGTCGCCGTCTCCGCGATTCACGAAACGGCATTCGGGCTGGTTTGGGTATCGACTATTGGATGTGAAGCTTGCGCCACACTGTTCGCAGGACTTTCGCTGGTCAGCCTGGAGGGATTGCAGGAGCTCGACCTATCCGGGGTCAGTTTTCTCTACAGCGCCGCGCGTCTTTTCAGACGCGCAAAGGACGCTGTAGCACTTTGAATCGCTGCATAATTCCTTAAATCGATTCCGATTTAAGGAATTATGCAGTAGCCAGCTTTGCTCGCTCAGCCGCTTCTGCTGCCAGTATCGCAAAGACTTGCGATACTACGTTTGGGATTGCCTCGGTTTATACGCCGGTTCTATAGACACCATCGTTCGATACGGTAGCCATATCTCCGAACAAGAACCCAGGCAGGTTGTTGCCATAGAGCTCGGCCAACCGCTTGATTAGAAGATAGCTTCCCAGACGCTCCTGGCAAAATGAGATCGCACGTTTCTGCACGGGATCTTCGGCTTGAAACGGTTGATATCGTTTCGCAAATTCAAGAGACGGCGCCACAAGGCGCACAAAAGTATCCAGCCACCAGTCTGTCGGATATGTGCCGAGCTCAATGCCTCCAGGGACGAGAGTGCCGGAATTAAAAAAATGCAAAGCTTCGGCTTGCGTTAAAGTATTTGCTTCGACTGAAAACGCTGTATATCTGAAAAAGTCAACAATATTGTGGCAGCCTCCATAGTGATACGATATGTTATGGAGATTCAATGGACGAGGCAGAAAGAAACTCTCTGAAAAAAGCGCCGGATTCTCTGGTCTTGTGATTTCTACTTCTTCTGAAGTTGCTATATTCATGCCGGGATATTCGGGATTCGGCGTTCCGATTTTTAGTCTTGTTAAAAATTTACGATACTGCCAGATGGTAATGTTGCGAGGTTTTACAGTTTCTTCCGAAACGACTTTTGCGATGACTAGCGTTCCCAGCGATCCTGACAATTTCGCGTGAATCTCCTCCGGCTCGCTGAAAAAATCATAGCCGGCAATGACATCCATTCCCTTGTTTTCCAAAGGAGGTCTGGAATTGAGCCATATGATTTTCGCGCCCTCGGGAGGAGGGTAGCTCGGCAAATCCTTGTGGCAAACAATGAAAATGGTCATATTTGTGATCAGCCTCTTATGGATGGGAGTTTCTGCCGGCTGCAATTACCACGCGGCTCGCCCGTCAATGCTTAGTTGTGTCAAGGTGGCGGACGTCAGGATTCCAAGCGTTTCTGCCTCTTGTCAGCGACTCTAAAGCGCGTTCCTTGCGCGTAGCAGGTGCGAAGTCCGGACCCATCCGGGGATGAAGTCGGGTGCCTAAAGGTGAGGTCGTCGATATCCTTTTGCTTAAACTTGCTGTTGCTGTTGGCGATATCGGCAAATGTCAGCAAGCGCGCAATGGCGCGCGCTATGTTGCCCGCTTGGTGGAATCCCTAACGCGAAAACTGAATGATCTCGCCGTTGTACTGCGTGCGCGCCGTCTCGCGGAAGCCGAGCTTGGCTGCGACCCGCAGCGAGGCCTGGTTCTCGGGACTGATGATGCAGCTCATCGGTTTTCCTGGGAAATGCGTTTCCGCCCAGCCGATCAGCGCTGTCAACGCTTCGGTGGCATAACCGCGGCCGTGCGCCGAAGGCATCAGCGCCCAGCCGACCTCCATCGTCCCCTCGATCGAGGGTTCCATTTCGCGGCGGGCTTCCAGGAAGCCCGCTTCACCGATGAACCGGCCGCTCTCCTTTTCCACGATCGCCAGAAAGCCGAAGCTCATATGATGCCACATGCCGGCGACACGCAGCATGCGGCTCCAGCTTTGCTCGCGCGTTGACGGCACGCCGGTGATGAAGCGCACGACATCCTCGTCCGCCCATAGCGCTGCATGCGCGTCGAAATCGTCGAGGCGGTGAGGGCGAAGCGTCAGCCGCGCCGTTTCGAGGGTCGGAATGTCGGTCACATCAGGTCCTTATGGAAATCGCACTCTCAGGCGCCAGGCTCGCCGTCCCAATAGTCGAGATCGCCTTCCGGCCGTCCAATGTGGCGGAAGCGCCTGGCTTCGGTACCGTCTCTATTCGTCTTCGCAAGGAACTTTCCGGAATCGGGATATTCGACGATCTCCGTCTTCGCCATGGTCGAAATGCCGAGATAGACGAGTGTGGCCGTGCCGGTGTTGATGATCTGGTGCGCAGTTTCCGGTCCGCCGGCCGGCGCGCCGAGCACGTCGCCCGCCTTGATCGCATGGCGCGCATCGCCAAAGCGGTATTCGCCGGTACCGGCGATCACATAGAAAAGCTCGTCTTCGACGTGATGGTTGTGAAAGGGGCAGCCGGATTTGCCGGGCGGTACCTCGTTGTAGCTGACGCCGAGGCCGGTCAGGCCAAGTAGCGCGCCGAAAGAGGTGTCGGTGCTTTCATAGAGCTCGCCCTGTTTCCAGTGATCGAGCTTGAGATCGGCGGTATTGATCCCCGCCTTCTGTTCCGTTGCCATGACGTCCTCCTGTTTCCAGAAGAGAAGCCGTCATCCCAGGAAAATTCAATGCTTATCTCTGATATCCCCAGCATGGGCGGAGAGGAGACCGCCGCCCATGCTTTGAGCACCGCGCGTTGAATAGGACGCGTCGAGACGCTTGATCACTTCAACCCACGCATACCCCCGAAGATCGTTCCGATTTTCGGGGGTATGCGCTGGAGAGCGTCAGCGGACGTAGAAGGTCAAGCTTCCGTCGGCTGCCTGCTCGGCGTTGACGATGTTGCGGACGTCGACGCCTTCGGTGTTAAGCCGGTGGGCAAGCGACCTGTTGGCGTCGATCGAGGCCTGGATGCCGCGAACGGCCTGGCCGGAACGTTCCGGTGCCGAGCGCGGACCGGTCGTCTCGTCGTCGCGATGGCGCCAGTTGTAGACCTGCTCGACATTGAAATCATTGCCGTGGAAGGTCCGGAGTGTCTGCTCGATGCCCTGGTCAGTGTTCATCCCAAGGCTTTCGGCCCGGCTGACGCCTGCAAAGGCGATGGAGGAGAGGGCGGCAGCGAGGGTGATGGTGAGAACGCGGTGCATGATTTGTATCCTTTCATCTGCTTAGACGGTCGGCTGTCGTTGCAGGGGATCGTCTGCGTCACGACGTGGAATTGGCGTTCTCGCATTCGCGATTCAATGGGTTAAGTCACTGAAAATACATTAAGAATTGTTCATGAAAACTGCCTTCGAATTGCCGCTTTCAAGGCGACCGGGAAAGCTGTTTTCAGAGGCCTGCCCAGCTATGCATACAGGACGCAGCTATCCCCTTGCAGATATTTCTTCTTTCCCATTGCGGCATCCGGCGAAATTGCTTGCCATTCGGACGAAGGCATGTTTTGACCGCGGGCTGCCGAGTGGGTAAATGTCCCGCCAACCGAAGGTGAACCATGTCGAGAGAGACCGCTCCCCATATTTTGATCGTTGAGGCCCGCTTCTACGACGACATGGCCGACGCCCTGCTCGAAGGCGCGACCTTCGCATTGACGGAGGCCGGCGCCACCTTCGAGGTCGTCACCGTTCCCGGCGCACTGGAAATTCCGGCGGCGATTGCCATGTCGCTCGATGGAGACGACAATGGCGGAACGCATTATGACGGCTATGTCGCCCTTGGCATGGTCATTCGCGGCGAGACCTATCACTTCGATATCGTGTCGAACGAATCCTCGCGCGCTTTGATGGATCTTGCGGTCAGCGAGTCCCTTGCCATCGGCAATGGCATCCTGACCGTCGAAAACGACGAACAGGCCTGGGCGCGCGTGCGCCGCTCGGAAAAGGACAAGGGCGGATTTGCCGCTCGTGCAGCTCTGACCATGATCGAGCTGAAGCAGAAACTGGGTGCATAACGAATGAACGACGACAAGACGGAACGGCCGGTCAAGACTGCGAACCAGCGGGGCGCTGCCCGTCTTGCTGCCGTTCAGGCACTGTATCAGATGGATGTCGGCGGCACGGGCGTTCTGGAAATCGTGGCTGAATACGAGGCGCACCGTCTTGGTCAGGAAATCGATGGCGCGACCTATCTGAAAGCCGATGCCGCCTGGTTCCGTTCCATCGTCTCGGGCGTCGTGCGCGATCAGGTCCGTCTCGATCCGTTGATTGCCGCAGCCCTGCAGGATGATTGGGCCTTGTCGCGCCTCGACAGCACCGTGCGGGCCATCCTACGCGCTGGCGTTTTCGAGATCACCGACCGCAAGGACGTTCCGGTGGCGGTCATCGTCACCGAATATGTCGAGATCGCCCAGGCCTTCTTCGACGACGACGAGCCGAAGCTCGTTAACGCCGTGCTCGACCGCATCGCAAAGCAGGTTCGCGGCGAGGCGAAGAAATAAGTCTTTAGCCGCCAAATAATCCCCCTACGTCTTTCTTCGTACTGCAATGGTTTTCGCCCGCTGCGGTCTTGACGCCACGTGATCGACCAAGCAATCTCCGCACCGCTTAGCTGTGGCATTTCTGTGGAGAGGAAGGCGATTCGGCGGCGTATCTGCCGGAGAAGGAGTGAGCTCCGGCCTATGGGAGGAAAGAGCGAAATGACGATTCTTTTATGCGTAATCGCATGCGGTCTGCTCTCGGTGGTTTATGCCGCCTGGGCAACCCGGTCGGTGCTTGCCGCCGATCAGGGCAACAGCCGCATGCAGGAGATCGCGGGCTATATCCGCGAAGGTGCGCAAGCCTATCTGACGCGCCAGTACAGAACCATTGCCATTGTCGGGGTTGTTGTTTTCATTTTAGCCTGGCTGCTTCTTTCCGGCGAGGCCGCGATCGGCTTCCTGATTGGCGCCGTGCTTTCCGGTGCTGCCGGTTTCATCGGCATGCACGTCTCCGTCCGCGCCAATGTGCGCACCGCTCAGGCAGCTTCCGTGAGCCTTTCCGCCGGCCTCGACATCGCCTTCAAGTCGGGTGCGATCACCGGCATGCTGGTGGCTGGCTTGGCGCTGCTTGGAGTTTCCATCTACTATACGGTCTTGACCATCGGGCTCGGCCATGAGAGCGGCTCGCGCGAAGTCATCGATGCGCTGGTGGCGCTCGGCTTCGGCGCGTCGCTGATCTCGATCTTCGCCCGTCTCGGCGGCGGCATCTTCACCAAGGGCGCCGATGTCGGCGGAGATCTCGTCGGCAAGGTGGAAGCCGGCATTCCCGAAGACGATCCGCGCAACCCGGCAACGATCGCCGATAACGTCGGCGACAATGTCGGCGACTGCGCCGGCATGGCTGCCGACCTTTTCGAGACCTATGCGGTCTCGGTCGTCGCCACCATGGTTCTCGCCGCGATCTTCTTTGCCGGCGCGCCGATCCTCCAGTCGGCGATGGTCTATCCGCTGGCGATCTGCGGCGCCTGCATCATCACCTCGATCATCGGCACCTTCTTTGTCAAGCTCGGCTCGAACGGCTCGATCATGGGTGCTCTCTACAAGGGCCTCATCGTCACCGGCCTGCTGTCGATCGTCGGTCTTGGCGCTGCCACCTCGCTCACCATCGGCTGGGGATCGATCGGCTCCGTCGCAGGCGCCGACATATCAGGCGCGAACCTCTTCTTCTGCGGCATCATCGGCCTCGTCGTCACCGCGCTGATCGTCGTGATCACTGAATATTATACAGGCACGGGCAAGCGCCCGGTCGTCTCGATTGCCCAGGCCTCGGTCACCGGTCACGGCACCAACGTCATCCAGGGCCTGGCCGTTTCACTGGAATCGACGGCACTGCCGGCGATCGTCATCGTTGGCGGCATTCTCGCCACTTACCAGCTCGGCGGCCTGTTCGGCACCGGCATTGCGGTCACGGCCATGCTCGGCATCGCCGGAATGATTGTCGCGCTCGACGCGTTCGGACCGGTGACGGACAATGCCGGCGGTATCGCCGAAATGGCGCATCTGCCGCCGGAGGTGCGCAAATCCACCGATGCGCTCGATGCCGTCGGCAATACGACCAAAGCTGTCACCAAGGGCTACGCCATCGGTTCTGCCGGTCTCGGCGCCCTGGTTCTTTTCGCAGCCTACTCCTACGACCTCAAATATTTTGCGGCGAATGGCGACAAGTTCCCATATTTTGCCGGCATCGGCGAAATTTCCTTCGATCTTTCCAACCCTTACGTGGTGGCGGGATTGATCTTCGGAGGTCTTATTCCCTACCTCTTCGGCGGCATTGCCATGACTGCCGTCGGCCGTGCGGCCGGCGCGATCGTCGAGGAAGTCCGCCGTCAGTTCAAGGAAAAGCCCGGCATCATGCAGGGCACGGAAAAGCCGGATTACGGCAGGGCGGTCGACATTCTGACCAAGGCCGCCATCCGTGAGATGATCGTGCCGTCGCTGCTGCCGGTGCTGGCGCCGATCGTCGTCTATTTCGGCGTGCTTCTCATCTCCGGCTCCAAGGCCTCCGCCTTTGCCGCCCTCGGCGCATCGCTGCTCGGCGTCATCATCAACGGCCTCTTCGTCGCCATCTCGATGACATCGGGCGGTGGCGCCTGGGACAATGCCAAGAAGAGCTTCGAAGACGGTTTCGTCGACAAGGACGGCGTGCGTCACATGAAGGGTTCGGATGCGCACAAGGCTTCCGTCACCGGCGATACGGTCGGCGACCCCTACAAGGATACCGCCGGCCCCGCGGTCAACCCGGCGATCAAGATCACCAACATTGTCGCGCTGCTGCTGCTCGCCGTTCTCGCCGGATGAGGCATGCCGCCCGGCTCGGCGCGGCAACGAACAGCGACCACTAAAAACCCCGCCGGAGTGATCCGGCGGGGTTTTCGTATAAGGCGTATCCGATCAGCGCAGGCTGCTTGGGTTCTGCGGCGTGCCGCCAGCACCACCGCCGAACAGGCTGCGGGCAGCACTCGCGGCGCTGCCGCCGGAAAGCATCTGTTGCAGGAAGGTGAGTTCCTTGCCGCCGGTCGGCGTGACGCGCCCGATCGTGTCGAACACCTTGCCGTCCTGCAGCGCATAGTTGGCGCGGCGGCTGACGACGCCGTCCTTGTCGAAATAGATCGCCAGAACGCTCTGATCGACGACCTTCAGTTTCTGGAAGGCGACCGCACGCGTGCGCCGCTGCGAGATGTAGTAGAAGACTTCGCCGTCGAAGGTCGCCGTCGTCGACGGGGTGCCGAGCGAAAGCAGCACTTGCTCGCGGCTGGAGCCTTCCGGAACCAGGTTCAGCGACTGCTGGTCGGCGACGTAGCCGCCGTTGAGAACGGTGCTGGTCTGGCAACCGGAGAGAGCGGTAGTGGAGGCAATTATGAGGGCAATGGCCGCATTGCTGAAGAATTTCATGTCAGACTTGAAATACCGTTTCTTCAACGACATCTACTCCCTGTGAGTGTCGATAGCAGCCATTCTGGGCCTTGCACGCTTTACCTCCTGCAAAACCATTGTGGCCATTCCGGGTCGAATCTCCCGAATTCGCTTCGCTGACGCGTCGAAGGCGTCGTCCTGAAACTGGCCATGATCGGCATTGCAATTCGCGCCTGCTTCGGTAAACCAGCTTTCGAAATCATGCAACAAGGCCAGACGCCAGCCGGCATGAAGAATGAGGCATTTCCGGAAAAAACAATGATCCTCGGGCTCTTCCGCAAGAAAAACAACAATCAGGCGATCGTCGACAGGCAATATGCGGCGTTGGCGGCGGCCGCGCGCATGCCGGAACTCTACGAGCGGCTCAATGTGCCGGATACGGTCATGGGCCGTTTCGAGATGCTGTCGATAGTCATGATTCTGTTTTTTCGCCGCACCCGTGCTTCCGCCACCAGCGGCCAGGAGATCGCCCAGGAGATCGTCGACGCTTTCTTCCAGGATATCGACTATTCGATCCGCGAACTCGGCATCGGCGACAACAGCGTGCCGAAGCGCATGAAGAAGCTCGCTGGCATGTTTTACGGCCGGCTCGAAGCCTATTCGAAGGCGATGGACACAGGCGATGCCGAAGCCCTCACTCTTGCCCTTCAGCGCAATATCTACCCTGAAACCGCGACGCCTGCCGATATGTCCGGCCTCGCCGGGTGGATGATGACCGCAGAATCGCATCTGTCCGCCGTAGCCGAAGAGGTGATCGCCACCGGTTCGGCAACGCTCCCGCCGGTCGCCTGCCCACCGGTCATCTGAAGGAGGAAACGATGCAGAATGATCGGGACGATGTTCCCTTCTCCTATCAAGTCAAGGTCGGCCACATCTCGGCCAACCCCGTCGAGGTCCATGTCGAGGCCGACGCCAGCGAACTGAAGGCGTTGGCCCGGACCTGGAACGTCGTCTCTGTCGACGATCTCGGCGCCGATCTGCAGATTGCCCGCTGGAAGCGCGACGGCGTGCGCATCAAGGGCCGCGTGCAGGCGAAGATCGTCCAGTCCTGCGTCGTGACGCTGGAGCCGGTCGAATCTGCCATCGACGAGAGCTTCGAGCAGATCTTCGTGCCGGAGGGCTCCAAGCTTGCCCGTCAGGCCGGCAACGACGCCGGCGAGATGCTGCTCGATCCCGACGGTCCCGACCTGCCCGAGAACTTTGTCGGCGATACGATCGACGCCGGCCAGGTGGTTGCCGAATTCGCCGCTCTGGCGATTGATCCCTATCCGCGCAAGCCGGGTATCGAATTCGCCGGCCATGTCGAAGACAGCGGCGAAGACGACAAAAAGCCCTCCGCTTTCGCGGCCCTCAAGGACTGGAAAAAGGACTGAAGCCCCTCTGGCATTTGACACAATTCAGTTGTAAGCGACGCCAAAACCGGTATTTTGGCCGAAATTTCGCCCTCGGCGAAAAGAAGGATCAGGGACGCGTGATCAGAATATCTCTCGACCTCATGGGTGGCGACTTTGGTCCCCAGGTTGTCATCCCCGGCGCCGCCAAGGCGTTGGATCGGCATCCGGATATTTCCTTCGTTCTCTATGGTCTCAAGGAACAGTGCGATCCGGTTCTCGCCAAGTTTCCGAAGCTCAGGGAAAAATCGCTCTTTCACGACTGCGAGCTTGCCGTCGCTATGGATGAGAAGCCGAGCCAGGCGTTGCGCCGTGGCCGCTACATCTCCACCATGTGGCGTTCGATCGAGGCGGTGAAGACGGGTGACGCCGACGTCGCGGTCTCGGCCGGCAATACCGGCGCGCTGATGGCCATGGCAAAGTTCTGTCTGCGCACTATGGCCAATATCGAGCGTCCCGCGATTGCCGCGATCTGGCCGACGCTGAAGGGTGAGAGCATCGTGCTCGATGTTGGGGCGACGATCGGCGCCGATGCGCAGCAGCTGATGGATTTTGCCCTGATGGGCGGCGCCATGGCGCGCGCTCTTTTCGAGGTCGAACGTCCGACGGTCGGTCTTCTGAACGTCGGCGTCGAGGAGATGAAAGGCCAGGAGGAGGTCAAGGAGGCCGGCCGGCTGTTGCGCGAGGCGAACATCGATTCGCTCGAATATTCCGGCTTCGTCGAGGGCAACGACCTTGGCAAGGGCACGGTCGACGTTGTCGTCACCGAAGGATTTTCCGGTAATATCGCGCTCAAGACCGCCGAAGGCACAGCCAAGCAGATCGGCGAATATCTGCGTGCCGCCATGTCGCGCACGCTGCTGGCCCGTATTGGCTACCTCTTCGCCAAAAGCGCCTTCGACATGCTTCGCGAGAAGCTCGATCCGAGCAAGGTCAATGGCGGCGTGTTTCTCGGCCTGAACGGCATCGTCATCAAGAGCCATGGCGGGGCGAATGCCGAAGGCATCGCAGCCGCCATCGAAGTCGGCTACGACATGGCCAAGAACGGCCTCAATCAGAAAATAGAAAACGATCTTAAGAAATATCATGCCAAGCGGCTGCCCCCGATGGGCCCGGAAGCGGCATGAGCGATGGGGTTCAATCAAAGATGATCCGTTCAGTGGTTCGCGGGTTCGGAGCCGCACTTCCGAAGCGCGTAATGACCAATCGTGACATGGAGGCCATCGTCGACACGTCAGACGAATGGATCGTCCAGCGCACCGGCATCCGCCAGCGTTATGTCGCCGGTGATGACGAAACGACGGCGTCGCTCGGCGAGGCCGCTGCGCGCGCAGCCCTTGCCAATGGCGGCCTGACGCCTGCCGATATCGATCTTGTCATCTGCGCCACCTCGACGCCTGATAACACGTTTCCGGCGACGTCAGTCAACATCCAGAACCGGCTCGGCATGAGCCACGGCTTCGCCTTCGACGTCCAGGCCGTCTGCACCGGTTTCGTCTATGCGGTGACGACCGCGGATGCCTATATCCGCGGTGGGCTGGCAAAGCGCGTTCTCGTCATTGGCGCCGAAACTTTTTCGCGCATTCTCGACTGGAACGACCGCACCACCTGCGTGCTTTTCGGCGACGGCGCCGGCGCGATCATCCTCGAAGCGACAGAAGGCGAGGGTACCGTTAGCGATCGCGGCGTGCTGACCGCACATCTGCGTTCCGACGGCTCGCACAAGGAAAAGCTCTATGTCGATGGCGGCCCGTCGACGACGGGCACTGTCGGCAAGCTGCGCATGGAAGGCCGCGAGGTCTTCAAATACGCCGTCGGCATGATCACCGATGTTATCCAGGCGGCTTTCGATTCGACCGGCACCACAGCCGATGACCTCGACTGGCTGGTACCGCACCAGGCCAATCGCCGCATCATCGACGGTTCGGCGAAGAAGCTGAACATCGATGCCGCGAAGGTCGTCATCACCGTCGACCTGCACGGCAATACGTCGGCTGCCTCGATCCCGTTGGCACTTGCGACCGCTGCCGGCGACGGCCGCATCAAGAAGGGTGACCTGGTGATGCTCGAAGCGATGGGCGGCGGCTTTACCTGGGGTGCGGTTCTGCTGCGCTGGTAGGCACGAAACCTAAAAAACTGGCGGCGAACAAGAGCTTGACCGTAAGGCGCAAGACAAATACTCTTCGTGCGATTTCACAAAATATTTGTATGGGCGGGGAAACCATGACCGGAAAAACAGTGACGCGAGCAGACCTGGCGGAATCCGTTTTCCGAAAGGTCGGGCTTTCCCGGACCGAATCTGCCGAACTTGTGGAAACCGTCATCGACGAGATCTGCAACGCCATCGTGCGTGGCGAAACCGTCAAGCTTTCCTCCTTCGCCACCTTCCAGGTGCGCGACAAGAACGAGCGGATCGGCCGCAACCCGAAGACCGGCGAAGAGGTTCCGATTTCCCCCCGCCGGGTCATGACCTTCAAGGCGTCGAACGTGTTGAAGACACGCATCCTCAAATCGCATGTCGCTCGCAAGATCAAGCTGAAGCCGCTGAATCCGGCTCCCTGATAATCGGCTCCCGTTTCGGAAACGGCTTTTTTTCTCTATCGCGCTCTCCATCCTTGTGCGCAACGTCAAGACATGACTTGAATTGTCGGCGCCAAACCGTTGAAATATGATGAGTCGCCGTAGGATCGAGCCGCGAGGTCGCGTAGCAGCATGACGTTGGACAAGAGCCCCGATGCCTTTCGCACCATCAGCGAAGTCGCAGACGATCTTGATCTGCCGCAGCATGTGCTGCGCTTCTGGGAGACGCGGTTTCCCCAGATAAAGCCGATGAAGCGCGGCGGCGGCCGTCGCTACTATCGGCCGGAGGACGTGGACCTCCTCAAGGGCATCCGGCATTTGCTCTATGATCATGGCTATACGATCAAGGGTGTGCAGAAGCTTCTGAAGACCAATGGCAACAAGTTCGTCATATCAGTCGGCCATGGCGATCTCGCGAGCGTCGAGGCGCTCGCGTCGGGCGTGCAGGACATGGGTGCAGGGGAACCGCGCGTCGGCATGGCCGATGAAGACCAGATCGTCGGCCGCGCCAAGCCGCCGATCACCCGCCGGTTCTTCAATTTCGTCGCCGGAGACGACGAGCAGGAAGTTTCGATCGGCAAATCGAGCATTGGCAAGGAAGACAGGGCGCTGCTGCAGGAGGCGCTCTACGACCTCCTGGAATGCAAGCGTCTGCTCGATCAGGTGCGCTGAATAGGAAAGTCAGGCTTCGGTAAGCCGCTTCATCGCCTGTTCGAGTTCGCTGAGCTGGAAGGGTTTTTGCAGCACGGGCAGCGTGCTTGGGCTGCTGCCATCAGGCGGCGTGCCGTATCCCGTCGCATAGAGATAGGGTTTTCCGCGTTCGTCGAGCAGCTTTGCGACCGGCAACGAACTCTGCCCGGCAAGCGAGACATCGAGAATTGCAGCGTCGAACTCCGTATCCCTGGCGGCTGTCAGCGCTCGTTCCAGGTCGGGCGCGCTGGCGCAGACCCGGTAGCCGAGATCGTCAAGCATGTCCTCGAGCAGCATGGCAATCAGCGCGTCGTCTTCGACGATGAATATGTCTTTCATGATCCCGTCCACCCATTGCCCCTTGCTAAAGCATGTCGCGCAAAAGTGTGCTGCGGTTTTGCGATAACGACATGCGTAAAAACAAAGACCTAAAGCGCAAGGAGCCAATCTGAAAGATTGCGACACGCTTTAGGCATGAGGTTTATGTGGCCGCTTGCACGGCTCGTCAAGACGTCGTGGCCGGCAGTGCGAGAAACAGCATATTGCCGGTTGAAATTCGATGTGCAAAAGCTGGAGTGCCGTCTCCGCAACGTCTCCTGCATAATTTCCTTAAATCGGAATCGATTTATGAATAAAATTATGCAGCAATTCAAAGCGTTGCAGCGTCTTTTGCGGCTCTCGAAAAGACATGGCGGCGCTGTAAGAAGGGGTGTCGAATGGATTTGCTGAGTGCCACGGATTGGCTGCGTCACAGGCCAGGTTTTACATATCCGCTGGCCATTGCCTTCGTTGGCCTGACGTTTCTTCTGAGGCTTGCCGCCAGCGACACTCTCTCCGAGTTTCCCTTCCTGAGCTTCCTTCCGGCGATATTGCTCGCGAGTTTCATAGGCGGCGCCGGGCCGGGCTTTGTCGCGACCTTGGTTGCCGGTTTCATTGTCCAGCAGTTTTTCGTCGAGCCGCACAATGTTTTCTGGCCGGCCAGCGCCGCCCAATGGGTCGGGCTTTCCGCCTATCTCATCAATGCCGTGATCATCGTCGGCCTGATGGAGATGATCATCATCGCCCATGGCAGGCAGAGCCGCCTTCGCAGCGAGCTCAACAGCTTCAACACGCGCCTCGAACAGACAGTGGTCCAGCGCACTGCCGAGCTCAGGCACGAGATGGAAGAGAATGCCGCCGCTCAGGCGCAGGTTCGCCAGCTGCAGAAGATGGAAACGATCGGCCAACTGACCGGCGGTGTCGCCCATGATTTCAACAACATGCTGGCGATCATCATCGGCAACCTCGATCTCGCCCAGCGGCGCCTGATTGGCAACGAGGATCCTCGCCTGCTATATTCCATCCAGAATGCCAGAGATGGTGCGCAGAGAGCGGCGGTGCTGACCGCGCGTCTTCTCGCCTTCTCGCGCCAGCAACCGCTCGCCCCGGAGGTGATCGACCTCAACAAGCTGGTCGGCGGCATGTCGGAGCTGCTGCGGCGCACGCTCGGCGAGCACATCCGGATCGAGACCGTGCTTGCCGGCGGCCTTTGGCCGAGCTTTGCCGATTTGAGCCAGCTCGAGAATGCCATCCTGAACCTTGCCGTCAACGCTCGCGATGCCATGCCTGGTGGCGGAAATCTGACGATCGAGACCGCCAATACCGAACTCGACGAGCGATATTCGCGTATGCATTCGGAGGTCGAAGCAGGTCAATATGTGATGATCAGCATCACCGACACCGGCACCGGCATGTCGCCGGAGGTGATCGAACGCGCCTTCGACCCGTTCTACACGACCAAGGGACCCGGCAAAGGCACAGGTCTCGGCCTCAGCCAGGTCTACGGCTACATCAAGCAGAGCGGCGGCCACATCAAGATCTATTCGGAGATCGACAGGGGCACGACGTTGAAGATCTATCTCCCCCGTCATGTCGGCACGGCGGGTGCCCGGTTGAACGTCGCCGGCGCCCAGCCGCTTCCTCAGGGCAGCGTCAAAGATACGATCCTGGTGGTGGAGGACGATGAGAACGTCCGCACCATGACTGCCGAAAGCCTGCATGAACTCGGTTACACCGTGTTGCAGGCGGCTAGCGGCATGGAGGCGCTTATGCTTCTGGAGCAGAATGCGGCAGTCGACCTGATCTTCACCGATATCGTCATGCCGCAGATGAGCGGACGCCAGCTTGCCGATATCGTCCAGGAAAAATGGCCGACGATCCGGATCCTCTACACGACGGGTTACACCCGCAATGCCATCGTCCACAATGGCGTGCTTGATCACGGCGTTTCCCTGCTTGCCAAGCCCTTCAGCCTGGAGCAGCTCGCTCATAAGATCCGCGAGCTTCTGAATGTCGCGGTGAGGGTGGGAGACGAGCGGACGTGAAGCCGGAATACGGCCGCACGTCCGCAATTCTCTATCCGCGTTATTCCAAGACCTGGATGATGCGATGCGTCTTCGGTTCGACGATCACGCGCCGCTCGTTGACGACCGTATAGCCATAGCCGTCGATATTTGGCACGGTATGCACTTCGACGGTATCGGGCAGCGTCGCGCCGACCGCGATATCGCCGTCATAGACGACGGATGGCGTGTTCTGCTCCATCACATAGGTGCGCACCTCGCCGGGCAATACGACGGAGCCGGTCGGTGCGGGATCGGTGACGATGACGCTGCTCTGCGCGAAGGCGGCGGAGCTGATGGTCAGCATGGCGGCCGCAGCCAGCATGGTCTTGCGCATGGGATTTCTCCTTTCTACCTGAGACATCAAGGCAACGCTGGTCATGCGGCATAGTTCCCCGCGGACTTTTCGCGACAGCAGTAACAGACGCAATGAGAGTATTTAAGTTGTTACTAAATTAATTTTTGCATCATACGGTTGAGCCGTTTGAACAGCGTTCGAAAAGAGTGCAGATGGTGATGTTAGAGCTCGCTTGTTTACTTTTCGCTAACCATGTTGGACGTTTATTCTGAACGGACGACCAACCGGTCGTTGATTCGACGATCCGTCGCGTTTCGACTTGCGAGTGGATCTCTGGAAGACGATTGCGGCGGCTCGAGACATGCGCTTGCGGAAGACCATATTGCTGTTGGCCGTGGCGGGCATGATGGCCGGCTGCACATCGACAGGCGGTGTACGCCAGCCTTCCGGACCAGAAACCGTGGCGCCTGAAAAGGCGCTGGTGCTGCCGCCGCCGGGCGGCCCGTCGATCGTCAGCGTCGTCGAACGCAAACGCGGCAACGGCGTCGAGCAGACGATCTCGCTGTTTACCTCATCCTCCGTGCCCGGTCAGAATTCGCTGAAGATCCAGTTCTTCGGCGCTTCGGGGGCCAATCCCGGCGCCGGCAATGCCGGCTTCAGCATGATCAATGAGAGCGGCATTGCCCGCGAGGTGGCCCGTTCGGCCCCCGGCGTGCCGATGGCGACGTCGGCGACCTTCCTGCAGAACGCCTATGGTCCCTTCGGCTATGCCTCCGGCCGCAGCCGTAGCGGCGACACCTGCCTCTATGCCTGGCAGCAGATCCGCTCGAGCACCAACGCCAATACGCAGGCGCGCAATTTCGGCATGATCCAGTTGCGCCTGCGTCTCTGCGATGCGGGTGCCAGCGAGCGCCAACTGCTCGGCATCGTCTATGGCTACACCGTCACCGGCACCTTCGACGGCGAGGTCTGGAACCCTTACGGCAATCCGCCGCCTGCCCATGCTGCGCTCGGGCGCACCGGCGCGCCGATCTATCCCGACGAAGAGGGTTATCGCGCCAGCCCAATGCCGATCGGCTACGAGCCGGCGCCTGCCATTGTGAGCCGGCCGCGGGCAGCTGCCGTTCGCAGCGCCTCGACCGCGCAACCGGCTCAAGGCGTCGCAGCGGCGCCGGCACCCATCGGCCCGCGCGTGCCGCTGCCGGGTGAGGCGCCACAGACGAGCGCAAGGCCGCCTGCGGCCGCTGCGCCAATCGAACAATCGGTAAGGGCGATCGGCGTCACCGTGCCTTCGCCCGACTGCGTAGGCGACGCCGCCATGACGGCCGCCTGCCGGAGATAATGAGCATGCCCGCGGCCTGATTGGCACCGGTTGAGCAATTTCGAAGGAACGTCGATGCGCAAAGCCCGCAGTGTCATCATATGGGCCGTGGTTTCGCTCTGCATGATCGTGCTGATCACGCTGCCGGTTAACCTGCAGACCCAGCTCATCACCAGCATCACGGTCGTGACTGTCATGGCGCTGATCAAGATTCTGAAGGGCGAGGGGACCTGGCGCCTGGTGGCGCTCGCCTTCGGCACGTCGATCGTGCTGCGTTATGTTTACTGGCGCACCACCAATACGCTGCCGCCTCTGAACCAGTTGGAAAACTTCATTCCCGGCCTGCTGCTCTATCTTGCCGAAATGTATAGCGTCGCGATGCTGGCGCTCAGCCTGTTCATTGTTGCCACACCGTTGCCGTCGCGCCCCTCGCGTGCCGCCAACCCCGGGCGCCTCCCGCATGTCGACGTCTTCGTGCCATCCTACAACGAGGATGCCGGCCTTTTGGGAAACACACTGGCCGCCGCCAAGGCCATGGATTATCCGGCCGAAAAGCTGCATGTGTGGCTGCTCGACGACGGCGCGACCTTGCAGAAGCGCAACTCCGGCAAGCTGCTCGAAGCCCAGGCGGCCGCGGCCCGGCATATCGAGTTGAAGCAGCTCTGCGACGATCTCGATGTCCACTACCTCACGCGCGACCGCAACGAGCACGCCAAGGCCGGCAACCTCAACAACGGCATGAAACATTCGACCGGCGAACTCATCGCCGTCTTCGATGCCGACCACGCGCCGGCCCGCGATTTCCTGCTCGAGACCGTCGGTTACTTCGAAGACGATCCGAAGCTGTTCCTCGTCCAGACCCCGCACTTCTTCATCAATCCCGATCCGCTGGAACGCAACCTGCGCACCTTCGACAAGATGCCGAGCGAGAACGAGATGTTCTACGGCATCATCCAGCGCGGCCTCGATAAATGGAACGCCGCCTTCTTCTGCGGTTCGGCCGCCGTTTTGAGCCGCAGGGCGCTCGAATCCCAGAACGGCTTCAGTGGAATCAGCATCACCGAGGATTGCGAGACGGCGCTGGCGCTCCACGGCAGCGGCTGGAACAGCATCTATGTCGACAAGCCGCTGATCGCCGGCCTGCAGCCGGCCACCTTCGCAAGCTTCATCGGCCAGCGCAGCCGCTGGGCTCAGGGCATGATGCAGATCCTGCGTTTCCGCTTTCCGCTTCTGAAGCGCGGCCTGACGATCCCGCAGCGTTTCTGCTATATGTCCTCCACGCTGTTCTGGCTCTTCCCGTTCCCGCGCACGATCTTCCTGTTTGCGCCGCTCTTCTACCTGTTCTTCGACCTGGAAATCTTCACAGCCTCGGGCGGCGAGTTCCTCGCCTACACGCTTGCCTATATGCTCGTGAATCTGATGATGCAGAATTACCTCTACGGGTCGTTCCGCTGGCCCTGGATTTCAGAGCTCTACGAATATGTTCAGACCGTGCATCTGCTGCCGGCAGTCGTCTCCGTCATGCTCAATCCGCGAAAGCCGACTTTCAAGGTCACCGCCAAGGACGAATCGATTGCCGTCAGCCGACTGTCGGAAATCAGCCGTCCGTTCTTCGTCATCTTTGCGGTTCAGATCGTCGCGCTCGTCATCACCATCTACAAAATCTATGCCGAGCCCTATAAGGCCGACGTCACGCTCGTCGTCGGCGGATGGAATCTCATCAACCTGATCATGGCTGGCTGCGCGCTCGGTGTCGTGTCGGAGCGCGGCGAGCGCGCCTTGTCCCGTCGCGTCCGCGTCAACCGGCGCTGCGAATTCGGCGTCAACGGCAAGTGGTACGCGGCCTCGATCGAGGACGTTTCCGTCCACGGTGCCAGGCTTCACATCTTCAACAAGCAGCTCGACGAGATGCTGGTTGGCGCACTCGGAGAGATCCGCTTCCGGCCCTATAGCGGCGCGGAACTGGAAACCCTGCCGCTCATCGTCCGAAATATCGAGCCGACGGGCGATATCAGCAATGTCGGTTGCCAGTACATGCCGAAAAGCGCACTTGATCATCGCCTGATCGCCGACCTGATGTTTGCCAATTCCGATCAGTGGACAGAGTTCCAGGCCTCGCGCCGTCGCAATCCGGGCCTGATCCGTGGCACCATCTGGTTCCTCGGCCTGTCGTTCTACCAGACGAGCCGCGGCCTCATTTACTTCTTCCGCAGCATGCGGCCGGAGAGGGAAGCCCAGCAGAAGGCGGCAAAGGTCAACGCCGGATGAGAAAGATCGTCGCTGCCTCGCTTCTCCTGCTGAATGCCTCCGCCTTCGCCTTCGCCCAGGCGCAGACGGCGCCCTTCGACATGTCCGGCGAGCGGCCGCCCGGGGCATCCGTTACCCCGAGATTGACGTCGCCTACGCCGCCCGCAACCCCGGCCGCTCCTGTTCCTCCGGCGGTCGTCGCCCAGCCGCAGCCGGCGGCGCCTGCGCCCCAGCCAGCCGCCACGGCAAATACCGCCGTGCCGCGCCCCGGTGATGTCCGTCGCTATGTCGTGCCCTTTTCGCAACTCGGTCTCGGCGGCGAATACGATCGCCGGTCATGGTCGGTCTATCTGACGCCGGAGCAGGCGGCGGCCAAGGCAAGCTTCACCTTCGCCTACCAGAATGCGATCGTCGTCGCGCCCGAGGCCTCGGCGCTGACCGTCTATCTCAACAACCGCCCGATCGGCCAGCAGCGCGTCGGTTCGCCGGATGGCCCGTCGGCCGTCACGTTCGAGGTTCCGCCCAGTCTGCTGCAGCCCGGCGCCAATCTCGTCACCTTCGAAGCCGATCAGCGCCACCGAACAGATTGCAGCATCCAATCGACTTATGAACTGTGGTCGAATATCGATCCGGCCGGAACCTTTCTGAGCTTTACCGGCAGGGATGTCGCCCAGCTATCGAGCGCCGACGCAATCCGCGCCATCGGCGTCGACGGTGCCGGCAAGACGGAGTTCGATATCGTTGTCCCGGCGCTGGAGCAGCCGGGAACCACCAAGCCGCTGCTACGGCTGGCGCAGGGCCTGTCGGTGCTGAGCAGCATGCCGAACCAGATCTTTGCCTTCAGCACTGCTTCGCTTCCGGCCGGCGGGCCTGGCAAGCTCAGCGTGCTCGTCGGTACTGCGGCAGAACTGCGGCCGATCTTTCCGGGCCTGCCGCCCGGTGCCGAAAGTGCGGCACTCGCCGCTTTCGTCACCGATCCGCGCAGCGGCTTGCCGGTACTTCTGATCAGCGGCCCCTCCTGGCAGGCGGTCTCCTCGGCGATCGATACCATCGTCTCGCCGACAGACCGGTCCTCGGATATCCGCCGAGACGTGTTGACCACCGAGCGCTGGAGCGCGCCGAACGCGCCGCTGGTCTTTTCCGGTACGAATATCGCCCTGTCGCAGCTCGGCGTGAAGACCACCGAATTCTCCGGCCGGCGGTTGCGGACCAGCTTTAATGTTGCCGTACCGGCCGATTTTTATGCCAATGCCTATGGCGAGGCGAAGGTGCTGCTCGACGCCGCCTATACCGATAACGTAATGCCCGGCAGTCACATCGATATCTACGTCAATGACAACATCGCCTCCACCGTGCCGATCACGACGACATCAGGCGGCATTCTCCGTCATCTGCCGATCCGCGTGACGATGCGGCACTTCAAGCCCGGCCTCAATTCGGTGGCGATCGAGGCGATCCTGATGACCAAGGACGATGCCGTCTGTGCGCCGGGCTCGACCGCCGGCGCCACCCCGCGCTTTGCCCTGTTCGATACCTCCGAACTGCAAATTCCGGATTTCGCCCGCGTCGGTCAACGTCCGAACCTGGCGGCAATGGCCGGCACCGCCTATCCCTATGGCCGGGCCACGGAACCGACGCCGCTTTTCATCGACCGCATCGATGCCGACACGCTTTCGGCAGCCGCCACGCTGCTCGGTCAGATGGCGATCACCGCCGGCCATCCGATCGCCGTTGAAACCGTCGCCTCGCCGAATACGATCGGCGATCGTGACGCGATCTTCATCGGCTCCATCTCGCAGATGCCGGCAACCGCGCTGTCGCAGACCAATATCGCCACGGCGAGCCAGGCCTCGTGGCATCCCGTGGCCGATACGCAGGCGGGCGTCGTCGATACCGGTACGGCCTTCGAGGAGTGGAATTCCAAGGTCAGCGGCGGTGTCTTGCGCAACCGGATCACTGCGTTCCGCGAGTGGGTGTCGCGTAATTTCGATATCTCCCGCAGCTCGCTGCAATTCATCCCCGGCGCCGAGCAGATTTTCACGCCGGCCAACGCCGACACGCTGCTGATCGCACAGGGCTCCAGCCCCGCGGGAGCCGGCGCCTGGACCGTGGTGGCGGCGCCATCGGCGAAGGATTTGCGCGAAGGGCTCGAGGTTCTGACCACGCAGCTGAACTGGCCGCAGATATCGGGCCACATCACCACCTATTCGAGCAAGACAGGCAAGATCGAGACCGTGCCCGTCACCCGTTTCGATTTTGTGCCGTCCACACCCTGGTCGATCTCCAATTACCGCCTGATCGCCGCCAACTGGCTGTCGACGAATATCCTCTCCTATGCCTCCCTGCTGGTCGTCTTCGTGCTGCTGATCGGGGTCACCACGTCAAGCATGCTCAGAAGACTGGGTCGGTCGAAATGAGGCGGTGGCGCGCACTCCTGCTTGCGGCATCGGTCGCGCTCGCTCCCGGGGGAGCGCCCGCCGTTGCGCAGCAGGCAATGATCAATGCCGGCGCATGGTCGGCCTACAAGGCGAAGTTTCTCGATGCGACCGGCCGCATCATCGATAACGGCAACGGCAATATCAGCCACAGCGAAGGGCAGGGTTATGGCATGCTGCTCGCCTATCTCGCAGCCAGCCCTGCCGACTTCGAGCAGATCTGGTATTTTACCCGCACGGAGCTGCTGCTGCGCGACGATGGCCTGGCCGTCTGGAAGTGGGATCCGAACGGCAAGCCGCACGTCACGGACACCAACAACGCCTCGGATGGCGACATGCTGATCGCCTATGCGCTGGCGCTTGCCGGCACGGCGTGGAAACGCAACGACTATATCCTCGCCGCCTCCCGAATGGCGCAAGCCCTGCTTGCCGAAACCGTTGTGCACTCGTCCGGCCACACGCTCCTGCTGCCGGGGAGTGAGGGTTTTGCCGCTACCGACCGTGAAGATGGCCCCGTCGTCAACCCGTCCTACTGGATTTACGAGGCGATCCCGGTGATGGCGGCGCTCGCTCCCTCGGATGCCTGGCAAAAACTATCGGACGACGGCTTAACGCTGTTGAAGACGATGCAGTTCGGGCCGCGCAAGCTTCCAGCCGAATGGGTGAGCCTCAGCGGCCAGCCGCAGCCGGCACAGGGTTTCGACGCCGAGTTTGCCTATAATGCCATCCGCATCCCGCTCTATCTCGCTCGTGGCGGTGTCACCGACAAGGCGCTGCTAACCCGCCTGCAACAAGGGATGTCGCAAGACGGCGTTCCCGCCACGATCGATCTGAGCACCGGCCGGCCGAAGGCTGTATTGTCGGATCCTGGTTATCGTATTGTTAACGATGTTGTGGCCTGTGTGGTCGATGGGACCAAGTTGCCGGTCTCGGCCCTGCAATTTGCGCCCGCACTCTATTATCCGTCCACGCTCCAGCTGCTGGGGTTGGCCTATATTGGGGAGAAGCATCCGGAGTGTCTGTGAAGTCTTCTCTCGTGGCGGTTTCAGCGGCAGTTGTGGTGGCGACCCTCGTCACCGGGCTGAAAGATCGTGCCGCTTTGCAGGAAAAGTTCGGCCTTGGGGCCGCCGGCAAGCCGTCGCCGGAGCTGATGATGATGGGCCGCATCAAACCGACGGATGGTCCTGCCGGCGATCCCGAGTTCAACGCGCAACTCGTCGCCGACAAGATAGAGGCGATCACTTCCCCGCCGCCAGCACCGGACAGGTCCGAGCCGGATGCCGCTGCATCGCAGCCTGCGGCACCTCAGACGGCTGCTCCGCCGGCTCAGACGGTCGCCCAGCCGGCACCAGTCACACCCCCCATCGTTTCCAAGCCGCCGGCACCACAGCAGGCGGCCGCGGCGCCGCAGCCTACCGTCGATGAAAGTGCGCTTCGTTATTTCGCCAGCCGCGGCGACAAGGTGCGCCTGCAGGCCGAAATCTCCCGCCTTCAGGCGCTCTATCCGAACTGGGTTCCGCCAGCCGATCCGCTCGCCGTGCCGCAGAATGGCGACAAGCAGCTCGAGGCCATGTGGCAGCTCTATTCCGATGGCCGCTATGCGGAACTGCGCAAGGCCGTCGCCGACCGCCAGGCAGCCGATGCCGGATGGCAGCCGCCGGCCGATCTGCTCGACCGGCTTGACGTCGCCGAGGCCCGTGCCCGCCTCGTCAATGCTTCGGACCTCAAGCAATATGCGACTGTGGTCGATATCGCTGCCGCAACACCGAGCCTGCTCACCTGCAGCGAGGTCGATGTTCTCTGGCGCGTGGCCGAAGCCTTCATCCAGACGGAGAGGGCGCAGCGCGGCCAGGACGCCTACATCTATATCCTGAAGAACTGCACCAATCCGGCCGAGCGGCAGGCGACGGTCGAGAAGGCCTCGACGCTGCTTGCCTACCAGCCGATGCAGGCGCTGCTCGCGCTGGAGAGGCCTGCCGCCGACGGCAACAAGGAATTCGACGCGATTCGCGACAACCTCGCCCGACGCTTCATGGCCGAGGGCGATGACGATCCGAATCTCGCCATCGCGCCCGATTATATCGCCCGCCTCGAAAAACTCGCCGAGACGGAGGGGCTTGCCCCCGATGCGCTGCTGCTCGGCTGGTACCAGCTTCGCCGCAACAATGATGCCGATGCCGAGAAATGGTTCCGTGCCGCCCGAGCCAAGCAAGATTCGGCGACCGCTTCGCAGGGGCTGGCGCTGGCGCTGATCGCCCGCAAGGCGCCTAAGGAAGCCGAAGAGGTGATGTTCCGCTGGCGCACCGATTCCGAGGATGCGACATCAACCTATCTCGCCGCCACCGCCAACCTGATGGCGCTGCAGCCGCCGGCCGATCTGGCCGAAGACGTGCTGCACCGCATCGCTGGCGAGGTCATCGCCCGCAAATACGTGCCGACGGCGCAGCAGTTCGGCTGGTATGCCCGTTCCCTCAACCAGTTCCAGACCGCCGCACGCTGGTTCGAGACGGCGCTTGCCTGGAAACCTGATGACGAACCGTCCGCCTATGGCCTTGTCATCACCCGCGAGCAACTGAGCGACCGCAAGGGCGTGCTCGACCTCCAGCGCGCCTGGGCCGGCCGGTCGAGCCGGATCACCAATCTCGAAGACACGTCCTCCCTGATGCCGAACGCCGTCACGCCGCCGCCGGCGAAGGGGGGGCTTGTCGCACAGCAACCGGCTCAACCGGCGCAGCGCCCCCCGGCCGAGCCGCTTCCGGCAGAGCGCCGCGTGATCCTGCAGCCGGGTGCGGAAGTGGTCGTTCGTGCGGCGAGACCGGCGATGGACACGGTGACCGTCCCGCGCGGCCCGCGCCAGACGCGCGGCTGCTCGAGGACCATCGACGCGGGGCAGCTTAAGCCGGCCGACGCGCTGTCGCGCGGCTGGTGCCTGATGGATATCAACCGGCCGATGGAGGCGATCTCGGCCTTCGAGGCCGCATTGCAGAGCCCGGCCCGCAAGGTCCGTGAAGACGCAGCCTATGGCCAGAGCCTTGCCTATCTCCGCGCCGGTCTTTCCACCAATGCCGCTGTCGCGGCCACCAAGGCGCCGCAGAACCGCCAGCGCGCCGCCGAGCTTCAGGTGGCGATCCTCGCAGACCGTGCGCTTTCGGCCTTCGATGCCGGCCGTTATCGCGAAACTCTCATCTATCTCGATCAGCGCGCCCAGCTGCAGCAGGAACGCATCGACCTGATGGTTCTGCGCGGCTATTGCTACCTCAATCTCAAAATGTACGGCGATGCGACCCGTATCTTCGAAGCCACTGCCGCAACCGGCAGCCGCGACGCCGCCCGCGGTCTTGCCGACGTCCGTAACGTCACGCATCCAGACACCAACAACTGACGTTGACGCCGTTTCCGCTCTCCGCTACTCGCCTGCACAAAGGCCGCTCCGGCCTCATGCTTGCAAGGAAAAGCCCGTGCCCGCTCTCCATGACATCCTCGACAGATCCTATGACGCCTTCCTTTTCGACATGGACGGAACGCTGCTGAATTCTATTGCGGTCGTCGAACGCGTCTGGAGTGAATGGGCAAGGCGCCACGGCTTCGAGCCGGAGGTCTTCCTGAAGACGATCCACGGCATCCGCGCCTCCGATGTGATCCGCGGGCTTGGCTTGCCTGGCGTCGATCCGGCACATGAGGCGGATCTGCTGCTCGCCGAGGAAATGGAGGATGTCTCCGGCATCGTCGAGATCCCCGACGCCGTTCGTTTCCTCAATGCCATCGCCGATGGCAAATGGGCGATCGTCACCTCGGCGCCGATCGAGCTCGCCAGGCGCCGCATGGCCGCTGCCGGCGTCCCGATGCCGAAGGTCATCGTCAGCGGCCAAGAGGTCAAATCAGGCAAGCCCAGCCCCGAAGGATATCTGCTCGGTGCAAGTCGCCTCGGTGTCGATCCGAAAAAATGCCTGGTCTTCGAAGATGCGGTCGCCGGCATCCTCGCCGGCGAGGCCGCCGGCGCCGACGTCACCGTCATCACCGAAACGCACGCCACGCCCTTCGAAACGCCGCATTTTTCGATCGCCAACTACCAGGCATGGCAGCCTCGTCAAACCGCCGAAGGCCGGCTGAGGCTCGCGGCGATCTGACCATTCGCGCAAACCGCCTCCTTTTTCTTGAAGGCAAGGTTTTTCCGCTTGCATTGCACGCGCTGAAAAACTAAACGAAGCAAGCCGTTTCGGCAGGTCGGGGCGTAGCGCAGCCCGGTAGCGCACTTGACTGGGGGTCAAGGGGTCGCTGGTTCGAGTCCAGTCGCCCCGACCATTTATCCCCTTGAAAAACCCAGTCAGAATGTCACTTTTCTTCGTCCCGCCAGCGGCGGAGAGCGGAACGAGACGTCGGCAGAAATGCTGAAACGGGAACTGTAAGTCCCGAAAAATCCCGAACGAAAATGCCATTTGTTCTTGTTGCAACAAGCTGTGGCGCCGCCATCGCAAACGGCGGCTGGGATTCGGCCGCCGTCAGTGCGGTTTCTGAGCAATCGCGATCATCGACTTCGCCAGAAGCGGAATCCTCCCGACATATTCGAAGTCGACGTCTTCGAAGCCTGCTTCGACGAGCAGCGTGCTGAGCGTTCCGGGAGACCAGAATTTGATATGGCCATGGTCCTTCAGCGGCATGAAATGGTCATCCATCTTTCCGCTGACGGCCAATGCCAGATTTTTCCAGTAACCGTGAAAAGGCGTCGACATAACGGCGATGCCGCCAGGCTTCACCAGATCATACATGGTGGCCGAGAAAGCCTTGGGATCATAGACATGTTCCACCACTTCAAGGCTGATCACGGCATCGAAAGTCCCATACCGGCTGGAAAGATCTTCGTAGCCGGAACCGATTTCCAGCGGAAGATCGGGGTGGGCCGTTCTCGCTTTCGCGATGCCGTCCTTCGAGGGATCGACACCGACGACGTCATAGCCTTTTTCCGCAAGCACGGCTGCAGCACCGCCGGTGCCGCAACCGAGGTCGAACACCGCCGTTTCATTTGCCTCCTGGAAACTGTTCTCGAGAACATCGACAACGGCCGGGAGAATATAGGAATGGGCGGTCGCCGGCTTGGCGTGTACATAGGTCGTAGCGTCCAGTTCGATAGACATTTTACCTCCTGAAAATCTTAAGAAAGTGAGCGGCCAATGGTACGGCGGACTTTGACGGGAGTGTGGTGTCGTTGTGGTATTAAGGTGATTAACGCCAAAGGCGGTCGCGGCGGCTAAGCGTCGCCCGCCGAATGGCTGTAGCGACTGCACGAGACGTCCTCAAGCACGCCCGACGCTCGCCCCAGCAAGGATCCCGAAGCTGATTGAACAGGGTGCCCTGAAGATGCTGAAAACGGCCCGCGTTCAGATTGCCGCATTATAGTGGTTCAAAGCGCCACCGCATCCGGCTCGGCCCTCTTCTACCATTTAAACTAAATAACGCGATGAAATACCCTTTGAAGGTGAGTCATAAATAAATCCTTTAGTTCTTTTGGTAATCCTTCAGTTGGGAGAGGCGGTATTTGTAGCATTTTGTTAAAATTACACCAAATTTGAAAGTTACTAACCCGATTTTGGATTGCAAAAACCTGAAGCCTCTTCGCATTCTCGTGAATATGTGTAGATTAACATTATCCCTGTCACAGATAGCCTAGTCGAGCATGGCGGATATGAAGCACAATCTAACTTGCAGGCAGAGCCTCGCCAGCGCGTTCCAGGCTCTGTCGGACGAGGCCGTCAAAGCCGGCTGGTCGGAAGGCGATGTCGCCCTCGCGCTTGCTGAACTCGCCGAGGAGCGGGTGATTGAGGTTACCGCCAAGGTGATCATGGAAGGCTCCGTCCATCCTCAGCTCATCGCTGCCGGCGGTGGACGCAACAGCTAACGATCTTACACTAGCAATCCCGCCGTTTTCGCTGCCGTGATGAAGGATGCCTGTGCTGCGCGCGGGCTGCGCAGTCCGTCGAGTGCATCCAGGCAGTGCTGGCGCGCAACGCGATAATCGCGCCCACGCTTGCTGGGCCACCGCTTCAGATATTCGACGGCTTCCCAGACGGTCGAAACGATCAGACTGCTGTTTGGAGAAATGACCCTGACGGGGGAGGGAAAGCGTTTTTCACTCACGTCTGCACTCACTGATTCCTGCTACCAAACGCGGCCAGAACGCGCGTGATAGAATTTTGTTCCATAATTTTGTTCCACAGAAATTTGCGCAGTTGCTAAACTTCAGACCCTCGCGCATAATGATTTTATGGTCGGTTGCGGAGGGCGGCTGGCGATGCAAGCGTGGATGCGTTTGCCCTCGGAGGAGATGCGGCGTGATGTTACGATCATCAATTCATCCGCATGATTTACCGCTATTTTCGGAAGATCTCGATCTGCTTTCGCAAGTGCTCGACAAGGTCTGCGACGAACGCGGCCTCGCCAGGACGACGCCGGAGGCCGAGCGGATCGGTGCGGTCATCATTCAGCTCTACAGGCAAGGCGTGAAGGATGGCGGCAAACTCGCCGACCTTGCAAAAACCTATCTATAAAGATCAATTCTGCTCGATCGAGACACCGTTCTTACCGATGCTCATCTCGATCCCCTGCGGCTTGCTTTCCTCGTGGAAGATATAGGCGCCGAGGCCGATGACGGCGACGACAAAAACGCCGATGATGACGTAGAGACCATTGCTGCGGTTCAAGAGACTGCCCCCGATAAGTTATAGGCCCCGATATGTTATGGGACAGCGAAACGCCCGGGCAAGCGATTGGTTCCGTCAGTCGTCGTTGGCGGCGTTGAGGTTTTCCGGCCGGATGCCGTCATCGCTGGAGGTGCGTGCGCGTAACCGGATGCCGGGGCCGCCTTCATCCTGATTGCCGCTGGACAGGAAGATGATGCCGTTCGCCTCGAGCGTGCTGCGCACATCGAACAGCGCGTGCGGCTCGCCCGCGAATTCACCGTTTTCCAGCGCCATTACAGTCTCGACCGGCAGGCCGCTGGCGGCGGCGAGCTCTTCGATGCTCATTCCGATCATGGCGCGCGCGCCGCGTATCTGCGTTGCTGTTATCATGATGGAAAATCTAGCGCATTTCCAGCGCTTCTCAAGTGGCGGCACTGCACGTTGGCCGCACGGCATGCGCTCTTCAAACTTCCCTCAATTTGACACCAAATAGATCGTCATGCATGCGCTCGACCGCGATCCCCATTCCTCCCATCAGGGCGGCGCGGTTCCCAAAGCGACTGATCTCGATGCGCGGCGGATAAGGCGTACAACGCGGCAGAAAACCGCGGATGGCGTTTACGAGTTCCGGTCTTGCGCCGATGCTACCGCCGGTGATCACCAGTTCAGGATCGAGAGCCGCTCCGATTGCAGCAATAGCGACTGCGACCAGCCTTGCCGTCTCTTCGATGGCCGCCGCGGCGCTCGTTTCTCCTGCATTAAACGCGGCGAAGAGATCGGCCACGGTGGATGCGTTGCGGCCGCCGAAACCGACGTAGCGGCGCAACATCGCGACGCTGCCGACCGCACTCTCAAAGGTTCCAAGCGTAAATCCGCCAGGATCAAAAGCATCGCCGCCGATCGGAAGATAGGCGATTTCGCCGGCCGCCCCACGCGCGCCGCGCAACAGAGTTCCGTTGGCGATGATGCCCATGCCGACGCCCGTGCCGAGAGCAACGAAAGCAAAATTGCTGGTTTTGACACCGTGTCCCCGCCATCTCTCCCCTTGGGCGGCCAGGTTGACGTCATTTTCAACGATCACCGGTATCCCCATTCTGTCGCTGAAGACTTGCCGCAGATTTATTGCGTCGATGCCGGGGACGCTTGGCGCTACGTTGATATGTCCGGTAGCCGGATCGAGCACACCGGGACTGCCCAGAACGATGAGACGGAGTTTGTCGGCAGTCGTCCCGGCCGCAAACGCGAGTTCCAAGATAAGATCGCTGAACTGATTGACGAGATGCATTCCGCCGCGCGGGTCGGTGGATACTTTGGTTTCAGCAACCACGTTACCCAACAGATCGCAAATAGCCCCAGCAATCTTGGTGCTTCCGAGATCGATAGAGACGGCCAGTCCCGCCCTGGCGTTGATTTCATAGGTGATCGCATTCCGGCCCGGGCGACCATCGGTCTGCCCGACTGGTTTCAGCCATCCGTCATCCTCAAGGTCGCGCACGACATCGGAAATCGTCTGCTTTGACAAGCCGGTCAGCTTGGCAATATCGGCGCGAGAGATCGACCCGTTCGCGAACACGGTTCGGATGACGGCATTGGTTGAAATTTTTCGTGCGATCGGGGTCTGTGCGACAGAAGATGTCATTGCCATCCGGCTAGCTCAGTCAAATTAGTTCGGAGCGCATACTTAATAGGCGCGATATTAAGTCAGAGCTATCGCGACTAACCGGAATTCAATACATCGAAACGGGCAGTTTGTCTATGTTCTTGACAAATGGGAGGTCAGCTGTAGGCTTGAATTAACGTGCGATGAAAATGCGCGATGAAATAAAGAGGGTCGATGAGAAGTATGCGCCATACCTATCGTCCGGTTAGCCGTGCGCCCGCCAAGATCGCCCAAAGAGGAACTGGCCTGGTCTTGACCGGCTATTTCCTTTTTCGCGTCCCGCGGACTCCTTGAACCTGGCTGCCGAGGATTTGCTCATGATGAAGCCCTCGACTGATGGACAGCTTTTCGCCGAGCAGCCTGTTTTACTGCCAATAGTATCACGCCTTCATGCCGACGTTCATCCGAATGGGCACACTGATCTCGCCTTGTGGGGAGCAGGCAGTTTCGGGCGTGTGAGATTTTCTCCAATCAAGGGTGCTTATACCCGGGAGACAGGGCCTTTCCGTGGCTCGGAGAAACCAGGAAATGCTTCAACCCGATCCCTCATCGATCCGCATTGCGAAGGCGACGGAGCCATCCTGCTCGAATTCGGAAAAGCCGAGGCGACGGTAGAAACCCCTGGCGCGTTCGTTGTTTGGGTCGACCCCGAGATGCACGGCTCCGACCCCGTGGTTTCGAAGCGCTTGAAGCTCCGTGGCGATCATCCTGCGCCCCCAACCGCTTGCCTGAAGTCCGGGAAGGATGTTGATGTGGAGATGCGCCGGGTACTGGTCTTGAAGCCACGCCGTTCCGCTGCGCGGATTTTGAATTCGTTCCATCACGTCGGCGTCGCGCGGACGGGTGGGTGCCAATCCCGCAATCTGCTGGCGGACGAACGGCCACCAGTTTGTCTGCAAGTCTCTGTCGAACCTGCTGGTGTCCGGCACCCCTACGACATAGCCGGCCGGCCGGCCGTCCTGAACGAGAACAAAGGCAAAGTCCTTGGCGAATTTGAGGTAGGGTACCGACCACACATAGCCGGGCAGATGCGGGTCGCTATAAAGCGCGCTGGCATCCTCACCGCCATTCGCGGTTTTCAGGCAGATGTCGAAAAAGGCGTCCATATCCGCTTCAATCGCGGGGCGGATGAAGCAGCTGGTGTCCATCACTTTGCCACCTCCTGCGTGGCGCTTTGTCATTTTGGGTCGGGAGAGGAGCGGATGCATTGACGATTACCTCAGAATCGCCAGCCAGGCAAAGCTCTGGGGGAAGAAAACGTTCGGCCTGTGCTTGGCGCAAGGCCTGAGCGGGGAGTGGAAAATAAACCAGATGAGGTGGAGCAGATGAAAAGAACCGTGAAATCGATCAGCTTACTGCCGGCATACCGATTGAAAGCAGCTGTCGCGCTTGCTGGCGCGGCGCTTTTGAGTTTTGGCCTTTTTTCGACAGCCGCGCGCGCTGACGACCTGGCAGTGTGGGACGACCAAACCTATGAAGGCCAGAGTGCGGTCATAGAGCAGCTCAACAAGGAGTTCGAAGCTGCCCATCCCGGCGTCACGATCAAGCGCACCGCCCGCACCTTTGATGACATGAAGTTGACGCTGAAGCTTGCAGTTTCGGCAGGTGATGGCCCTGTCATCACGAAAGTCAATCAGGGTGCGGGTGACATGGGGGCGATGGTCAAGGAAGGATTGCTCCTGCCGGTCGACGACTACATCAAAAAATATGGCTGGGATAAGCGCCAGTCGGATTCTGTGCTTGCCCGAGACCGCTGGGAAGATGGAAAATTTGGGGTCGGCAAGACCTACGGCATATCAGGCCTCGGCGAGATCGTTGGCCTCTACTACAATAAAAAGATCCTCGCCGATGCGGGAGTAGCGCTGCCGCAAACCTTCGAGGAGCTGCTGGCCGGTCTTGATAAGCTGAAGGAAAAAGGCGTTCCACCCTTCATGATGGGCTCGGCAAAGCAGCATCTGGCCCTGCACATGATCGGCGCCATCGAGCAAGCGCATATCGACGCAAGCAATCGTGCCGAGCTTGACGATCTGATTTACGGCCGGGGCGGCTCCTGGAACACCAAGGGGAACATCGAATCCGCCAAACTCGTGCAGCAATGGGCACAGGGCGGTTATTTTTTCCCCGGTTTCGAAGGCATCTCGGGTGACGACGCCGTCCAGCTTTTCATTTCCGGGCAGGGCGCGTTCCTGATCTCCGGGACCTGGTATTTCGGTGACATGCAACACAATCCGGATATCGGCTTCATGGCGATTCCCGCCCCGAAAGGTATTTCCAAGCCCATGAGTGTCGGGGGCGTGGATCTTGCCTGGGCGATAACGAGCCTTGCCAAAACGAAGCCGACACAGGACGTCGCCGGCGCGTACATCGATTATATGGTCTCGGAAAAGGCTGCTGAAACCTGGGCCAATGCTGGCTATCTTCCGGCGACGTCGCTCGCGGCTGACGCCAAGCCAAAGCTCACGCCGCTCCTCAGCTCCGGCATCGAAATGTGGAAGACACTCAACGCAAACGATGCTCTCGGCCATTACCCCGACTGGTCGAGCCCGACGATGCTGAAGACAATAGACGACAACACGCCGCTTCTTCTGTCCGGCAATATCACGCCCGAAGCCTTTGTCGATGCTATGGACAAGGATTATCAGGCGTACCTGAAGGATAAGAAATAAAGATTGCAGGCGCTGGTCACGGCCGTCCCCTGCGGTCGTGACCTTAGTCTCTTCGAGCCAAATAAATGAGCACTGCGATCGGCTTGCTGCGCGATGACCACAGCTTTAGCTTTATGGAGTAATGGATGAAACGCTCCGCACTTGATGGCTCGCAACAGACCAATTTTATCTATTTATTGCCCGGATTGCTGTTCTACGCGGCTTTTGTCTTTGGACCGATCATCGCGGCTTTGGGTTTGAGCCTGACCAGCTGGGACGGCCTGAGCATGCCCAAATGGGTTGGTCTCGGCAATTACGTCGATCTTTTTTCTGACAGCCGTTTTTATATTGCCTTGCGTAACAATGCCGAGCTTATGATCTTCTACTGTGTCCTGCCGCTCGTGCTTGGCATAACTCTTGCCGCTTGTGTCTGGAATCTGAAGCAGCGCGAACAACTTGCGCTGCGGACCTTCCTGTTCCTGCCTTATATCATGCCGACTGCCGTGTTGGGCATCATCTGGGCATGGCTCTACAATCCTGCATTTGGCCCATTCAATCAGTTTCTCAGAGCAGTGGGCTTAGGCGCCTTCGCACTCCCGTGGCTGGGAGATTTCAATTTTGTGCTTCCCGCGGTCGGGATCGTTGCCACCTGGTATTTCTTCGGTTTTTGCATGGTCATCTTCCTGACCGGGATTCAGCGCATCGATCCGTCTCTTTTCGACGCTGCCAAGGTCGATGGTGCTTCGGCGCGAAAAACCTTTTTCTGGATAACGCTGCCGCTTCTCTTGCCTGAGATAAGGGTGGTTTTGCTGCTGACGGTCATAGCGTCAATCAAAAGCTTCGACCTGATTTTTACAATGACCAGGGGCGGACCCGCCAACGCGACGCTCGTGCCGAACATCTACATGTATCAGCTCGGCTTCGAGCTTAATCGGTTCGGCGCTGCGGCGGCCATCGCCATTGTCGGCGCGGTCCTCACATTCATCATCAACTTTGCAATTCACCGGCTGGTGGGCTCGCAGAACAAAGGACGGGCTTGATGAGCCGTTGGTCTAACATCTCCGCCGGTACGCTATTCCTTCGCCTTGTCCTCTGGCTTCTTGCTTTCGTAACGATCACGCCGTTCCTGCTTCTGCTTCTGACCTCGATAAAGAGCAAGGCCGACGTTCTGCAGGGTGCATTCGCGCTGCCGGCATATCCACATTTCGAAAATTACCTCGCTGCTTGGAATGCCGGACATTTCAACATTTATTTCTGGAATTCGATCATCGTTGTCATACCCGTCGTTGCTGCAAGCGTCTTTTTAGGCCTGCTGACCGGTTTTGCCTTCGCCTACCTGTCGTTCCCGTTCCGGCGCACGCTATTCGCTATCCTAACGCTCGGCATGATGGTGCCGGCGGAAGCCTTCATCATCCCGCTTTATTATGAAATGCGATATCTGGGATTGATCAATACCTATGCGGCTTTGATTTTGCCGCAGATCGCGATGTCGATACCGTTCTCGACGATCTTCCTCGCCAGCGCGATGCAGCAACTGCCGGAAGAAGTTCTCGAAGCGGCGGTTCTCGATGGCGCCGGACGCTTCCATATCCTGCGCAAGATCGTCGTCCCGCTCATGGTGCCGGCAATGTCGACACTGGCGCTGTTCCTGTTCATATGGACCTGGAACGAGTTTCTGATTCCGTTCATCCTGGTCAACGACGACGACTATCGGACGCTGCCCCTCGGCATGCTGTTTTTCCAAGGGCGTTATACCGTCAACACGCCGGTTCTGACCGCCGGCGCGGTGATTGTCATTTTCCCGCTCATCGTGACTTATCTCATTTTTCAGCGGCGGTTTATTGCCGGCTTGACGGCAGGAGCGACGAAATAGACAGCCGATGCGGTCGGCGGCAAGACCTCACGCCGCGCCCCTCACTCTTCGCTCGCGCTTGTGGCGCACTTCCAGCGCCGCGCAGCCCCAGACCGTGCCAAGCAGCAGATAGACATGGCGCCAGTGGTCGATATCGATGACGTTGCCGATCGCCGCATGGCCGAGAACCGAGATCCAGGCGATCATCAGGAAGGGCTGCCACGGCCGGTCGAGCAACAGGTTTCGGAAACCGAGAGCCAGCGTCCAGAGAAGCATGCCGACATAGCTGACAAAGCCGAGCCAGCCATAGGAGGTGAGCGATTTCAGCCAGATATTGTGCTCGTCCTCGGGAAACATCGTGCCGAACACCAGCGGGCCGATGCCGAGCGGGCGCTCCATCATCATGGTGAAGCCGATCCGATGGCGCTCGAAGCGGCCGAGATGTTCGCCGTCATATTGCTGTACCAGCTGGGCGCGCGCCGAAAACAGTTCGGCGACCTTCGGGATCTGCAGAGCCACCAGCAGCGACGCGATCAGCATGATGATCGCCGCCAGCGACAGGACCAGGACGCGCAAGCGAAAGGCGCCGCTGCGCTCCTTCAGCAGCATGATGAAGATCAGCAGCACCACGCCGAGCGCGAACAGCCCCCAGGCGGCGCGGGAAAAGGAGAGGAAGATGCCGAGCGCAAGCACGAGCAGGGCGGCGGCCTTCAGCGGCGATTTCTTCAGGTCACCGACCAGGATACCGTGGACGAGATAGAGCGATGGCGGCACCAGGAAGGGGCCGAAAACATTCGGATCCTGGAAGGCGCCCTTGGCACGGTCGTAGAGCGTGAAGATTTCCGCGCCCGGGAAGGCGTGGAAATAGCCGAGTATGCCGAGCGCGGAGGTGGCGACGGCGGCAAAAGTCCAGGCATTGAAGATCAGCGGCAGCCGCTTGTGGCTGTCCTCGATGATTGCCGCGTAGAAGACCGCCGTCAGCGCCAGGAAGGTCGACACCGCGATATACATCGGCGCCGTTGCCAGGTCCTTCATCTGCGTCAGCGACAGCATGCCGCCGATATTGAAGGTCAGCAGCAGGGCAAGCAGCGGCGCCACGCTGCGCGAAATCCTGAGGCCCAGGATGAACCAGAGGCCGATCAGCCCCGCCATCCAGAGTTCATAGGGTGCCGGCTCGTCGATCACGAAACCGGAAAGAAAGACGCCGAAGGCGACGAAGGCCGAGCCGATCAGGCGCAGCGTCATCCGCTGCGGTTGGGCGACACGGGGATATGTCGCCTCGATCGCGCTCAATAGGCGTTTTCCGTGTTGAGCAGTCGGATCGGCGTCAGGAACAGGATCTTGAGATCGAACCAGAGCGACCAGTTCTCGATGTAGTAGAGGTCGTAGGCCGTGCGGAACTTGATCTTCTCGTCATTGTCCACTTCGCCGCGCCAGCCGTTGATCTGCGCCCAGCCGGTGACGCCGGGCTTGACGCGATGGCGGGCGAAATAACCCTCGACGACATCGGCGAAGGCGCGATCGCGCGCCTGGGCGAGAACGGCATGCGGGCGTGGGCCGACCAGCGAGAGTTCGCCCCTCAAAACGTTGAAAAGCTGCGGCAATTCGTCGATCGAGGTCTTGCGGATGAAGCGGCCGACGCGGGTGACGCGTGGATCGCCCTTGGTTACCGCGGCCTTGCCGGTGGGGTCGGCCATGTTGGTGTACATCGAGCGGAACTTGAAGACGTTGATGATTTCGTTGTTGAAGCCGTGGCGCTTCTGCATGAAGAAGACCGGGCCTTCGGAAGTCGCCTTAATGGCGATCGCGGTGGCGATCATCAGCGGCCAGAGCAGTGCGAGCGCGACCAAAGTGAAGAAGATGTCGAAGCCGCGCTTGGCGACGGAATCCCAGTCGCGTATCGGCTTTTTGAAAATATCGAGCATCGGCACCGAGCCGACATGCGAATAGGCGCGCGGCCGGAAGCGCAACCGGTTGGCATGCGCGGCAAGGCGGATATCGACCGGCAGAACCCAGAGCTTCTTCAAAAGGTCGTAGATACGGGCTTCGGCCGACAGCGGCAGGGCGATGATCAGCATGTCGATGCGCGTCAGCCGCACGAATTCGACGAGCTCGGCCACGGTGCCGAGCTTCGGATAACCGGCGACCATGATCGGCGAGCGTTTCTCGCCGCGGTCGTCGAAGATGCCGCAGATACGGATGTCGTTGTCGGCCTGCTGTTCGAGGATGCGGATCAGGTCCTTGGCCGGCTCGCCGCCGCCGACGATGACGGCGCGGCGTTCCATGATGCCGTTGCGCGCCCAGTTACGGATGCCGTAGGCGACGAGGAAACGCTCGGTCGCAAGGAAGAGCGCACCCGCGGCGAACCATGGGATATAGGCATCGACCATCGCCCATGTGGTGCCGCGAATGAGCGCGAACAGGCCGACGGTCAGGAGAAGCGCGATCGTCCACGCGGCGACGATGCGCGGCATCAGCCGCAGCTTCGCCCGAAGGGCAGGAATGGTGTAGGTGTCGGCAAGCTGCAGGCCGATGACGGTCAGGGCCGAGGCGATCGCTGCCATGCCCGTCCGCATCCAGGTGGAATCGCTGCCGTCACCGGGCCAGAAATAGCGGACGATCAGGGCAATCGCGAAGAGCGCCAGGAATTCCAGCAGCCGCAATTGCCCGATGATGATCACAGGCGAATTGGTTCCGTCGCGGAACTGTTCGGCGATCTGCCGGGCATAGGGGTTGATTTCGGTCGGGTCGGAAGGCTTCTCCTGACCCGCGCCGCCGCGCGCCTCGATGTCGGAGACCTGCTTGCGCAGTGCTTCCACGTCGAATTGATCACCTTTTTCCAGCTTGTTCATGGGGCCCAGCTTGTTCATGGGGCGTAGTCGCTCGTTGTCAGCAAGCGAAATACCAGAAAGCCCCTAAGAAATATTTACGAGGCGACGGGCATTGCTTGGCCGGCAGCGGGATTGACGAGCTCATGGTACAATTTCAGGACATCACGTGCCATGACGGCGGAGGAAAACACCGCCTTCACCGCCTCGGGCTTCGGCATCGTCCTGACGTGCCAGTCGGGCGTGCTCAGCGTTTCCGCCATGACGCGGGCGAGATCGTCGGAATTGCCGGGTTCCACCAGTGCTGCGCTGTCGGCGCCAAGCACCTCGGGAATGCCTCCAACACGGCTTGCAATGATCGTCTTGCCGGCGCCGAGCCCCTCGAGCACGATATAGGGCATGGCTTCGGCGCGCGAGGGAACGACGAGGTTCTGCGCCATGGAGAAGGCTTCGTGGACCCGCATTGCTGGCAGCATGCCGATGCGTTTGCCAAGGCCGCGTTCGACCATCATTTCACGGTAGCGGTCGCGATCCGGCCCGTCGCCGATCATCAGCGCCGACAGCGGCCTGCCGAGCAGCCGTTCGGTCTTGGCGAAGGCATCGACAAACAGATCGGGACCCTTGAGGTCCCGGAGCATTCCGACATAGATGAAATGCACGGCATCCGAGCGGGTCGGGATCGGCTCGAAATCGCGCTCGCCGATACCGTTGTAGATCAGTCTCGTCTTCGTCCGTGGCTTACCCACCTTGCGCGCATAGGTGTCGCGCTCATATTCGCAGATGAAGACCAGCGCATCGGTGAAATATTCCTGCAGGCGCTCCATTCGGAGGACGAACTGTCCGCTGAGCGAGGAGCGCGAATAATGCAGGCTTCCGCCATGCGCGGTATAGAGGCGGGCTACGCGATACCTGTTCACCCGCAACGCTGAGCCGGCAAGTCGCGCGAGCACGCCGCCCTTGGCGCCGTGTCCGTGCAGCACATCCGGCCGCAAACTTTTGATTTTCTTGTATGTATCCCACATCGTCGCAATATCGGACGGGCTGATCGAGCGCCGGATCGGCACGCGCGTCAGGCCGAGCGAGAGATAGGGACGGATATCGTCGAACAGGCTGTCCTCGTGCTCGCCGCCGGTCGAGCTGTCGCAGAGGATGCCGATTTCATGGCCGGCCTTGCTGTGTTCCTCGACGAGATCGCGGACATGGCGGAAAATTCCGCCGACCGGCGACCTGAAGCAATGGAGGATGCGGAGCGGCTGCTGTTTTCCCATCGCTCAGAAAAGCCGTTCGCGAACGTAGATCGTGTCACCTGCGATGATCGGCCCTGATATGTTGATGCGGCCGGTCAGCACCTGTCCGTTGATCTTGCGGGTGACATCGACCATGCGCTGGTTGGCGCGGCTGGTGAAACCGCCGGCAACCGCGATGGCATTCTGCACCGTCATGCCGGGAACATAGGCATACTGGCCGGGCTGGCCGACTTCACCCATGATGAAGACCGAACGGTAGCGATCGACATCGATGGTGACGTCCGGATCGCGAAGATAGCCCTGCTGCAGCTTCTGGGCTATCTGCCCCGAGAGTTGCTGCAGGGTTCGGCCGCGGGCAGGGACCTGACCGATGAGCGGGAAGGCGACATAGCCGGCTTGATCCACCGTATAGGTATTGGTCAGGCTCTGCTGGTCGAATACGGTAATGCGCAGCCGATCGCCGCTGTCCAGCGTGTAGGGCTGGATGGTGGCCTCGTTGAAGGCCTTCGGCGCCGGCCTGTACGTCGTGCAGCCGCTCAGTGCTGCCGTCATGGCTGCAAGGCTCAGGGCCAAAAGGATCTTGGGCTGGACGACAGACATCCGCTTGTGCTCACAAAAATGAACTCGGTGCAGTCGTTATCGATCCGTTAGGGTTAATGCCCGGTAAAGGTCGCTTGCAATTTCCCGGTATCCTTCATCGATCATCGCTCATTTCTCGGCGAGATCGTCATTAACCGTTGAGTTACCACGATCGTTTACGCTTGCGGCACCTTTGTTGTGGAGTAAGAGCATGTCCGGCGTAGCTCGTGATCAGGATGTGGACATCGATCTCGGCCAGTTGGTCCGTGCGGTCTGGGCGCGCCGTCTGCGGATTTTGACAATTACCCTCGTGGGGGCGGGCGTCGCCTTTGCCGGCGCCAAGATCATGTCGCCGCAATATCGCACCGAAACACGTATCCTCATTGAACCCCGGGCGCCGGCCTTCGCCAGCACGCAGCAGATCAATGACGCCAGCGCCGGCCCGCTGATGGATGAGCTGAACATCGCCAGCCAGGTGCAGCTTCTGCAATCGGCCGATCTCCTCAAGAAGGTCATCAACGATCTGAAGCTCTATAACCTGCCGGAATTCGACGATGCCGCCAGCGGTTCGGCCATGAGCAGCATCCTGGTGAAGCTGCACCTGAAGAAGAACCCGCTGGAAAATCCGCCCGAAGAGCGCGTCATCGACGCCTTCGTCGAACGCCTGCAGGTCTATCAGGTGCCGGGTTCACGCGTTATCGGCATCAATTTCACCTCCAAGGACCCGAAGCTCGCCGCCGCTATCCCGAATGCCATGGCGAATGTCTATCTTTCGACCCAGAGCGGCGCCAAGCTCGATTCCAATTCCGAGGCGACCCGCTGGCTGGAGCCGGAGATCGAAGGTCTGCGCCAGAAGGTTAGCGAAGCCGAGAAGAAGGTCGCCGAATACCGCACCTCGCACGGGCTGCTGCAGACGAACGGCACGACCACTTTTCCGGCCCAGCAACTGAACGATATTTCCGCTGAGCTGACCCGCGTGCGGGGCGACAAGGCCAATGCCGAGGCGAGGGCGCAGGCAGTGCGCAATGCACTGTCTTCGGGCGAAGCCTCCGATACGCTGCCTGACATCATGTCCTCCCAGGCGATCCAGCGGCTGAAGGGGACGGAATCCGGCCTGCAGTCGCAGATCTCCGATCTGCAGACCAGCCTTCTCAACAACCATCCGCGGCTGAAAAGCCTGCGTGCCCAGCTCTCCGATATCCGCACCCAGATCCGCCAGGAGACGCAGAAGATCCTGGCGAGCATCGAGAACGAGTCGAAGGTCGCGGATTTGAGGGCGAGCGAGCTCGAGCGCCAGTCGGAAACGGTGCAGGCCACCAGCGCGCGCGCCGGCGAGGACGAGGTCGGTCTCAATGCGCTGGAGCGTGAAGCAAACGCCCAGCGTCAGCTGCTCGAAACCTATCTGGTGCGCTACCGCGAGGCCGCCTCGCGTGCCGACAGCAATTCGAGCCCGGCTGATGCCCGGATCGTTTCCAGGGCCGTCGAGCCGGTCGATCCTTATTTCCCGAAGGTGGTACCGATCGTCGTCGTCGCTGCCGTCGCGACGCTGATCATGAGCGCCATCGTCATCATGCTGGCCGAACTCTTCAGTGGCCGGGCACTCCGCCCGACAGATGCGGCTTCAGAGACAATCGAGGCAGAAGCAGTCGTCGAGGAGAAACATGCGCCGCAGGCTGCTCCGATCGCCGCTGCCGCCGGAAAACCCGTTCAACCGAGCATGCTCGCTGTCGTCGCGGACGAAGAGGATGCGATCGAGGACGTGAGGGCTGCCGAGGAGGTGCCAGAGGACGAGCCGGAGGACGAGAATGAATTCTCCATCGCCTCGGTTGCGGATTATCTCACCGGCAGCCGCGCGCCGCTGGCAATCGCCATATCTCCGACTGGTGACAATGGATCGGCGGCGACGGTTTCGCTGACCCGCATGCTCGCCGATGCCGGCCACCGCGTCATCCTGATCGATATGACCGGCTCCGGCTACCCCACGGAACTGATGGCCGAGGACCAGGCCGCCCTTGGCGTCACCGATCTGCTTTGCGGCGAGGCCGCCTTTGGCGACACGATCCACGGCGACCGCCTTTCCGATGCCCATCTCATTCCCCAGGGTCAGAGCGACGTGCGCCGCGCCATGCGCGGTGTCGACCGGCTGTCGTTGCTGCTCGATGCGCTCGCCGCCGCCTACGATCTCGTGCTGGTCGAATGCGGTTCGGCCGATGTCGCCGGCGTATCGCGGCTGACGCGCAGCCGGGACGTCGAGATCATCCTCTCGCTGCCTAAGGTCGAGGAGACCATTTTCGTTGCACTGATGACGGAATTCCAGGCTGCCGGTTATGAGCGCGTCGTGCTGATGTCGGGCGGCGAGGGGGCCGAACAGACGCTCGGCCGGGCCGCCTATGTCAAAGCTGATTAGATGCGCGACGCTGTCAGCCGGTTAGAAACGCGACACTTGCGCTTCGGATTAGCCGCCGATCCGACCGGCTGGACCGGGTTGCAAGGGAGGAGCGGGGGCGGGTGAGGAACACCCTTCGGCTTTAGCTTTGAGACTATGAGTGCAGGCGATCATTCCGCGGCCTCCATGCGCGCCAGCGCCTTCTGCCTTTTTGCGATGACCTCCGGATCATTCATGAAGTCCGTCCGCCGGCCAGGCTTGCGGCCACGCTTCTGATAACCATTGCCCTGGCTGCCATCGGGAATACCGAACATATGATCCGTCTGGCCGGTGCGGCGAGGGCCGCTCTTACTGCGCTGCTGTTCCCGCCCAGCCTGCAGCTCGGCGACGACGGAAAGCATGTCGTCGAGACGCTTGTTCTCGACAACCTCTGCCCGGTGGACCGACCGCAATGTATCGAAGGTTCTGTAGGGCAGGGTGAAGCTCTCGTGCATGATCTCGAGGCGGCCGTCCGGGTAGTCGCAGACAACGACCTTCTTTCCCGCCAGCCCTCTGGCCCGCTCCGTCGGATCGAGAATGAACAAGACCTTGTCGTAACGGAGCGTCAGGGACTGCGACAGTGTGCGGACTTCCTTGCGGCACATGGCGCCATCGAGATTCTCATGCGCGGCAAGCGGCCGGTGCATGTCCTTCGGATTGCGTGGCGGTTTGCCAAAACGGGAATTGAAATCCGCAATGAATTCTGATGCATAGCCGTTGGCCGCCTCGATCGTATCGATGCCGCGAAGCCGCATCTCCTTGACCAGCCGGTCCTGCAGCGTCTGGTTGGCGCGTTCCACACGGCCCTTTGCCTGCGGAGTATTGGCGCAGATGATGTCGATGTTCAGCTCATAAAGCGCACGACCAAACTGCGTCAGGCCGCTCGTGCGGTCTTTCTCCGACGCATGGGTCGAACGAAAGACACCATGCTTGTCGCTGTAGAAGGCCAGAGGTTTACCCCATTGCTGCAGATAAGCCTTTGTCGCATGCAGGTAGTCGAACGTGTTCTCTGACCCAGCGAACCGCAGATGCAGCAACTTGCCGGTGGCGTCATCGATATAGACAAGCAGGGCGCATTTGGGACCACGGTTCTCAAACCACCAGTGATGCGATCCATCGATCTGCACGAGTTCGCCGAAACAGTCGCGCCGGCCGCGCGGCTGGAAAACCCGCTGCTTACGCTCACGCCGCGAGATCCAGATGCCGGCCTCGGTCATCCATTGCCGCAGCGTCTCCTTGGCGACCGAGATCTGATGCAGTTCCATCAGCTTCTCGCGCGCCAGCGTCGGACCGAAATCCAGATAGCGCTCCCGGATCAGATCCAGCGCCGCATTGCGAAACTCCTCGCTGTGGCGCCGGTTGCTCGGCTGTGATCGCTTCTTGGAAACAAGGCCGGCTGGACCATTCCGGTCATAAGCCTGCAGCAGCCGATGGACCTGACTTCGACTGAGGTCGAGCAGTTCGGCGGCCTGGACGACGCTCAGGCGCTCGTCACGAATCTTCTGGATAACTTCGAGGCGATGCAATTCTTTCTGCGACATGGTGATCATAAAGGACATGACGACTCCGACCGCTCATGGTCTCGACCAGGCTGAAGATCGTCATCCTTGCTCCCGACGTTGGCATTGACCAGTGCGTAGAGAGGCGAGACTGTCGCATCTCTAACTGGCCCAACTGTCGCATTACTAAATAGCCGCTACACGCCTAGTACCACGCCACAGAGATTATGACTCTTTGACGGGGTAAGCTTTACGGAGCTTTTTGCGGGCATTTTCGGTTGTGAACATCCATTGGATCTTTGCGCCGTGGGCGTTGCGTTGCTGCTCCCAGGCTGCGACTTCGGCGATTATGGTGTCTTTGTTGTCGATACGACGGTCGAGGCATTGGCTACGCAGGACACCGATCTCGATCTCGACCATGTTGAGCCAACTGGCGTGCTTGGGCGTGTGGTGGAACTCCAGTCGCTTCAGCACCCTTCGAGCTTGCGGGGCGGGAAATGCGTCGTAAAGCGCCCCGGCGGAATGAGTGGAGAGGTTGTCCATCACCACGCGGATGATCGGCGCGTCGGGATAATCGACGTCGACCAGTTCGCGCATGCACTCGGCGAAGTCTTGGTTGGTTCGCCGATCGGTGACCTTCACCCTGCGCCAGGGCCGGTGGGCGTCCATGAAGACAAACAGATTGACCGTGCCGTTTCGGCGATACTCGCAATCGTAGCGTTCAAGCTGGCCAGGCTTGGCCGCAATGGGCTCGCGCACTTCGCCGATGAGTTGGGTCGGGCTCTCGTCGAAGCAGACCACGGGCCTTTGTGGATCAGGCGTTTCTGCGTAGAGGTCGAGAACATCCTCCATGCGCGCGACGTATTCCCCATCGATCTTTGGGATGCACCACATGTCTTTGCGCCAAGGCTTGAGATGGTTCTCAGCCAGCCGGCGACGCACGGTCTCCGAGGACAACTGGTCATGATCGGTGAGCCGGACCATCTCATCTGCCAGAAGCTCCAGGGTCCAGCGGGCTCGCCCGGGCGGCGGCTTTGAGCAGGCGGTCGCTACCAACAGCGCCTCCTCCTTGCTCGATAGCTTGCGCTCAACACCCGGGCGCGGTTCTTCGCTGAGCGCCCCTTCCAGATTGGCTTCCACAAACCGGCGTTTGGTCCGGTAAATCGTCGATCCGCTGACGTTCAAGGTTGCCGCGATCACCTCGTCGCTGAAGCCTTCGTTCGCTGCGACCAGGATCTGGGCGCGCTTGATCTTGCGCGACCTGTGGCACCCCCCGCTCAACAAAGCGGCCAGTTGGTCACGTTCCGATTGGCTAAGCTCTATGTGAAACTTTATATTCATCGACACCTCCTTCAGCGTGGAGACGCAGATGAATCCCAAAATGAGTCCCTCACTTGACCCGCAAGCCGCAACGGCAAGACGGGGCCTTACGCAGATCCAAGGCCAGTACCTGGCCTTCATCTACGCCTACAGCCGCATCTTCAAACAGCCTCCGGCCGAAGCCGACATGCGTCGCCACTTCGGCGTTACGGCTCCGTCTGTTCACCAGATGGTGCTGACCCTCGAGAAGGCGGGTTTTATATCTCGCGTGCCAGGCGCCGCACGCAGCATCCAACTTCTCATCCCACCAGAAGCCCTGCCAATTCTACGATAAGACAAACCGTCATAATCTCTGTGGCGTGGTACTAGTCTTTTGACAGTCAGCCGATCCGTGCCCGGATGCCCTGGGCGAATTTATAGAGCTTCGGGCGCACCTTGATGTGCGCCTTGGTGCGGGTAACGAGCCGGTGGGCGGTGCCGGCGACGACGCCGAAAGACGATACCGGCAACACCACGTCGTAATGCGCGGTCTCGACCGGCGCCCAGGAACGCTTGTAGGTCTGGTCGCCGAGGCCGAAATCGAACAGCGCGACACCCTTGCCATGCAATCCCGAGATGATCTGCCAATAGAGAAATTCGCCGGGGCTGGTATCCGGCACGAGCTCTTCATCGATCGCGCCGAACTGGCAGATGATATGGTCGCCCTTTCGCGAAATCCCTGAAATTGCGGCGATCTTACCCTCATGCTCGCCCTTGAGCCGGAGCATATGCATCTGCAGCCCGAGATACTGCCTGCTGTCATCCAGCTTGTCGATGAGACCGTGCAGGAAGGTCTGTGTTTCCCTGTCGGCAAAGACGTCGGGCAGGCCGAGGCTGGCGAAGCGGGCGCTTTTCAGGCGGAAGAAGATATCGAGCAGGCCGTGCTGTTCTGCCGATGTCTCGGGAATGACGTATTCGAAGCCGCCCGCCGCCTCGAGGCGCTTCGACTGAACACGGAATTTCTTGCGCCGGTTCTTGGCGTTGAGCTGCTTCAGTGTGTCCTCGAAAGCGGGAAGGAACGGCAGCTGATAGGCGTGATTCTGGTTCTGCACCATCGGCAGCCCGGCGAGCGGGCTCTCTCGCCCGCGCCATTCCAGCGGAATGTTCTGCAGCAGCAGCAGATCGGCGCGGCCCTTCAGCGCATGCCGGAGCTTGCCGGCGAACTCATGGGGGGCGATGGTCCTGCCGGCTTCGGCAAAGCTCTCCGCGAACAGGCCAGTATTGATATTGCTGTGATCTGCGGCAATGAATTTCGCCGCGCTGAGCCCGCGGGACTTGACGATCTCGACCGGCAGAATGAAGGCGGTCTGACCCGCATGAGTGGCTTTGAGGATCGCAAGCGGCCGCTGGAAGGCGCTCACCCAGGCGGCGCACCAGTCGTAGCTCTGATGCAGGGACTGGAGATTGTCGCGCTCCAGCGCCCGCCAGTCATCCTCCAGCGGCTGCATCGCGTCGAAGACTTCGATGTCCAGTTGGGCCATGGCAAGTTTGATGCTCAGCTGGCGCAGGCGCGAAATGGCCGTATCGGCCAGCGCCACGTCGTCGGACGGCTGTTCATGGACATCGAGCTGTTGCGTCTGCACGGTCTTCTCCGGTCAAGAATGCTGAACGGGAGGGTAGGTATGCCGGACGTATATTTGGTTTAACCGCAGGCGATGGGCGAGGTTTTCCGCAGATCACGGTTATTCGGCCGTTAATGGCCCTAAAGCATGTCGCGCAAAAGTGTGCCGCGGTTTTGCGACAACGACATGCGTAAAAACAAAGACCCAAAGCGCGACAAACGAATCTGAAAGATCGCGCCGCGCTTTAGCTATGCGTTGGTCCGGCCATCCATTTGATGATCACCATCGCCGGCAATACCCAGAGCAGGCCGGTGAGCAGGAAATAGAGCAGATGTCCCCACCAGGGCGCGTTGCCGAGCGTTGCCACCGCGATCGTATTGGCCACCAGCGCATAGACGACCACGAGCACGATGATGAGGATCGTGCCGATGAATTTGCGGAGGCGGACGGGCATCGGTTATCTTTCGGCATGGAGGGGACGAACCGCCGCGACGGCATGCCGCAAAGGTTCGGGGCTTGTTTTGCATGAGCCGGTAGGGCAAATCAACTGCCGGATAGAAGGAGACTTCATGGCCGTCGCAAACCCGACCACGGAACAGGCGATCCTGAGCGAAATGCGCAAGCAGAGCCGCGACCGCCGCGCCTTGCGCTTCTGGCTCGGCTTCGTGCTTTTGGCGCTCTTCTGTCTCGTGCTCGTCGGCGGCGCCACGCGGCTGACCAATTCCGGCCTGTCGATCACCGAGTGGAAGCCGATCCACGGCGTCATCCCGCCGCTGTCGGCTGCCGAATGGGAGGAGGAATTCCGCCTCTACCAGCGCATTCCCGAATTTCAGCAGCTGAACAGTTCCATGACCGTCGATGAGTTCAAGGGCATCTTCTGGTGGGAATGGGCGCACCGGCTGATCGCGCGTGCCATCGGCGTGATCTTCGCGCTGCCGCTCATCTATTTCTGGCTGACCGGGCGGATCGAGAAGCGTCTGCGCTGGCCGCTCGTCGGCATCCTGGCGCTCGGCGGCCTGCAGGGTTTTATCGGTTGGTGGATGGTGTCCTCGGGACTTTCCGTCCGCACCGACGTCAGCCAGTACAGGCTGGCGACGCATCTCGTCATGGCCTGCCTGATCTTTGCCGGCTGCATGTGGATCATGCGCGGTCTCTCCAGACATTCCAACGATCCGGCGCCGACAAGAAGCTCGCGCGGTTTTGCCGCCGCGATCGCCATTTTCTCTCTGTTCCAGATCTATCTGGGCGCGCTGGTGGCGGGGCTCGACGCTGGTTTGTCCTACAATACCTGGCCGCTGATGGATGGCGCCGTCATCCCTCCCGATCTGCTGATCCAGCAGCCCTTCTGGATCAATGTCTTCGAGAACCCGAAGACGGTGCAGTTCATTCACCGCATCGGTGCCTATACGCTCTTCGCATTGACGCTGATCAACATGGTGATTGCTCTTGGTGCAGCGCCATGGACCACCCATGCGCGCCGCGCGATCCTGCTTTTCGTGCTGGTGACGCTGCAGGCGGCAATCGGCATAGCGACGCTGCTGATGCAGGTGCCGCTTCACTGGGGCCTGCTGCACCAGGCCGGTGCGCTGGTGGTTTTCGGTTTCGCCGTCGCCAACTGGCGCGGCTTTTACGGCGAATATCCGCACGGGACGATAATCGCCGAACGTAATTGAAGCGAGCGGCCCTAGTCTCCACCAGCGGTTCTAGCGCAACACCCCATCGAGCAGCGGCATGCCGATGATCGCGGCGGCGGCGATCAGGACATAGCAGGCTATGCGGAAGGTCCGTTCCTCGGCAAGGCCGAACAGTTTCGAGCCGCCGTAGAGTCCGACCATGTAACTCGGCAGGATGACGACGGTGAGCGCGAAGACAGCGGGCACGAACAGTCCGCCGATATAATAGCTGATGGCGCTGAAGACCGACGAGATCGAGAAGTAGAGCACGACATTCGCCCTGACGCGGGTGAAGTCGCTCTTGCCGCCGAGCCAGTAGGCGACGACTGGCGGCCCGCCGAGCTGCGCGGCGCCGCTGCTGAGCGGTGCCGAAGGCGCACCGTGGTAGCGCCATCCCGAGACGAGGAGCGCAAGCAGGGCGATGGCGATGATCGTGATGCTCCAGCGCAAAATCGTCGGGTCGAGCAGCGCCAGCATCGCCGTGCCGGCCGGGACGCCGAGCGCGGCGCCCGCCGCCATGATGAGGACCTCGCGCCGGTTGGCGCCGCGCCAGGCCGGCGGGATCATCCCGAGTGTGGCAATGCCGTCGATGACGAGCAGGATCGGCGAGATCAGCTTCGGTCCGACGATCGCGCCGCCGAGCGGAATGAAGATCAATGCAGCGCCAAAGCCCGAAAAACCGCGGGCAAGCCCGGCGATGAAGGCAAATGCCATCAGCGCATAGATGCCATGATCGGGCAAGGCGGCGGCAAACCATGCGCCGACGCCAGCGCTAATCGCATCCAGCGTCATGACATCGGCTCCGTGATTCGGGATGGGCGGCGAGGAAGGATCCGGTTTCATAGCCCAATCGTCATCGATGATCGAGCGCGAAAGCGATGCTGCGGCCGCCGATGCAGGCAGCCGCGGAAAGATCATGATGAAGACATCGATACAAAGCTCGAGCGGCATCCACGCTGATGCCGTCGTCTGTGCCTTACGAGGCGAGCATCAGGTCCATGTTCTGGACGGCGGCGCCCGACGCCCCCTTGCCGAGATTGTCGAGCAGCGCCACCAAATTGACCTGCGAAGCGCCTGGTGTGCCGAAGACGAAGAGCTTCATCGTGTCCTTGCCTTCGAGCTCGATGGCATTGACGCGGGGCAGGGCCTTGCTTTCGGCCAGCGGTACGACACTGACGATATCCTGGCCGGCATAATGGGCGACGAGGGCCGCATGGATACTCTCCATCGTCGTGCCCTCGGCGAGATCGTCGAGATGCAGCGGCACCTGCACGATCATGCCCTGCGCGAACTTGCCGACGGACGGCGAGAAGATCGGCGCGCGGTCGAGCAGGCCGTGAACGGTCATCTCGGGCACGTGTTTGTGGGTGAGCGGCAGGCCGTAGAGGAAATGCGGCGCGGTGATCGCATCCGGGTGATCCGGGTTTTCCATCTGCGCGATCATCTGCTTGCCGCCGCCGGTATAGCCGGAGACCGCGTTGACCGTAATCGGATAGCCGTCCGGCAGAATGCCGGCGGCGCGAAGCGGCCGGATGAGGCCGATCGCTCCGGTGGGATAGCAGCCGGGATTGGCGACGAAACGGGCGGCAGCGATCTTGTCGGCCTGCTGCTTGTCCATTTCCGCAAAACCATAGGCCCAGCCGGGATTGACGCGGAAGGCGGTCGAAGTGTCGATGACGCGCACATTGTTGTTGGCCGAAACCATCTGAACCGCTTCTTTCGACGCATCGTCGGGCAGGCAGAGAATGGCGATGTCGGCGCCGTTCAGCATGTCCTCGCGCATGGCGGCGTTGCGCCGCTCGGCTTCGGGTATGGACAGAAGTTCGACATCGCGGCGGCCGGCCATGCGCGTGCGGATCTGTAGACCCGTCGTGCCGTGTTCGCCGTCGATGAAGATTTTCGGTGCCATGTTAAACCTGCGCTTTCAATGGGTTCTGAAGGTTTCCGGATTCAGTTTGAGGATGATAGGTCAGCCTTGTGACACGGCGATGGCGCGTCGCTCGGCATGAAGCCCCAGCATATACATCGCCACCGTTGCCCCCGCAATGGCGGTGATATCGGCATGATCGTAGGGCGGCGATACCTCGACGACGTCGGCGCCGCGGATATCGAGCTGGTGCAGGCGCTGCAGCACCGAGAGGATCTTGGCGCTCGATGGCCCACCTGAAACCGGCGTGCCGGTGCCCGGCGCGAAGGCCGGATCGAGGCAATCGATATCGAAGGTGAGATAGGCCGGCGCCCCGCGCGTCTGGGAGATGATCGCCGAGGCGATATCGCTGGCGCTCATCTCCTCGACCTGATGACCATAGAGAATATTGACGCCGCAATCCTCCGGCGCATGGGTGCGGATGCCGATCTGAATGGAGCGGTCGGGATCGATGATGCCCTCGCGGGCGGCCCGCGCTACGAAAGAGCCATGGTCGATGCGCCGTTCCTCGTCGAACCAGGTATCCTGGTGCGCGTCAAATTGCATGAGCGCCAGCGGCCCATGTTTTGCCACATGGGCTTTCAGCAGCGGCCAGGTGACGTAGTGATCGCCGCCAAGCGTCAGCAGGAAGGCGCCGCTGTCGAGGATGACATTCGCCTGGCGTTCGATAGCGGCCGGCGTGTCCTGATGATTGCCATAGTCGAGCAGGCAATCGCCGTAGTCGATCACGGACATGTCGGCGAAGAGTTCGCGGTTGAAGGGATATTGCGCATCATTGTCGAAGATCGCCGAAGCGCGCCGGATCGCCTGCGGTCCGAAGCGTGTACCCGGCCTGTTCGATGTGGCGGCATCGAAGGGAATGCCCCAGACGGCGACGTCGACGCCGGCGAGCTCCTTGGTGAACCGGCGGCGCATGAAGGACAGCGCGCCGGCAAAGGTCGGGTCGCTCGCGGCGGAAGTGAGGCTGGTCGCCGTGAAGGCGTGGTCGATCGATCTGTTCGCCAAGGGGGGCTCCTTTTTCGGTCGTGAAAGGTCAAGGCGTCGACAACGGGTAGGCGACCGAGCCGCGAATTACAAGCGATCGGCGATGGAGTGGCGGGCAAAAGCACGCCGCGGTGCTGCGCCTTGGTAATGATGTGCGCGAGCGAAGAAAGAGAAACGCGGACCTGCAAAACAAAAAGGCCGGGTTGCCCCGGCCTTCGTAAATTCCGTCTGTCCGAAGCGATTAACGCTTGGAGAACTGGAACGAGCGGCGGGCCTTTGCCTTGCCGTACTTCTTGCGTTCGACGACGCGGCTGTCGCGGGTCAGGAAGCCGCCCTTCTTCAGTACCGCGCGCAGGCCCGGTTCGAAGTAGGTGAGCGCCTTGGACACGCCATGGCGAACGGCACCGGCCTGGCCGGAGAGGCCGCCGCCGGCAACGGTTGCGACGATGTCGAACTGGCCGTCACGGGCAGCCGCAACGATCGGCTGGCGCAGGATCATCTGCAGCACCGGACGTGCGAAATATTCCGCGAATTCCTTGCCGTTGACGGTGATCTTGCCGGAGCCCGGCTTGACCCAGACGCGGGCGACGGCGTTCTTGCGCTTGCCGGTCGCGTAGGAGCGGCCGAGCGAATCGACCTTGCGGACGTGGGCCGGAGCAGCAGCTTCGGAAACCGTGCCGAGATCCTTCAGGGAGGAGAGGTCAGCCATGATCAGGCGCTCCTTACATTCTTTTTGTTGAGCGCGGCAACATCGAGGGCGACCGGCTGCTGGGCTTCATGGGGATGGTTGGAGCCGGCGTAAACGCGCAGGTTCTTCATCTGGCGACGGCCGAGCGGGCCACGCGGAACCATACGTTCGACGGCCTTTTCGAGGACGCGCTCCGGGAAGCGGCCTTCGATGATCTGGCGTGCGCTGCGTTCCTTGATGCCGCCGGCATAACCGGTGTGCCAGTAGTAGACCTTGTCGGAATACTTCTTGCCGGTGAAAACGACCTTTTCGGCATTGATGACGATGACGTTGTCGCCGTCGTCAACGTGAGGCGTGAAGGTTGCCTTGTGCTTGCCGCGCAGGCGCATAGCGATGATGGAAGCGAGACGGCCAACGACCAGCCCTTCGGCGTCGATGATCACCCACTTCTTCTCCACCTCTGCAGGCTTCTGGGAGAAGGTTGCCATAGTGAATACTCTCTTTTGAGACCCTTGGCCCGAAGGCTTGAAGGGCGTTTCTTGTTGCTTGGATTGGCAGGCTTTAGGCATGCCAAAAAGAAAGCAGCCCGGACAGGCTGCGTTCTGGCGCGGTGTATAAAGGGAACATGACATCGGGTCAATATCGACGTTCCGAAGGTTTGGAAAAATTGTGAAGTAAAAACAAATACTTAGATATGTGGTATTTTGATACCTCATATTTCTGCGGTCGCGAACTGCTGCGCTTGACGTTTTTCACGTCGTCTCTGCCGGTTTGAAATAGCATCCCATGGTCGAAAGCGGCTCTTAACCTTTGAACGCGCGCAGGCATTTCATCATTTCGCGAAGGCCGCGTGTCAGATGTTTGTCCCGGCGCAGAACCATGCCGAGGCGGCGCGTGAGCCGCGGGTTCAGCGATGAAGTCGCAACGAGGCCAGCGCGGTCACGCTTCAGCGCCAGGCCCGGCAGGATCGACCAGCCGAGCCCCACGGCCACCAGCTCCTTGATCGCCTCGATGCTGCCGAACTCCATCGCAGGCCGGATCCTGGTATCCGGTGCAGCCAGCCACGCGTCGATCGCCCGCCTGGTATTGCCGCCCTCATAAAGCAGCAGCGTCCTGTCGCGCATGAAGGCGGCGTCCGGCCCGCCTTCGGGCATCAGGCTGCCCGTAGGAGCGACGGCTAGCAATTCCTCCTCGTAGAACGGCTCGATCTCGAAGTTCCGTCCGGATGCCGGCAGGGCGACGACGGCGATGTCGAGGCTGTTGGCCTCCAGATCGCGCAGAATGTCGTCAGCGTCGCCGATGCGCACGGTGATTTCGAGGCCGGGCATGGATTTTCTGGCGACGGCGATGGCGCGAGGAAGCAAATGGATCGACGCCGTGCCGCCGCTGCCGATGCGCACGCGGCCGTTGGCGCCATCTCTGTACGGCATCATCGCTTCTTCCGCGGCAGCCGATTCCTGAAGCAGTCGCCTTGCATGCACGAGCAGGTCGAGGCCTGCCGCGGTCGGCTGGGCCCGCCGCCCGACACGCTCGATCAGCCGGACGCCGAGCCGCTGTTCGAGCCCCTTCACCTGCAGGCTGATGGCCGGTTGCGTCAGGCCTTCCTTGTCCGCCGCAGCCGTAAAGCTTCCGAGATCGGCGACATTGACGAAGGCGGCAAGCTGATCGAGGTGAAGAGGCATACAAAAGAAATCCTTATGCATATCATAATATCCATAAGCTTCTTTCGCGGCATCTTCCAGCGCATCTTTCATCCGTTGAAGAAAAGGACGAAGAGATGGCTCTGGAATTAAGCGGGATCTTTGAAACACCTCGCGATATCGTTCGGTCGAAACTTCGCGGGATGGCGCGATGGAGCCTGCGGCTGCTGATGACGATCGAACATCACCTCGAAAAGCGCTGCAGCCGCCGCACGCTTTTGGAACTCACCGACGACGAGCTTTGCGATGTCGGTCTGACCCGTGCACAGGCGAGGGCAGAAACATCGAAGTCGTGGTTCTGGTCCTGAGGGCAGCGGCCTCTGGGGAGAGTGCGGATCCTGCTCGAAATTTCCGGCGCCTTGTGGCAAAACGTCTGCCTGGAATCGAGCGCAGGGAGCAGCATCATGGCCGAAATCGTATCCTTCCGGAAGGACGCCGCCGGAGCGGAAGAGGGCGGCTTGCTGACCCGCTCGCTGCGCGACGGCGTGCTGCGGCTCGTGCTCAACAACCCACCGGCCAATGTGCTTTCGATCGCGCTTCTCGAAGCGCTGATGCAAGAACTCGAGACGGCCGGGGCGGAGCAGGATGCGCGCGTCGTCGTCATCGCCTCGACCGGCAATGTCTTTTCCGCCGGACATGATCTGAAAGAGCTGACGGCCCATCGCGCCGATGAAGATCAGGGTGCCGGTTTCTTCGAAAAGACCTTCCGGCTCTGCGCCGATCTGATACTGAAGATCGCGCATCTGCCGAAGCCCGTCATTGCCGAGATCGATGGGCTGGCGACGGCTGCTGGCTGCCAGCTCGTTGCTTCCTGCGATCTGGCGATCTGCACGGACAGTTCGACATTCTGTACGCCGGGCGTCAACATCGGCCTGTTCTGTTCGACGCCGATGGTGGCCGTTTCCCGTGCCGCGCACCGCAAACAGGCGATGGAGATGCTGCTGACCGGCGAGACAATCGACGCCTCGACCGCCAAGGATTTCGGCCTCGTCAACCGTATCGTGCCGAAGCAATATCTGGCGCAGGTGGTTTCCAAATATGCGGCTGTGATCGCCAGCAAGTCGCCGTTGACACTGAAGATCGGCAAGGAAGCCTTCAACCGGCAGCTCGAACTGCCGGTGGAGGCGGCATATGATTATACCGCCAGGGTGATGGTCGAGAACATGCTGACTAAGGATGCGCAGGAAGGGATCGGCGCGTTCCTTGGCAAGCGCAAGGCCGAATGGACAGGTGAGTGATCACGCCAGTTTCAGAAGCAGCCCGCCGATCGCGATGACGACGCCGGCGACGTAGCGCCAGATGCTGGCTTTTTCCTTGAAGACGGTGATCGAGATCACCAGCGCAAAGAGGATTGCGGTTTCGCGCAAGGCTGCGACGGTCGCGACCGGGGCTTTCGTCATCGCCCAGAGTGCCAGCCCGTAGGAAGCGATCGAGCCGGCGCCGCCGATAAGGCCGCGCCACCAGTTACAGCGAACATGACGCACCACTGCCAAAGCGCCGCGCTGGGACGCTGCCCAGGAAAACAGCAGCACCGGCGGCAGCAGCGACATCCACAAAGTGTAGGAAACCGCATTGCCGGAGATGCGCGCGCCGATTCCGTCGACATAGGTGTAGCTGGCGATGACGCAGGCATTGGCAAGCGAGAGGATGACGGCCCGGCTGCTGCCACGCCGCGCCTCCAGGGCGAGCGTCAGCACGCCGGCCGAGATCGTCATTGTGCCTGCAAGGGCACCGCCGGAAAGATTTTCCTGCAGAATGAAACCGCTTGTCGCGGCGATCAGCAGCGGCGCGCAGCCACGCATCAGCGGATAGACGAGGCCGATATCGCCGGCCCGGTAGGCGGCGGCGACCAATTGGAAATAAGCAAATTGCAGGATGGCGGAGGCACCGATGAACGGCCACGCCGAGGCGTGCGGCAACGGCAGGAATGCAAGGAACGGCAGCGCCGAAACCGCGCCGCCGGCCGAGATCAGCGCCGCATCGAGGGACTTATCGCTCCCCGCCTTGATGATGGCGTTCCATGTCGCGTGTAGCAGTGCGCCGAAGAGAACAAGCAGGATAACGTCGAGAGGCAAGGGAGTGAATCCGGAGAGGATGAGAGGAAGCGGAATACGCCTCGCCTTCGGCGTTTCAAATTCCTGAAAAGACAACTGGGATTTGCACGAAAACGCGCGGCGGCGGTCGCTTATGCGTTCATATGTCGAATAGCATCCTTACGGTATGTGGACAATGGCGGGCTATTTGAGCAATTTTTACGTGCGCGCGACATGCGTTCAATCCACGGCCCTCCTTTCAACTATGAGATGTCTCTAATGGATGCAGGAACAAAGCGCGAAACTGTCAAGAACAAAAAAAGAAAACATCTCCAGGAGTTCGGGAGCGGATTATTCTATGCTGCTGAAATATAGATATTATTCTATAACTTCGATATAGGGGAAAATTAAAGCTTATGATTGTGCAATCGTTACGAAATCGCAGCGCGGGATTGATCCTCAAACCTTTCGCAAGCGCGAAAGGCGTACAGTTCCTGCGTAGCTATGACGGCGAAAACATCAGAGCTGATGATGCGGAACGAAGAGCATCCCGTCAAGGTTGTCGATGTTTTGGCAGTTCAGAACTCGGCAGCGAGTAGTGTCTTTCGAAGGGATATACGTCCATTCCGCATAATCGGTCGCGTCGCAATAATTGCTGTTGCGGACATAGCGATCGTAGAGCGGCAAGCCACGGGGAGACGGGTAGCGGAAGATGACTGCGCCTTGATTGTGGATGGCGGCGCACACACTGGCACAGCTCATGGTGAGCGGATTGTAGCGAGAGATCGCCAGCGCCGGCGATGCGGCGAGCACGAGCATGAGGGCAAGAGCGATTTTTTTCACCGAATCATCCTCAGGGAGTATCCATTTCATATATACAGAAAAGACACGCAGCCGGTTTCACGGAAACGCAAAAAAACATGCCGGCCGAGCCGAAGGGCTCTCAGGAGTGGAGAAGCGGACATGAACCACGACGCCTACACGGATGATTACCTCGCCGGAATCCTGCAATCGGTAAAGACCATCGCGCTGACCGGCGCATCGCCCAATCCGGCTCGGCCGATCAACGGCGTCATGGGCTATCTGCTGTCGCGCGGCTACGAGGTCATTCCTGTCAATCCCGGGCAGGCGGGCAAACAGATCCAGGGCCGCACCGTCTATGCCCGGCTCACCGACATTCCCGTGCCGATCGACATGGTCGATGTATTTCGCGCTTCCGAATATCTGGGTGGGGTCGTCGAGGAGGCGCTGGCGCTGAGGCCGCTGCCGAAGATCATCTGGTCTCAACTTGGTGTGCGCGACGATGCCGCCGCGGCAAAGGCGGAGGCCGCCGGCATCCAGGTGGTGATGAACCGCTGCCCGGCGATCGAGTATCCTCGTCTTATTGCCTGAGTTGCGGTCCGCTGAGACGGATTTTCCACCGAACGCCCATGGGTTGAAATGGATCGCGATTAACTTTCGCAAGCGACCGGCTATGATCCTGCCCGTCAGCAACAACTGGAGGACGACATGGCCAAGAACGATCCGGGATTCAACACGTTGGCGATCCATGCCGGTGCGCAGCCCGACCCGGCGACGGGCGCGCGGGTCACGCCGATCTACCAGACGACCGCTTTCGTCTTCAATGATTCCGATCATGCCGCCGCCCTCTTCGGTTTGCAGGCTTTCGGCAACATCTATACCCGCATCATGAACCCGACGCAGGCCGTGCTCGAGGAGCGCGTCGCAGCGCTCGAGGGCGGCACGGCGGCCCTTGCCGTCGCCTCCGGCCATGCGGCGCAGATGATCGTCTTCCACACCATCATGCGCCCCGGCGAGAATTTCATCGCCGCCAACAGGCTCTATGGCGGCTCGATCAACCAGTTCGGCCATGCCTTCGAGAATTTCGGCTGGCAGGTGCGCTGGGCCGACACCGCCGATCCGGCAAGCTTCGAAAGCCAGATCGACGACAAGACGCGCGGCATCTTCATCGAAAGCCTGGCCAATCCCGGCGGCACCTTCGTCGATATCGCCGCCATTGCCGACGTCGCGCATCGCCACGGCCTGCCGCTGATCGTCGACAATACGATGGCAACACCCTATTTCATCCGTCCGATCGAGCACGGCGCCGACATCGTCGTGCATTCGCTGACGAAGTTTCTCGGCGGCCACGGCAATTCCATGGGTGGCCTCATCGTCGACGGCGGCACCTTCGACTGGTCGAAATCCGGCAATTACCCGATGCTGTCGAGCCCGCGGCCGGAATATAACGGCATGGTGTTGCACGCGACTTTCGGCAATTTCGCCTTTGCGATCGCTGCCCGTGTGCTCGGCCTGCGCGATCTCGGGCCGGCGATCTCGCCCTTCAATGCCTTCCTGATCCTGACCGGCATCGAGACGCTGCCGCTCAGGATGCAGCGCCACAGCGACAATGCGATCGCCGTCGCGAAATGGCTGAAGGCGCACAGCAAGATCGCCTGGGTGAATTATGCCGGCCTCGACGACGACCCGAACCACGCCCTGCAGCAGCGCTACTCGCCGAAGGGCGCCGGCTCCGTCTTCACCTTCGGCGTCAAGGGCGGCTATGAGGCGGGCAAGACGCTGGTCGAGGGGCTGGAACTCTTCTCCCATCTTGCCAATATCGGCGACACCCGTTCGCTCGTCATCCATCCGGCCTCGACGACACACCGGCAGTTGACCGACGAGCAAAGGATCGCCGCCGGCGCAGGCCCTGACGTGGTGCGCCTTTCCGTCGGCATCGAGGACGTCAAGGACATCATCGCCGATCTCGAACAGGCGCTCTCGAAGATCTGATGAGGTTCGTCACATACCTCTGACACCTACGTCAGTTCCTTTGACACATTTTTGAACTGGTTGCATTGATTCGACCGCCGCTAAAGCCATGAAAACGTGGCTTTTTTGGCGGTCAAATCTTCAAAAAATCGACCTTCTGAAAATTTTTTTGGTTGTGCTCGAAGGCGGTTTTGTTAACTGTTGCGCCGAGATCGAGGTGGTGAATCCACGCTCGGAAACCTCGACCAAGAGGCCAACTCTTCGGGCTGCCGTCTCCGAAACCCTCAACAAGCAGCAAAAAAATCAAAGAACTCGGGGTCGCTCGGGAGCGCTCCCGCGCCGACGTCACAAGAGCCGTCGTGTCTTATTCAAGACGTCGTCACCCGAGTTAATGGAAGACGTTGATTTCGCCGTCGACAATTCGCACAGTGGGACCGTCCCCGCGGCTGCAGGATTCATGCGGCTGGCAAAGCGCTACATGAGAGGATCGGGGAGCCGATCTCGGCCATGCGCTCAGATCGCCGCGCGGATCACAATCTCGGACGCCAGGAATGGAAGACGCCGATGCGGGTGCGTCTCGAACCATGATCGCGAATTTATCTGGAACTCGCGGTTTTCAGCCCGCGACCAGAGCCCTTCAAGCTCAATATGAGTGCAATCAGCTTTCTCGTCGAAAGAGTTAACGCGGGATTGGGGCAGCGCTGGTCAGGTCGAAAGCGGCACCGAAGCCGTTAAGTTCTCATTAAGGGGATGACGACAAGCTCGACCTGTTAAACGAACTTAAACCTAATCCGTCGATATTCTCGGGGAGGAGGAGAGAGCCGGCCTAAATGGTTTGGACGACCGGCCCGGCTCTCTCATTGACACCCTTCCGAAGAAAGGAGGTATGCATGCTTCTTTAAGCTCACTCAGTATGGCCGGTGGAGGTTAACGCAACGTTGGCGCGGTTAAATGGCGCGCGCGTGATCGATTTTCCGTGCCCGCCGCCCTTGATCCCGCTTGATTTTTATTGCGTTCGCTACTTGTTCCTGCGATCAAAGTTTGAGGGACGCCCCCTCCGATCTCGACCGCAGGAAGAGCATTTCGTCAGGCTTTGTCGCCAAATGCAGCGGCAATGACCGGATATGCCAGGTGTTGCTCCTCAAACCAAACTGTAGCGATCTGGGATACAAATTCATCCGGGTCCAACGGAAGTCCAGCGGCACGAACGGTCGCAGCGTTTTCTTGCAAAACGCTCGCGAGCGCCTGACGATGGTATGCATAAAGCGCACCGCTCTTGATGCAACAGGCCGCCGCGTCGAATTGAACCGTTGCGAGGCCACGCTTTGCCGCATCGTCGGCAAGAGCTTCCGGTGAAAGTCGTAAGAATTTTTCGATTGTGTAGAGTGGCAGATAGCCAATTGGCTTAGACAAGCCTACTGCCGTCAAACTCTGCAATAGCGCATTTCGTCGCTCGTCGCTCAGATCGGGGTGCGCTTCCATCAAGCAGCGGCCTCAATTCGGTGACAACGCCAATTCCACGGACGCAATTGCTCCAGCCTGCTGATCGGTGTGTCGGCGATGCGGCCGAGGACATCGGTAAGCCGTAATATCAGGGCCCGCATGATCCGATTCGCAACCATCCGCTTCTTTTACTCGCTGTCATCGGTGAACGATAGTCAGAGCAGCGATGCCCGCTTCATCGGCCGCACGCAGGAACGCGTCCCAAAATTGCTGTGGAGTGATCTCACCGCTGATCGCATCGACGCAAGCCTTCACTGCAGTGACGTATTCTTCGCCGTCATCGGATGGCCAGTCCTTGAGCAGCATGTATGCCGCGTCGCCGAGGGTGCGGACGATCCTGTGAGCTGGCTGACCGCGCAGAGCCAGCCCGACGGGTGTGAATGCAGAGGTTGCGTCCCAGTCCATTATCGTCGACCTCAGGGCAGGGATCGCAATCCCCGAGGGGTAATATACGCGTGTATTCCCAATTCGTAATTGACGATTGATTACCTGGAGTGACCGGGTGTGAAGGCATGCGGCTGAAAAGGAGTGGGCGCTCTACGATTTTGTATAGTTGGAGACGATCGGAATTTCGCTGGATTGCGGATGCATTCGCGCTATGATGATTCGGTTGGTCTTTGGGGGCCAGCTTGGGAGATGTTGACGCTCTCTGCCTCTGTCTGCGGGGAGGGGAATTGGGCCCGCTTTCTGATTTCGCGATTGACATTGACGACCTCGAATTCCTCCAGGCGATCCTCGTCGATGCATGCAATGAGCTGAAGATTACTCCAGACCATCAGGGCTTCGTGGCGCGGGTCGTAGACCTGCGCTCCCAAGGTCACTCCCGGGAGGAAATCCTTCAAAGTCTTAGGGTGGAGTTCGCGAGACTCCCTGACCGTGGGCATACTGCCATTGATCCATGAGGACTTTGGTGATCGGATCGAAGTGCCCGCAACGCGGACTGTGCACTGGGAGCCAGTTCTGTCATTATGCCCGGCGTGTGACTAGCTAGTTTCCGTCCATAAACGCTGGTTTTCTTGAGCTTGCAGCGCACTTGGGTTCCGCTTGGTGGCCGCTTTGAAGCCATGCGGTGTGGCTCATGGGTGCTAATTGCGGCGGCCAGGATTTCTGGTGGACATGCGCGCATTGGCAACTGCCGGCGTCACGCCGGTCCGGTTTTGGCTGGCGACATGGGATGTCAGGTCGGCCTGAGGCGGGCGAAGAGGGCGAGATTGTATGCGACCACCGAGGACCAGACATAAGCCTTGAAGTGGTCGAGCCCACGCCAGGTGCAGCGCCCCAAGCCGTAGGCGCGTTTGAGGCAGGAGATGCCGGCCTCGATGCCGGCGCGGAAGTTGCGCAGCTTGCGATAGACCCAGCGGCTCTTGACCATGTCTTCGATCCTGAGGCCGCACTTCTTGTGGAAGGCCATGTCGCAGATGCCCCAGGCTTTGGCTCGGCTCAAATTATCGCGGCTGGCATAGCCGCCGTCGGCCGCCGCCTGACGCGGCGCCTCGCCCCAGATGCCGATGTGGCGTTCCAGCATCGGCAGCAAGCGCTCGCTGTCGGCCGGGTTGCCGGTTTCGACGACGAGGTCGAGGATCAGCCCGCTTGTGCCGGTGGTCAAATTGATCTTATGGCCATACTCGACGTCGCGGCTGCCTTTGACGATGATGTCGGCATGCGGCTCGAACAAACTGACCAGCTTGTCGCCAGCCGGCACCGCCTCGCCGGCCAGGACCCGCCGCTCGGTCTGGGCGATGATCCGTTCGATCAGCGGCTTATAGTGGCGGAGTTGGGCCTGCCAGAGTTCGACCGCCGGGCCCGCCGCCAAGGGCAGTTGCGCCGCCGCCTGTTCGAGATAGCTCAAGGTGGTGCGCGTGATCCTGAGCAGCGCGCGATAGTGCTGAACTCGTTTCGGACGACCGCGGGTAAATTGGATCGCCCGGGATCGCTTCTTCGCCGCGCGGCAGTGATCGTGCCATGAGATGGCGCTGCCCAAGGAAGCCGCCTGCTGCAACAGCCGCACCATCACCCGCACGCAGTCCCACAAAAGACTACTGTCGCTCGGTTCGTGCATCAGCGCCGAAGTGACGGTGCTGTCGATGCGCACGACCTTGCCGCGTTCCACCTTGTCCTGCCGGGCGCTCGTCAACAGCACGCGATTGATCGCTTCAAAGGTCCCGGCCCGGATCGCGCTGATCGTCTTGTGCAAGACCGACTTCTTCGGGTTCCACCCCCACGGCAGCCGGGCAAAGGCCCGGAACGAGGCGGAATCTTCCAGATGAAAGGCCAACTCCTCATAACTCAACTGACGGTGTTGTTTGAGCAGGGCGCAACGCAGCACGGCCTCCGCCGGCAGGCCCTCGCGGCCGGTCTCCTTGACGCCGTGGCGGCGCAGGTCCTGCGCTACCAGCCCGAGCAGATCACGATGCTCATCCAGCCATTGCGACATGGCTTTCAGCTCGCGGCCGATCTCGTGTTCGGCGAAAAGATCGAATATATTGGCTTGGACGGTGCGTTCTTGGCGCATTGTCGGCTCCGGCGGTTGCGGGTTTGTCTTTAGAATCAATGGCTTGATCTAAAGTATACCTGAAACCGCCGGGCTTTGCCCGTCGCAATATCGCTATTCCTCCAATAATTTCAGTGGTTTACCGTTTGTGGACGGGCACTAGCTATCGGTCGTGTCGCGGTCCTGCATCCTATCATGCACGTTCTCCGGCCCCGCGATCAAAGCGGCGATCGCCGTCGCCTTCTCCCCGATTACCGTAGCCCGCCACATAGGCCTCCAACAGGACGCTTCTGCCCACCATGCTTACAGAGATGGACGAGCCTTTCAGCTCTGGTTCCGCGGACACCGCGGCCTGCACGCTCGCAAGCTGATCGCAGGCTAGGCTTTCCGGCTCAAAGGTCATGGCAGTCCTCCTTCGTGATAGGAAGGAAACAGCGGATAGGTAATTTGGTTCGCGATAGGGACTTAGGTCCGAGAAGGCTGTGGGCGGCCCCGCAGTCGACCCGGGGGAGTCCTTTCATGAGCATTGGTTCGCCCAGAATGTGGGAGCGCCTAGATGGCCTTTGTTGAACGTCCTTCTCATCGAAAGGACCACGGACCTGAGGTCTAAAAGTACAAGTGACCGTTTGATTGCCCCGAGTCCGAAAGAAGCTGAAAGATACAATGTAATGGATGCCGCTTAGTCTGCAATATCGCCGAGTAAAGCCATTGACGGGCCTTCGACGATGGGTCGGACGAACGTACATCATTTGTTACTTCGCACCTGCGGTAATTGTCATACGATTCAAAACGCTAATTAATAACAAAAATCAGTTGCTTACTCGAAGGTTCTCGACTACGTTTTTTACAGAATAGTTCCGAAATAACCGGCCCCTCGCCGGCGATACTCAGCGGTCGTTTGACCTCGCTTGAGGAGGATGATGACGTTGTTTGCCCGACTTCGTTTCTTCGCAATGGTGCAGCGAGTGCGTGATCTCGTCTCGATCCGATACCGAACTACGACGGCAATCTGACGCGTCGTAAACCCTTTGTTCCACTTTTCTAAGATGGTGCTCCCGTATGGCGCGCCCGAGGTTTGTTATGCAAAAGCAAGCTGTCGTATTCAACGGTCAGGAAGTCGGGATCGCGGTCCCTGTCGAAAACCGCCTCAAATTCATCGCTGTCCGCTTCAATGTCATCGACTTGGACAACAGGCTCTTCGACACGGTTACCGAAATCCGGCGCGCCATTACTGAGCATCTCGCGTCCAGCGGTCGTGCGATCACCTCGCACTGAATGGCAGGAGATATTTTTCTACGTCATGCGGCGTCCGTCATCGGAGTCCGACATGAACGCAATCCCCATCTGCTTCACAACGCTGCCCGATTACGAGAACTCAAAGGTGAAGAATGGTGGACGAAAGACCATCAGCCGAGGCGGTTCAATGCCCCACGTCTCAACCATGAAACTCCCGAACACCATCATCGAACTGAATTCTCTCGTGGCTCCGAGGTCGGTTGTCGTGTTGATGTCCGATTGAGGTTCCTTGGGCCCAGAAAGCTGATCGGCCAGTGCTCAGGGCTCTTGCTTCCTACTCACGAACTTCAAGCTTGTCGCCATATTTCAAGGCGAGCCGACGGCAGTCCTCGCAATTCAACATAATGCCCTCCGCAACGACACTCGCGGCGGCGGTCGTGCAAACCGAAACGTCCAGTCTCGCGACATGCAGAATTGCATTACCCAGTAGCATATCGCAGGGCGCAGTCTCGACTTCGGCCCCGCCCACGCTATGCGCAACGACGCCGCGCACGGTCGCCAGCATTCCGCGCTTTCTTAATATGGTTATGTCGGCATCCCTTGCCATGACGATCTCTTCTGCCGCCCGAGGCGCAGGATGTCCGCCCAATACGCCGCATCTGCAACTAAACGGCCGCGAGACACCGAAGTTCCCATCGCCTATCCAGCGGACATTCCAGGAAGAAGCGGTGCTGACCGCCGACAAGAACCATCATCGGCACTACCCGGCCCGTGTCGCCGTCCTGAAGACCTCGCGTTTCCGCGACGAGGAAGAGAACGGAATCGTGGAGGCGCTCGACCCTGCGGGCACGGAGATGAAGGACCTCGTATGGGTCCAGGAATCCTCGTCGGTGAAAGTCCTCCGCGACGGGAACTATCCCGTGATGCGCGGCACCCTCTTTTACAGGGGTCGACATCAACGCCGTAGCCATAGCTAACTGGTTCTCCGTCTTTAACGATCCACAACAGGCCTGACTTAACTTTGATGTTTATTCCCGGGACCGAGGGCTCGCAGGCGTACAATTCGCCGGGAAAGTCCATGCGGTATTTCGCATCTGTTGTGTTTACCAAAGTGATGTTGAATTCGCCGATTTTATAGGCCGAAAACAGGCCCCAGATCGCGGCCCTGTAGGCCCAAGCAAAACCAGTTGCTAGAACGACGCCGGCGAGCAAAATCGGTATGGTCTGGGATCGCCAGTTTTGCAGCAGCCAAATGATGTTCTTTATTATTTGCGGCGGTTCTGCATCGCCGCCACCGCGAGCCGACCTCATTCGAGTCTGATCCTGACAGCATTGGCATCAGAGCTAAATGTAACACTACTTATTCGTGAGTCCACTGTGGTTAGTGGTGGCTTGTTCTCGAGTTCGGCTCGCGGGACAAGCTGTTCGTAAGTGCGGGTCATAAGCTCCTTAGAATCAAGACGAAGCGACAACTCCGCATCCGTCCTTCCCTTGTGGCTGTTCGACAGCCAGTCCGGCGCAAGGCGTGCATGCGATAAATTTTAAAAAAACAATGGTTTAGTTTGTGGTTGTAGAATTGGTCAAGGGTATTTGACGTAAGGAACATGCTTGAGCAAAGGTATGTGAGGAAACAGCCAGACGTACGTGACGCTTCCGCAGGAAAAGCTCTATGATTTCAATAGGGAAGTTGTCAAAGGTATGTGCGAACCACATCTGAGATCAGAGGGATCTACGGCGACCATGACAAATTTCATCACCTTCAGCATTGATGGCGTCCAACCGGAATTCGGCGCCCCCGAAGCCGATCGGATTATCTCCGGCGATCCGCATTTTCGCACCTGGAATCTGGAGGAGGCCGAAGGCGGCCTCTATTCCGGCATCTGGGAGGCGACACTGGGCAAGTGGCGGATCGTTTACGAGGAATGGGAATATTTCAGTCTGCTGTCCGGCCATTCGATCGTGACGGAGGACGGCGGTGAGCCGGTTCATCTGAAGGCGGGCGACCGGATGATCCTCAGGCCCGGCTTCAAGGGGACGTGGGAAGTCATTGAAACGACTCGCAAGGACTATGTGATCAAGGTTTGAGCGGGGCGAACGAAGCCGACCCTGTTCCGTTTTCGGCTTCACCTTGTCGTCTCTTTCACGGCGATAATCCCTGACGGCAAGCAGGCAACGACGGTATTCATGACCCGTTGTCCCGGATTGAAATGCTTTTAACCAATCCCATTAATCGTGCCTACATCGGCAAATGCTAAACCTTGTCTGCAGCGCATTGCGGACATGATGTCTCCTGCCGTCTCATAGACATGGCCTTGCAATTAATCATTCCGGAATTGGCATGTCGTCGAATCTTGCAGGTAGGTACGTTCGAACCCAGACGTCTTCCATCATCGCGACAACGGTCTTCTTCCTAGTCGTCGCCCTCGTATTGACCGGCCTGATGGCACATGTCGTCGTCACGATGACCCGGTCGGCCAACGAGATCGACGATGCCAGGGCCAGTCGCGCCGCCCGCGCGGCGGTCGCAGCCTTTGTGGGTCGCTTGAGCGGGACAACGACGGACAATGCCATATGGGACGATGCCTATAGCGCTGCCTCATCTCCAGCCGCTGCGGATTGGGCCTATGAGAATTGGGGAAAAACCAGCGAGGATTATGCGCTTTATGACGGCGCGATCGTAACCGGCCCTGACCGGTCTTCGATCGTCTCGGCCTATGCCAAAGGCAAGCCCTTCCAGCCGGGCACGTTTTTCGGGGAAGCCTTTTATCAGCAGACCAATGCGGCCGCAGCTCCGGCGAGGGCGCCGGTGGTCAATTTCATCAAGACCGAAAGCGGTATAGCCCTGATCGCCTCGCAGGCGATCCAGCCTTTCGAGGTGACCGCGGAGCTTCCGAAGCTCAGCACGCTGAGTTTCTACAAGGAATTTACATCGGAAGTTATCGACACGCTCTCGAACGAACATGAACTTGAAGGCTTGCGCCTTGAGACGACGCCGAAGCCGGAGTTCCTGAACACGCCGATCACCGACATGAAGGGGGCCGTCATCGGCTATCTCGTCTGGCCCAGCAAAGCGCCGGGAAGCGCCGTGTTTCATCAGGTCTACCCCTATGTCGCAGCCGCTATCGTCATCCTTGCGCTGTTCCTGATCGGCGTTCTGCTGGTTGGCGCCTCCGAGGCGCGGCGCCTGCGCCAATTGGCGCAAACAGCGATTTTCGAAGCCGACCACGATAGCCTGAGCGGCCTGTTGAACAGACACGGGCTTCTCAACCTATTGGAAGAGTTAGAAAATTCGGCCTTTTCGCCACATCGGCTTTATCTCGTCGACCTTGATGGCTTCAAGGCCGTCAACGACGCCTGGGGCCATGCGGTGGGGGACGATTTGATCCGGCTGGTCTCCAAGGCGCTAACCGCCTGCCACCCCGAAATCATTGCCACGGCGCGGCTCGGGGGCGATGAATTTGCGCTGGTGCACGTCGGTTCCGCCACGTGCGGAGATATGGAAAAGACGATTTTGGCGCTGTTTGCCGAGCCCTTCAAAATCGACGGACGAACAATCGAAGTTGGCGCAAGCATAGGAGCTGCTGCTCGCGACGGCGACGTGCCGCCCTTGGAGCTTCTCCGCAGAGCGGACATGGCCCTTTATCGTGCCAAGGCGAATGGCAGAGGCCAGGCGATCGAATACGACCCCGAACTGGACCGGGAACGCCAACGGGTCGCCGAACTAGAAGGCCTGTTGAAGAATGCCATCAGCAGTGGCGCAATCGAGGCCGTTTTCCAACCTCTCGTCTCTGCTTCGACCGGCGCTGTGACCGGTCTTGAAGCACTGGCGCGCTGGCGAACTGCAACCGGAAATATCAGCCCGGAGATTTTCATCCCTCTTGCCGAGAGATGCGGCCTCATCGATGCACTCGGCGTTCATATGCTGAGGACATCGATCGAGCATGCCAAGGGCTGGCCCGATCTGGCATTGTCGGTGAACGTTTCGCCGATCCAGCTCTGCAATCCGGAATTTGCCGCCGAAGTGATCTCGGTCCTGCAGGAGCTCGATTTCAATCCCAACCGCCTGACATTGGAGATCACCGAAGGCGTTCTGATGACAAACCCGGATCAGGCCCGTCGGTCGATAGACCAGCTCAAGCGCGTCGGCATAAAGTTCGCGCTCGACGACTTTGGCTGCGGATACGCCAGCATCGGCGCATTGCGGCAGTTCGGGTTTGATCGCATGAAAATCGACCGTTCACTCGTGTCGGCCCTCGACGAAGGCGCTAATGGCGCTGATGTTCTCCGGGCAACCATCTCGCTCGCGACCGCGCTACGAATTCCCGTTACCGCGGAAGGTATCGAGACTATCCGCCAGGCGGCGATCTTGCGCGACGCCGGCTGCGATCAGCTTCAAGGATATCTGATTGGAAAACCTATGTCGGCATACGACATATCAAGCAGGCTGGAAGAAGAGTCAGCCGCATGATGGCGCAAAAGGTCGTGGCATAGGCTCGGTATTGACGGATCGTTACCGGCGGCGACCGTATTTTCCATTGGATAGTTTTCGGCTGTGGCCGGCTTTTTCTGGCGGTTCCGCTCGCCGCCGCGATTTCCATGGTTGGGGGCGCGGCGGTCGCCTTTCGGCCTTCGGCTTCGGTTTCCTCTACAGGTACAGAATGGGATCCGGTCGCGCGGCGGCGCGATCGAACTGCTCGCCGGCATTCCAGACATTGCCCAGCTCAGAGGACGGATCACCATTGCAGATCCAGCCGGTCCAGCCCGTGGAAATGGTAGACGTCCTTGACCACCGGCGTCTTCGCCAGCCTCAGGCGGGTAAGCCGTTCGAACAGGATCGGCAGCACGACGTTGAGCTCCAGCCGCGCCAGCGGCGCGCCGATGCAGAAATGGATGCCGGCGCCGAAGGAGAGGTTTGCCGCCTCGTTGCGGTCGGGCTTGAAGGTGAGGGGATCGGTGAATTTCGCCGGGTCGAGATTGGCGGCGGCGAGGATGAGGCTAACCTTGTCGCCGCGCTTGAAGGAGACGCCGTCGATTTCGGCAGGCTCCAGGGCCCAGCGCTGGAAGATGTGGACCGGCGCGCAGATGCGCAGGGTTTCCTCGACGGTGCGCTCCGTCGTCGCCTCGTCCCGGAAGAGTACCGCCGGATCGCAGCCGCTGTCGAGAATGGTGCGCACGGAGTTGCCGATCTGATGCACGGTCGCCTCATGTCCGGCATTGAGCAGCACGATCGTCGTCGAGACGAGCTCCTCCTCGGTCAGATATTGGCCCTTATGCTCGGTATGGATCATGTGGGTCAGCAGGTCGTCGCGCGGTTCGACACGGCGTTCTGCGATGACCGTCTTGACGTAGTCGGAAAATTCCTTGGCCGCCCGTTCGGCCTCTTCCTCCTGCTCGCGCGTACGGCCGAACATGTACATGCGGACATAGGCGTGCGACCAGGCGAGCAGTTGCGGCCCCATCTCCTCGGGAATGCCGATCATCCGGGCGATCATCGTCACCGGGATGATGTCGGCAAAGGCCGAGAGCAACTCGATCTCACGCTTCTCCGCGAAGCCGTCGATCAGCCGGTTGGCGAGTTCGGCAAGTTCCGGCTTCATCTTCTCGACATGGCGGGAAACGAAGGCGCGGTTGACGAGCGTGCGGAGCCGCGTGTGCTCCGGCGGTTCGAGTTCGAGCAGGGAATAGCGCTCCGAGAGATCGAAACTGGCAAGATGCGGCATCGGCTCGGCAAGGCCGAGCTCCTCGCGGCTGGCGATATGCAGGATCTGCCGGCCGAAGCGCCGGTCGCGCAGCAGGCCGTTCACATGGTCGTAACCCGTGAAGAACCACTGCTTCTGCTCGCTCCAATAGAAGGTCGGGCAATGGGCATGAAGTGCGGCATAGACGGCATTCGGGTTGCCGTAGAAGGCCGGGTTGCGGCCGTCCAGCGAGACATGACGGTTGACGCGGTCGATCGAGAGAAAGGATGGGATCATCATGTCCCGAGCCTTATCGGATTTGCCGGACCTCGGAAAGATGTGGGGCAGGGATCCCGGACTACCCGGCCCGCGACAGCGTGCCCATGCGTCGCAGCGCTTCGACCTGGTCGTCGACCGTCGGCACGAGTTCGCCGGCAGTGCTGTTCGGCGTGGCTGGTGCAGGGGCTGCGGCCTCCGCTTCGCCGAAGGTGACCGTGCAGTTGCGGCCGGCGGCCTTCGCCGCATAGAGCGCCCGGTCGGCGGCCGAGATCAGCTTGTCGATATTGGCTTCGATCGAGGAGGCGAGCGCGATGCCGATGCTGACGGTGACCGGAACGATCGCTTCGCCGGTGCTGATGGGAAGACGGCAGAATTCGGTGCGGATCGCTTCGGCGATCGCCTCGGCTTCCGTCTGGTCCGCGACGGCGGCGAAGGCGGCGAATTCCTCGCCGCCCATGCGGCCGAAGATGTTGTTCGGAATATACTGGCGGGCCATGCGCGCAAAGGCGGTCAACACGGCATCGCCGGACTGGTGGCCGAAACGGTCATTGACGCGCTTGAAATGGTCAAGATCGAAAAGGATCACCGCAACCTGGCGCTGCTCGTTATGAGCACGTTCCTGGATGCCGTTGAAATAGCCGAGCAGGCCGCGGCGGTTGAGCACGCCGGTCAGCGAGTCGGTCAGGGTGAGGGCACGCAGGTGCCGTTCGGAGCGCTCCATGATCAGCCGGCAGGTGAACGCGAAGGCGATGGTCAGCAGGAAGGCGCTGGCCATGGCGGAGGCGCCGCCAAGATTGGTCGCCTCGATATCGCTTGGCATCGTCAATGCCATCGTCAGCGCCGAGCCGAAGCACAGGCAGCCCTGGAGGATGAACACACCCATGAGCTTGATGCGGGTACGCTCACGGCGCATGTCGCCGGCGGCGACCGCCATGGCGAGTGCCGTCGCACCCGTCGCCGAAGCAAGGTTGTAGAGCACCACCCGGTTTGAATAATCGCTGTTGACCCAGGGCAGGAAGACACCGGCGAGCCAAATTACCGGCGGCAGCAGTGCCCACCATTCGATCCTCTTGCGGTCGAGTGCCAGAAAACCAGCCACCCAGGCGCTCTGGCCGAGCAGGGCGATGGCATTGCCCGCCTCTACTGAAAGCACGCTGGGGATTTCGCCGCGCAGCGCGACCATCGCAAAGCCGATGCCGGTCAGGAGGAAGCCCAGGCCCCAATAGAGATAGGCCTCGTTCCTGACATTGTGGCGCCAGGCGACGAACAGCACCAAAGCGAGCGTCATGGCCTCGGAACACCAGATGGCGAGACCTGTAGCGAAATTGAACACGGCAGCAACCCCTTGTCTGTCCGTTCGCATCCTTGCCGAGGAAGCTCGCTACTTCCTTAATGTCGCTGCGCTGCGGCATTGTTTTAGGCCGATATCTGCCGGTAGGCTTTCCGTCGGGTAAACGTGCATGAGTATTGTCGAATAGAGTAAGCCTTCCTTCATCCTGTCATGGAGAAAAGCCGGGGGAGACCGTACAAAGAGCTCGCCGTTAACAGGCGTTTGAGGGAAAGAGGCTCAATGCATGTCGCCCGGAAGTGTGCAGCGGTTCCGGGATAACGACATGCATGAAAAGAAGGAGCTTAGCCGCCTTGCCCCGCCTTCTTAACGTTATCCTCATGCGTGTCTTGAAGAGAAGGGCCGGGACACTCTATGTAGGGGTAAGAGATTTTTCTTTGATTCCCGGCGCCGGCCGGCGAGACGTTGACAAAGGACGCACATGAGAAACCCAGTCGATACCGCAATGGCCCTCGTTCCGATGGTCGTGGAACAGACCAACCGCGGTGAACGCTCCTACGACATTTATTCCCGCCTGTTGAAGGAACGCATCATCTTCCTGACAGGTGCTGTCGAGGACCATATGGCGACGCTCGTCTGCGCCCAGCTGCTCTTCCTCGAGGCGGAAAACCCGAAGAAGGAAATCGCCCTCTACATCAATTCGCCCGGTGGCGTCGTCACCGCCGGTATGGCGATCTACGATACGATGCAGTTCATCAAGCCCGCGGTTTCGACGCTCTGCATCGGCCAGGCCGCGTCCATGGGCTCGCTGCTTCTCGCAGCCGGCCACAAGGACATGCGCTTTGCCACGCCGAATTCACGCATCATGGTGCACCAGCCCTCGGGCGGCTTTCAGGGCCAGGCTTCGGACATCGAGCGTCATGCCCGCGACATCCTCAAGATGAAGCGCCGCCTGAACGAGGTCTACGTCAAGCACACGGGCCGGACCTATGAGGAAGTTGAAAAGACGCTCGATCGTGACCATTTCATGGATGCGGACGAAGCCCAGAGCTGGGGCGTGATCGACAAGGTTCTGACGTCGCGCCTCGAAATGGAAGGCGAGCAGGCTAGTAATTAATAGGGATGGTGTTTTCCTCGCCACAGTTCTATCCCATTTGTGATTGAACAAGGGCTTTCATCCGGCGACGAAGACGCTAATAGTAACTATTAATGCTATGTTGAATTTTTATGACATAGCATTCGGCATTCGAAGGGGAATTCGTTGCCGCCGGGGCCAGGACATGATTGGTTGGGCCCGGTTCGTAGCCCCTGAAGCCCTTCTCGGCAAAGGCTCCGGAAACGGAGTGCCGCCAGGAGCTGATAGAGTGGACCGCGATTTCGCCTTGAAATGCGGCGTGCTGGAAGGAAAGTGATATGAGCAAGGTCAGCGGCAGCAACGGCGGCGACTCCAAGAACACTCTTTATTGTTCGTTCTGCGGAAAGAGCCAGCACGAAGTCCGGAAACTGATTGCCGGACCGACCGTCTTCATCTGCGATGAATGCGTCGAATTGTGCATGGACATCATCCGTGAGGAAAACAAGTCCTCGATGGTCAAGTCCCGCGACGGCGTTCCGACGCCCCAGGACATCATCAAGGTCCTCGACGAATATGTCATCGGCCAGCGGCAGGCGAAGAAGATCCTGTCGGTAGCCGTACACAACCATTACAAGCGCCTGGCGCACGCCTCCAAGAACGGCGAAGTCGAGCTGGCGAAGTCGAACATCATGCTCGTCGGTCCGACCGGCTGCGGCAAAACTTATCTTGCCCAGACGCTTGCCCGCATCATCGACGTTCCCTTCACCATGGCTGATGCGACGACGCTGACCGAGGCCGGTTATGTCGGCGAGGATGTCGAAAACATCATCCTGAAGCTGCTGCAGTCGGCCGACTACAACGTCGAGCGTGCACAGCGCGGCATCGTCTACATCGACGAAGTCGACAAGATTTCGCGCAAGTCCGACAACCCCTCGATTACCCGTGACGTCTCGGGCGAGGGCGTGCAGCAGGCGCTGCTGAAGATCATGGAAGGCACGGTCGCTTCCGTTCCGCCGCAGGGCGGCCGCAAGCACCCGCAGCAGGAATTCCTGCAGGTCGACACGACGAACATCCTGTTCATCTGCGGCGGCGCTTTTGCCGGCCTCGACAAGATCATCTCTGCCCGTGGCGAGAAGACCTCGATCGGCTTTGGCGCTAGCGTCAAGTCGCAGGATGACCGCCGCGTCGGCGAGGTTCTGCGCGAACTGGAGCCTGAAGATCTGGTCAAGTTCGGCCTGATCCCTGAGTTCATCGGCCGCTTGCCGGTTCTGGCGACGCTCGAGGACCTCGATGAGGACGCGCTGATCCAGATCCTGTCCGAGCCGAAGAACGCGTTGATCAAGCAGTATCAGCGCCTGTTCGAGATGGAAGACGTGGAATTGAACTTCCACGAGGACGCTCTTCGCGAAATCGCCCGCAAGGCGATCGTGCGCAAGACCGGCGCCCGCGGCCTTCGCTCGATCATGGAGAAGATCCTGCTCGACACGATGTTCGAACTGCCGACGCTGGAAGGTGTGCGCGAGGTCGTCATCTCCGAGGAAGTGGTGCGCGGTTCGGCCCGTCCGCTTTACATCTATGCCGATCGCCAGGAAGAAAAAGCCAACGCTTCGGCGTGATCTTTACCGCTTTCGCGTGATTATTTTGGGGGCTTGCCATAGGCAGGCCCCTTTCTATTTGAAAAACCATGCAAGGCACTGTTAGTATTTGCCCGTGGGAACCGAAATTGCCTTTGCCGATGTTGCGCAAGGGATCGTGCTTGGCAATGATGCAATGTTTCCGTAAGCCTCTTGCTGGTGTTTGTATTTTAGCCGGCTCGGAAGTGGTAAGCGCCGGTCCAGCCACGCGCTTCATAGTGTTGGCGTTCCGTTGTAATAATGCCGTCACATCCGAGGGACGCGGGCGTTAGCGTGGCTTGAAAAGCGTAGTCAGAACCTCCACTTGTAGCAACAAGTGAGAGTGCCGGCCGGTCCCAAGCGGCCGTGCAGAGAGCCCGGCAACGGGACGATGGAAAGGACATAAAATGACGAAGAAAACGTCTGTAGCGAGCAGCACTGCCTACCCTGTTCTGCCCCTGCGCGACATCGTGGTTTTCCCGCATATGATCGTGCCGCTGTTCGTCGGACGGGAAAAGTCGATCCGTGCGCTCGAAGAGGTCATGGGTTCCGACAAGCAGATCATGCTGGTGACGCAGATCAACGCCAGCGACGACGATCCGGATCCTTCCGCGATCCACAATGTCGGCACCGTGGCAAACGTGCTGCAGCTCTTGAAGCTGCCCGACGGCACCGTCAAGGTTCTGGTCGAAGGCCGCGCCCGCGCCGAGATCGACACCTATACCAGCCGTGAGGATTTCTATGAGGCGCTTGGCCATGTGCTCGAGGAGCCGCATGACGATCCGGTCGAACTGGAAGCCTTGTCGCGTTCGGTCGTCTCCGAATTCGAGAGCTACGTGAAGCTCAACAAGAAGATTTCGCCCGAAGTGGTCGGCGCCGCAAGCCAGATCGACGACTATTCCAAGCTCGCCGATACGGTCGCCTCGCATCTGTCGATCAAGATCACCGAGAAGCAGGAGATGCTGGAAACCACCAGCGTCAAGCAGCGCCTCGAAAAGGCCCTCGGCTTCATGGAAGGCGAGATCTCGGTGCTGCAGGTCGAAAAGCGCATCCGCTCGCGCGTCAAGCGCCAGATGGAGAAGACTCAGCGCGAGTATTACCTCAATGAACAGATGAAGGCGATCCAGAAGGAACTCGGCGACGGCGAGGAAGGCCGCGACGAGATGAGCGAACTGGAAGAGCGCATCTCCAAGACCAAGCTGTCCAAGGAAGCCCGTGAAAAGGCCGATGCGGAGCTGAAGAAGCTGCGCCAGATGAGCCCGATGTCGGCGGAAGCCACCGTCGTGCGCAATTATCTGGACTGGCTGCTCGGCATTCCCTGGGGCAAGAAGTCGAAGATCAAGGCCGATCTCAACAATGCCGAGAAGATCCTCGAAGCCGATCACTTCGGTCTCGACAAGGTCAAGGAGCGCATCGTCGAATATCTGGCCGTGCAGGCCCGTGCTACCAAGATCAAGGGCCCTATCCTCTGCCTCGTCGGCCCTCCGGGCGTCGGCAAGACCTCGCTCGCCCAGTCGATCGCCAAGGCGACCGGCCGTGAGTATGTCCGCATGGCGCTTGGCGGCGTTCGCGACGAAGCCGAAATCCGTGGTCACCGCCGCACCTATATCGGCTCGATGCCCGGCAAAGTCATCCAGTCGATGAAGAAGGCGAAGAAGTCCAACCCGCTGTTCCTGCTCGACGAAATCGACAAGCTCGGCCAGGACTATCGCGGCGATCCGTCTTCGGCTCTGCTCGAAGTGCTCGATCCGGCGCAGAACATGACCTTCATGGACCACTATCTGGAAGTCGAGTACGACCTGTCGGATGTGATGTTCATCACGACGGCGAATACACTGAATATTCCAGCGCCCCTGATGGATCGCATGGAGATCATCCGTATCGCCGGCTACACCGAGGATGAAAAGCGCGAGATCGCCAAGCGGCACCTGCTGCCGAAGGCCATCAAGGAACATGCGTTGCAGCCGGAAGAATTCTCGGTCAGCGACGACGCCCTGATGGCGATCAGCCAGCAGTACACCCGCGAAGCCGGCGTCCGCAACTTCGAACGCGAACTGATGAAACTCGCCCGCAAGGCGGTCACCGAGATCATCAAGGGCAAGACGAAGGCCGTTCACGTGACGGCGGCCAACATCTCCGACTACCTGGGCGTCCCGCGCTTCCGCCATGGCGAAGCAGAGGGCGAGGATCAGGTCGGCGTCGTGACCGGTCTTGCCTGGACGGAAGTCGGTGGCGAGCTGCTGACCATCGAAGGCGTGATGATGCCGGGCAAGGGCCGCATGACGGTCACCGGCAATCTGAAGGAAGTCATGAAGGAATCGATCTCGGCAGCGGCCTCCTATGTCCGCTCGCGCGCTGTCGATTTCGGCATCGAGCCGCCGCGCTTCGACAAGAGCGACATCCACGTGCACGTGCCGGAAGGCGCGACGCCGAAGGATGGCCCCTCGGCCGGCGTCGCCATGGCAACCGCGATCGTCTCGATCATGACCGGGATCCCGGTGGACAGGCATGTGGCCATGACCGGTGAAATCACCCTTCGCGGCCGTGTGCTGCCGATCGGCGGTCTCAAGGAAAAGTTGCTCGCAGCGCTTCGCGGCGGCATCAAGAAGGTGCTGATTCCGGAGGAAAACGCCAAGGACCTGGCGGAGATTCCTGATAACGTGAAGAACAACATGGAGATCATCCCGGTATCCCGCATGGGCGAGGTGATCAAGCATGCGTTGATCCGGCGGCCGGAGCCGATCGAATGGGACGGCACGGTGGAAACGCCGGTCATCGCAACGGTCGAAGGCCTCGATGAGACAGGCGCAACCATAGCGCATTGAGTGGCCTTTGCCACATTTATGCCCAATTGGCCCAAAACACGCAAAAAGGCTGGCGGAAACGCCAGCCTTTTTTGTGAAAACGTCATGTAGACGCTTGCTTTTCCTTGATTTGCAGGGCTTTTGGGTTTTCGGCGGGCCTGATGAAACCTATTCTGCGCCTAGCTTACTTTTGAGTCGTTTCATACCATTTAGAAAGGGGTGGAAACATGAACAAGAATGAACTCGTGTCCGCAGTAGCCGAAAAGGCAGGACTGACGAAGTCTGACGCGGCTTCCGCTGTTGACGCGGTTTTTGACGTTGTCCAGGCTGAACTCAAGAACAAGGGCGACATCCGCCTCGCGGGTTTCGGCAGCTTCACCGTTTCTCATCGTGCCGCATCGAAGGGCCGTAACCCGTCGACGGGCGCTGAAGTCGACATTCCGGCTCGCAACGTTCCGAAATTCACGCCCGGCAAGGGCCTGAAGGACGCCGTCAACGGCTGATCTGAGATTATCCACCAGCCGGAAACGAGACCAGCTGTGCAGGATTTGAGAGGGGTTCGGCTTTGCCGAACCCCTTTTGCTTTAGAGCATGATGCCGAAAAGTGTGAGCGGTTTTCGGACGACATCATGCTCTACTTTTTGATTTAGATTCGGATTCAGATTTTAGGCCGATCCGGCCTAAAATCATCTGGATCTAGGAGCACTTGCCGCCGCGCGGGCTTTGATCTACGACGTTTCTGTTCTCAGGGCGGGGTGAAACTCCCCACCGGCGGTAAGGGTTTCGGCTCGAGCCCGCGAGCGCCTTTCCCCGTGTCCAAGCGGGGGAGGGGTCAGCAGATCCGGTGCGATTCCGGAGCCGACGGTTAAAGTCCGGATGGAAGAGAATGAGCGTCGGTCGTGCGAGGGTGGGGATCCGCCATGTCGTTCGTGTCCGTGCCTCATGCGTCCTGATTTATGTTGGTCCCTGGTCACGGATGAAAGACATGAATCAGAATTCCCTTGCAGTCGAGCCGTCCCGCGCCGTTGTCGGCGCACTTTGGATGGTCCTTGCCGGCATTGCCTTTTCGCTTCTCAACGTCGTCACCCAATGGCTGACGATGAAGCTTGCCTTTCCCTCGGCGTCGGCAGCCTTCTGGCAATATGGCTTCGCCTTCCTGTTTTCGCTGCCGTTCCTGAAGAGGCTCGGCCTTGCAGCGATGTGCACACACTATCCCTGGCGCCATCTTGCGCGCGTCGCGCTTGCCGCGCTCGGCGTCGAGGCTTGGGTTGCCGGCCTTGCCACGGTGCCGATCTGGCAGGCGATTGCACTGGTGATGACCTCGCCCTTCTTCATCATTCTGGGCGCCCGGCTATTTCTGGGTGAGCGTGTCGGCCCGGCCCGCTGGGCTGCGACGGCGGCGGGCTTCACCGGGGCGATGATCATTCTGCAGCCATGGTCTGATGGTTTTGGCTGGGCGGCTCTCTTGCCTGTGCTTTCGGCGCTGCTGTGGGGCGGCTCGTCGCTGATCACCAAGAGCCTGACAGGCATCGAACGGCCGGAGACGATCACCGTCTGGCTGCTCGTTCTGCTGACGCCGATAAATGGCGGGCTGGCGCTTGCGGCAGGTTTTGCAGTGCGACGGGTGCAACCCTTGCCCTGTTGCTGCTGGCGGGGCTGCTGACTGCCGTAGCGCAGTATTTCCTGACGCTCGCCTATGCTGCAGCCGATGCCGCCTACGTCCAGCCGTTCGACGATCTGAAGCTGCCGTTGAACGTGCTGGCCGGTTGGCTGTTCTTCGGTTATGCGCCGGCGGGCTACCTCTGGCTGGGAGCGGCTCTTATTCTCTCCGCTTCTCTGTTCATCATGCGCAACGAGATGCGCCGGGAGCGGAAACTCGCCTGACATGATCTGACGCAAAATGCCGCATCTGTCATGCCTCTGTCATGCCGCTCCCGCAGAAAACTCATGTTTCGAATGTTCGACACATGGGGGATTTCATGACAATTTCATCGCGCAAGGCAGCGCTTGCTGCCGTGCTTCTCGCATCCGTTGCCTTCCCGGCCGCGGCCGAGCCGGTTTTCAACCGCATCGCTTCCTTCCCGGTCGCAGAGAACCTGCCGGTCGACAAGGACAAGCTGTCGGTGAGCTCCGCCGAGATCATCACCGCGACCGACGACGGCAACACGCTGATCTATAGCGACAGCCCGCTCGGCGCGATCGGCTTTATCGACATTACCGATGCCAAGGGCCCCAAGGCCGGCGGCGCGCTGATGATGGACGGCGAGCCGACTTCGGTCACCTCGAGCGCCGGCAAGGCGTTCGTTGCCGTCAACACCTCCGAAAGCAAGGCGAAGCCCTCGGGCCGTCTGGCGATCGTCGACGTGGCGAGCAAGAAGATCGAAAGCACGTGCGATCTCGGCGGTCAGCCGGATTCGATCGCCCTCAACAAGGACAAGACGCTCGGCGCCATAGCGATCGAAAACGAGCGCGACGAAGACGTCAATGACGGCAAGATCCCGCAGATGCCGGCCGGCGATCTCGTCGTCTTCCAGGTCAAGAACGGCACCGTCGATTGCGGCACCATCAAGCACGTGGCGCTGACCGGGCTTACCGGCGTCGCCCCGGAGGATCCGGAGCCGGAATTCGTCGCCTTCAACAGCCTGAATGAGATTGCCCTGACGCTGCAGGAAAACAACGAGATCGTCATCATCGACGCCAACACGGCTGAAGTGAAGACGCATTTCTCCGCCGGCAGCGTCGATCTCTCCGGTATCGACACCAAGCGTGACGGCGCCCTGAAATTCTCAGGCGAAGCCAAAGGCGTGCTGCGCGAGCCCGACGCCGTGAAGTGGCTGGACGACAACCGCCTCGTCGTCGCCAATGAAGGCGACTACCAGGGCGGCTCACGCGGCTTCACCATCTTCGACAAGACGGGCAAGCTTCTCTACGAATCGGGCGCTTCCTTCGAACGCGCCGTCGCCCATATCGGCCACTATCCGGAAAGCCGCTCGGGATCGAAGGGTGTCGAGCCCGAAGGCCTCGAAGCCGCCAAGTTCGGCGACATCAATTATTTCTTCCTGCTCGCCGAACGTGCCTCGGTCGTCGGCGTCTATAAGGATACCGGCGCCGATCCCGAACTCGTCCAGCTGCTGCCATCAGGCATTTCGCCGGAAGGCGCGATCGCCATTCCCGCCCGCAATCTCTTTGCGACCGCCAACGAGGTCGATCTCGGCAAGGATGGCGGCACGCGTTCGCATGTGATGATCTACGAGCGCTCGGAAGGCGAGAAGGCCTATCCGCAGATCGTTTCCGCCGAGAAGGACGGCAATCCGATCGGCTTTGCAGCCCTTTCGGGTCTCGCCGCCGTTCCGGGCAAACCGGGCATGCTCTACGCCGTCAGTGACAGCGTTCTGGGCTCGCAGCCGACGATCTACTCGATCGATGCCAGCAAGAAGCCGGCCGTCATCATCGACGCCCTCGTCGTCAAGCGTGACGGCGCCCCGGCCCAGAAGCTCGACATCGAAGGCATCGCGGCTGCCGCCGATGGCTCCTTCTGGCTCGCCTCGGAAGGCTACAGCGAGCGTCTCGTCCCGCACGCCCTCTACAACGTCAATGCCAAGGGCGACATCAGGGCCGAGATCGCCCTGCCGAAGGAGCTCGTCGCCAACGAAATCCGCTACGGCTTCGAAGGCGTGACCATTGTCGGTACCGGCGACGACATCACGCTCTGGATGGCGGTCCAGCGTGAGTGGAGCGACGACGAGAAGGGCTTCGTCAAGCTCGTCTCCTACAATCCGAAGAAGAAGGAATGGGGTGCCGTTCGCTATCCGCTCGACAAGACGGAAAGCGGCTGGGTCGGCCTGTCGGAAATCTCGGCTCAGGGCGACAGCGTTTACATCATCGAGCGCGACAATCTCGTCGGCGATGCCGCCAGGCTGAAGAAGCTCTACAAGGTGGCGATATCGGAGCTGAAGCCCGCCAAGCTCGGCGGCGAGTTGCCGGTCGTCAAGAAGACCGAAGCCCATGACTTCCTCGGTGAGCTGAAGTCTGCCACCAACGGCTATGTGCTGGACAAGCTCGAAGGCTTCACTTTCGACGCGTCGGGCAAGCCCTACGCGGTCACCGACAATGACGGCGTCAGCGACTCCTCCGGCGAGACCCTGTTCTTCCCGGTCGACCTGACCGCCACGAACTGAGCTTCTGATAGTTACACGACAGAAAAATGGCCGGGCGAAAACCCGGCCATTTTGCCTTTCGGCCATTTGCATTTTGGAATATCGATAGCCTACCAGCGCTGGTGCACATGCGGCGCGATCAGCCGCTCATAGATCTCGCGCGTTGCCGCCATGACATCGGCTGACAGCGGCGCAAGGTCGGCGGCAGCCGCGTTGGCCCTGGCCTGCTCGGCATTGCGGGCGCCGGGGATGACGACGGTGACAGCGTCGCTCATCAGAATCCAGCGGAGCGCGAAGGCAGCCATGGTCGTGCCCTCGGGCACCAGCTTGCGCACCTCTTCCACCGCCTGCAGGCCGACCTCGAAGGGAACGCCGGCAAAGGTCTCGCCGACATCGAAGGCCTCGCCGTTGCGGTTGAAATTGCGGTGGTCGTCGCTGGCAAAATGTGTGTCCCGGGTGATCTTGCCGGAGAGAAGACCGCTGGCGAGCGGCACACGGGCGATGATCGCCACATTCCTGCGGCGCGCTTCCTGGAAGAAGAGGTGGTCGGGGCGCTGGCGGAAGATGTTGTAGATGATCTGGATGCTGACGACGCCGGGATATTCGATCGCCTTCAGCCCGTCTTCGACCTTTTCGACGCTGACACCGTAACCCTTGATCTTGCCGGCCTTCTGCAGCGCGTTCAGGCCCTCGAAGACCTCAGGCTGGTAAAGCACTTCGCGCGGCGGGCAGTGGAGCTGCACGAGGTCGAGGCTGTCGACGGCAAGATTCGCCAGGCTGCGGTCGATGAAGCCTTCAAGATTAGCCTTGGTGTAGCCTTCGGCGACATGCGGGTTGAGGCGGCGGCCCGCCTTGGTGGCGACCATCGGGCGTTCGCCACCGCGCGTCTTCAGCACGTCGGCAATGATTTTTTCAGAGCGGCCATCGCCATAGACATCGGCCGTATCGATGAATGTCATGCCGGCATCGAGCGCGGCATTCAGCGCCGCGCGCCCGTCGGCCTCGCTGACATCACCCCAGGAGCCGCCGATCTGCCATGCGCCGAAGCCGACATTGGTGACGGTGAAGGGCATGCGGCCAAAAGCATGGTGTTTCATGAAAAATCCTCCGTAGGTGAAAGGTGTTGGAATTATCAGTCGGGTGAGTCCGCAGCAATTGCCGATCCAGCTTTGATTGGTCGCCTCGATGAAATATCGTCGCGATATAGGGCTTCAACCGCAATCAATGGAAAAGGAAAGATCATGGAGATCAAACCCGTCGGCTCTCGCTCCTCGACGAAGCCACCGGCCGACTATTTCACCGGCACCGTTCGCCAGGATCCGCTGATGGAAACGCCGGCGCCGGCACGGGTGAGGGCGGTCTCCGTCACCTTCGAACCCGGCGCCCGCACGGCCTGGCATACGCATCCGCTCGGCCAGACGCTGATCGTGACATCAGGCAAGGGCCTCGCTCAGAGTTGGGGTGGGGACATCCGCGAGATCCGTGCCGGCGATACCGTCTGGTTCGCGCCGGGCGAAAAACATTGGCACGGTGCTGCCCCGGATACGGCGATGACGCACATCGCCATTCATGAGGCGCTGGACGGCAATCACGTCGACTGGATGGAAAAGGTCAGCGACGAGCAATATTCCGGCCAGGCGTAAAGCATGTCACGCAAAAGTGTGCAGCGGTTTTGCGGTGAAGACATGCGCAAGACCAAAGACCTAAAGCGTGTGAAGCGAATCTGAAAGATCGCGCCGCGCTTTAGACTGATCAGAGCCGCTTTAGGCAATAGGAAAAATGCGCGTGTGATTCGACCGTCAGGAACTCGAATTGCCAGCCGTAATCCTTGCAGAATTTGGTAACCGCCTCGACGACGCCGTAGACGATCGGCTTGACCGTATTGCCGGTGCAGAAATCATGCCCGGCAATACGCCCCGTCCGCTTCACCTTTTTTTCGCAGAGCAGGAGTTCCTGCCAGGTGAGCTCGAAGGAATGATCGGTATCGATATAGGCCCAGTCGAGGAAATCGTCCTCGAATTCGGCAAGCTTCTCGAGCGATGTGCCCTGCATCAGGTGCAGCCGGCCGGCCTCGATCTCGGCCGCGAAATTCGTGTGGATCGAGTCGAGCCCGGAACTGTAGCGATCCATCGACCAGGGATCGATGAGGTAGAGCTGTGCCGGTCGGTTCTTTTCCAGGATCTCCGCCGTATATTCGCCAAAGGCCGCTCCCACCTCGACGCCGATGCCGCCGTTCGGAATCCGGTAGAGCAGCTCGCCGCGATCCGGCAGCAGCCGGGCGTTTTCCATATGATGGGCGCTGAGCGGGGTGCGCGGCATGCTCGCCCGGAGCGCCTGCCTTTCTTCACGTGTCTTCATCTTGATCTCGGGATTGCGGGCGACTGACGGCCCTGATGCGGTTTGACGGGAAGGTAGGAGCAGCCGGCACCGATGACAACCGCATGACAGGAATTTGCTTCTTTCGAACAAACCGCTAAGTTCCATCTGTGAACTGACGAAAAAGCCTCGGGAGGAGCGATTTCATGAGACGCATGTGGCCTGAAGAATTCAACGCCATCATCAGCGGAGCTGAGGAGGTGGTGTTGGAAACACCAGCCGAGGCCGGCGAAGCGCCGCTGCAGCGCAAGGCGCTGAAGGCGCGAATCACCATGCAGGATTACGAGCGGATCTGGCCGCTCGCCGAGATGCGCTTCCGGCTTGGCGAAAGAGATGGCAAGGCCATTACGCTGATCACCACCAACCCCCACTATCATCCCTGGCATCCGAAGGACGGCGGTAGCGTCGATTCCGTGTCGGACAGTGGCCGCCATTACAAGACGGATTATCTCGTCGTGCACTTCCTGCTCGACGACGTCAGGGAAACTTCGCCAGCCTGATATCTCTGCCCATAGAGCCGGCGCCGGCCGCAAGGCCGGGCTGGCAGCCGGAGTGACGCCGAGTTGATCCCGTCGCTGATGACAACGGCTGCGATATCGCTAAGTTGAGCGAAGGACAGATTGCTGAAATTGGAGGTTCCCGTGACGGGCAATGTGCTGGATATCCCGGTCAAGACTGTGGATGGTCGTCAAATGACGCTCAACGAATACAAGGGCAGGGTGATTCTGATCGTTAACGTCGCCTCGAAATGCGGGCTAACCCCGCAGTATGACGGGCTGGAAAAGCTCTATGGGGAAAAGCGCGAGCGCGGCTTCGTCATCGCCGCCTTTCCCGCAAACGACTTCAAGGGCCAGGAGCCCGGCACCGACGCCGAGATCCTCGATTTCTGCACCAGCACCTACGACGTCACCTTCCCGATCTTCTCGAAGATCTCGGTCAAGGGCGAGGCCCAGCACCCGCTTTACCGGCAGCTGACCAAGTCGGGTGTCGCGACGACGGGTGACGGACCAATGCGCGAACGCCTGAAATCCCATGGCATGACAGGCGGCGATGAGGACGATATCCTCTGGAATTTCGAAAAATTCCTGATCGGCCGCGACGGCAAAGTCGTCGCCCGATTCGCGCCCGATGTGACGGCCGACGATTCGCGGCTGGTTTCGGCGGTGGAGAAGGAATTGGCGAAGGCATGAATTGGAGGGTATGCGCGCGGCAAGGCATGCCCATCACCCCAAACACATGGTCACATCTGTGTCAGAGAAAATGAGAAGGCGCATCGGGCGCCGCTCATAAACGAAACGCGGTTTTGGAAAAACGAAAACGTATATTCATCGCCGCTTTGACCGCTGTCTTTGAAAGATGCGGGGAATCGGCTGATTGTGCTTAAGACGCCGCGCTGGCTGGTTTTCTTGATTTCCAGGCTGCAGGCTGAATTGTCCGCATCGACCGAAAAATTAATCGGCAGATCTGACGGCATTCTCAGGAGATAGGTCCTGGCTTCACGCGCCGGGGTTTCCCCCGAGGTCGTCATCGTCTGGTCCCCGGCAGACAGGAACACCTCTTGCGCCGGCTCTCTGGCAATGCACGGCGGCGCAGCCACGCCTGCGAGAAGCAGCGTAGAGATGATGGCAACGGTTTTCATGAGGTGTCTCCTGACAAAACACCTTGCGCAGATACTGGCCGGATTAGCGAGCTAATTCGGAAGCCTAATCTGATGAACAAGCAGCAGGAATGTTTGGAAATGGTGGGCGATGACGGACTCGAACCGCCGACATCCTCGGTGTAAACGAGGCGCTCTACCAACTGAGCTAATCGCCCATCGCAAACGAAGCCGGATCGGCCTGTCGCGTTGGTGGCCGTGATCTATGCGGATCGCGGCAAAACCGCAAGAGTGTTTGTGAAGATTTTTTGATTTTTTTGGTGGTGGTCCCGTGTCTGGCAATGCCGCTCAGGCCCGGCGCGGGTGTAAAAAAGTGAGGGGCGGGCGGCGGGCATGTCCGTTTCGAAGGCACTGTGTCGGCACCTGAGCATCGCCGCGGAAGACGGAAGTGCCGGCTTTTGTTCGTCTTGCACCCGACCCACCGAAACAATTCGCGGACTGTCATGGTTTTGTCTCCAAACCTGCTTGACACTAAAAGGCGAACCCCGTAGTTAGCCGCTCATCGAAACGGGCAGCCGTTTTGGAGAGGGTGCGAAGGCATCCGGACTGCTTGAAATGAATTGCGGGTGTAGCTCAGTTGGTTAGAGTGCCGGCCTGTCACGCCGGAGGTCGCGGGTTCGAGCCCCGTCACTCGCGCCATTTCAAGTCTTGTAAAACGCAAATGCGATTTGTCGTTTGTCCGGTTCTCTTTATCCTCGCGGCCGCAAAATGGCCGATCAATGCGCGGGTGTAGCTCAGTCGGTTAGAGTGCCGGCCTGTCACGCCGGAGGTCGCGGGTTCGAGCCCCGTCACTCGCGCCATTTCTTCCGAAAGCTATGCAGTTTCCAATGGTCAGGCATGCAGGTTCAAACGGCTTGCACGGATTTGTCGCGACATCGTTGCATCTGCTTGATAATGTCCGCGCGACACGCGTCGAATTGCCTCTGTAAAAGTCTTGCGCCGGGGCCTCGGCTGCGCTAACCACGGCTTGTTGCAACGCACGTTCGCTTGCCGGGCATTTGCCCAAATGCGCCGCCTGGCGTCACCGGCAAGCAGGGATGAACATGATGACTGAACTGCTCAGTTCTTATATTCCGATCGCTATCTTCATTGCTATTGCGCTCGTTATCGGCCTGGCGCTGCTCATTGCGCCGTTCGCCGTGGCTTTCAAAGCGCCCGATTCGGAAAAGCTCTCGGCTTACGAATGCGGCTTCAACGCTTTCGACGACGCCCGCATGAAGTTCGACATCCGCTTCTACCTCGTGTCGATCCTCTTCATCATCTTCGACCTCGAAGTCGCCTTCCTCTTCCCCTGGGCCGTCTCCTTCGGCGCCATTGGCTGGTTCGGCTTCTGGTCCATGATGGTCTTCCTTCTCGTGCTGACCATCGGCTTTATCTATGAATGGAAGAAGGGAGCCCTGGAATGGGAGTAGCCCCTGTGAGCAATCAGCCGCTTGTTGCCCAGCAGCCGAAGGGGATTATCGATCCCTCGACCGGCAAGCCGGTCGGCAGCAACGACCCATTTTTCGGCGAGATCAACAATGAGCTTGCCGACAAGGGTTTCCTCGTCACCTCGACCGATGATCTGATCAACTGGGCCCGCACGGGCTCGCTGATGTGGATGACCTTCGGTCTTGCCTGCTGCGCCGTCGAAATGATGCAGCTGTCCATGCCGCGTTACGACGTCGAGCGCTTCGGTTTTGCGCCGCGCGCTTCGCCGCGCCAGTCCGACGTGATGATCGTCGCCGGCACGCTGACCAACAAGATGGCGCCGGCGCTGCGCAAGGTCTACGACCAGATGCCCGAGCCGCGCTACGTCATCTCGATGGGCTCCTGCGCCAATGGCGGCGGCTATTATCACTATTCCTATTCGGTGGTGCGCGGCTGCGACCGCATCGTGCCGATCGACATCTACGTGCCGGGCTGTCCCCCCACGGCAGAGGCGCTGCTTTACGGCGTGCTTCTGCTGCAGAAGAAGATCCGGCGTACCGGCACGATCGAACGCTAAGGGTTAAGGACAAGGCATATGAGTGAAGCCCTGACTGAGCTTGCGTCCTACCTTGGCGAAGCGCGCGGCAACCTGATCGCCGCATCGCAGATCAAGTATGGCGAACTGACGCTGACGACGACGGGTGAAAACCTGGTCGCGCTTCTGACCTTCCTGCGCGACGATGCCAAATGCGGTTTCGTCAACCTGATCGATATTTGCGGAGTCGACTGGCCGCAGCGCGAGCTGCGTTTCGATGTCGTCTACCACTTGCTGTCGCCGAAGAAGAACCTGCGCATCCGCATCAAGGTCGCGACCGACGAGGATACGCCGGTTCCGTCGGCCTGCCCCGTCTATCCCGGCGCCGACTGGTTCGAGCGCGAGACCTGGGACATGTACGGCGTGCTCTTCACCGGCCATCCGGACCTGCGCCGCATCCTGACCGACTACGGCTTCGAAGGCCACCCTCTGCGCAAGGACTTCCCGACCACCGGTTTCGTCGAGGTTCGCTACGACGACGCGGCAAAGCGCGTCGTCTACGAGCCGGTCGAGCTGAAGCAGGAATTCCGCAACTTCGACTTTATGTCGCCTTGGGAAGGCACGGAGTATGTGCTGCCTGGGGATGAAAAGGCGAAGCCATAACGGCGAATAGTGAGTAGCGAATAGCGAATAGTTGGAAGGGGCGGGCAGACGATAAACTCCTACAAGGATCTTAAGGTCTGGCAGATGGCGATCGATCTCGCGGTGGATTGCTATCAACTGACCAGAAAATTTCCCAGGGAGGAGGTTTACGGTCTGACGGCTCAGATACGCAGGGCGGCGACTTCAATCGCAGCCAATATTGCTGAAGGACACGGACGTGAAGTCACGGGAAGTTTCATTCAGTTTCTGCGTATCTCTCAAGGTTCGTTGAAGGAATTGGAAACGGATATGCTCATTTCTCATCGCATCGGCCTGATCGACGAGAGTGAGTTCAGGCAGATGACCGGAAAGTGCGACGAGATCGGACGAATGATTCGAGCGCTAATACGGAGTCTCCAGGAGAAATGATGAGACCGAACGAAACTATTCGCTATTCGCCATTCGCTATTCGCCTGATTGGCAACGCGTTTGGCATGGAGCACGCAGCATGACCGAACATAACGTCCGCAACTTCAACATCAACTTCGGACCGCAGCATCCGGCGGCGCACGGCGTTCTTCGTCTTGTCCTGGAGCTTGACGGCGAAATTGTGGAGCGTGTCGATCCGCATATCGGCCTTTTGCATCGCGGCACCGAGAAGCTGATCGAGACCAAGACGTATCTTCAGGCCGTGCCCTATTTCGATCGCCTCGACTACGTCGCGCCGATGAACCAGGAGCATGCCTATGCGATGGCCGTCGAAAAGCTGCTCGGCATCGAGATCCCGATTCGTGGCCAGCTGATCCGCGTTCTCTATTCGGAAATCGGCCGCATCCTTTCGCACCTCCTGAACGTCACGACGCAGGCCATGGACGTCGGCGCGCTGACGCCGCCGCTCTGGGGCTTCGAAGAGCGTGAAAAGCTGATGGTGTTCTACGAGCGCGCCAGCGGCTCACGCATGCATGCCGCTTATATCCGTCCGGGCGGCGTCCACCAGGATCTGCCCGAACAGCTCGTGCAGGATATCGGCGCCTGGTGCGACCCGTTCCTGAAGGCGCTCGACGACATCGACAACCTGTTGACCGGCAACCGCATCTTCAAGCAGCGCAACGTCGATATCGGCGTCGTCTCGCTGGAGGAATGCTGGGCTTGGGGCTTTTCCGGCGTCATGGTGCGTGGTTCGGGTGCGGCCTGGGATCTGCGTCGCGCCCAGCCCTATGAATGTTATTCCGATCTCGAATTCGACATCCCGATCGGCAAGAATGGCGACAACTACGACCGTTATCTGATCCGTATGATCGAGATGCGCGAATCGGTCCGCATCATGAAGCAATGCGTCAACCGCCTGCTCTCGGATGCCAGGACCGGTCCTTTCTCGTCGATCGACGGCAAGGTCGTGCCGCCGAAGCGCGGCGAGATGAAGCGCTCGATGGAAGCGCTGATCCACCACTTCAAGCTCTATACCGAAGGCTACCATGTGCCGGCCGGCGAGGTTTACGCCGCCGTCGAGGCGCCGAAGGGCGAATTCGGCGTCTATCTCGTCTCCGACGGCACCAATAAGCCCTATCGCTGCAAGATCCGCGCCCCCGGTTATGCCCATCTGCAGGCGATGGACTTCATGTGCCGCGGCCATCAGCTTGCCGACGTCGCGGCCGTCCTCGGCTCGCTCGACATCGTCTTCGGCGAGGTGGATCGCTGATGCAGCTTATGCCGCTGGCCGTCGTTATCCTTCTTTCGGCGTCCGGGGTTTCGGCTCAGGAGTCCGATAGCCTCGGCACGCCGCTCGGCCATAAGGAAGAGACGCCGCCGGCGCAGCAATCGTCCATGGGTGAGCTTTTGTCCAAGGGCTATCAGATTAAGGCTGCCATTCCGAACGGCAGCAAATTCGTAGTGTTTATGCAAAAAGACCAGTCGGCCTATGCCTGCGAAATGCAGTCTTTGACCGCTTCGCGGTGTGGAACCCTAAACTGACAAGGCGTGAGAAAGAATGTCCGTTCGTCGATTAGCCGAAGATCAATTCCAGCCTGCCGCATTCGCCTTCAGCGATGAGAATGCGGTCTGGGCGGACAAGACGATCCAGAAATACCCCGCCGGCCGCCAGCAATCGGCCGTCATCCCGCTGTTGATGCGGGCGCAGGAGCAGGACGGCTGGGTCACGCGCGCGGCGATCGAAAAGATCGCCGACATGCTTGATATGGCCTATATCCGCGTGCTTGAGGTCGCGACCTTCTATACGCAGTTCCAGCTGCATCCGGTCGGCACCCGCGCCCATGTCCAGGTCTGCGGCACCACGCCCTGCATGCTGCGCGGCTCGGAAGCGCTGATGTCGGTCTGCAAGAGCAAGATCCATGCCCATGCCTTCGAGCGCAATGCCGAAGGCACGCTGTCCTGGGAAGAGGTCGAATGTCTCGGGGCCTGCGTCAATGCGCCGATGGTGATGATCGGCAAGGACACTTATGAGGACCTGACGCCCGCGCGTCTCGAAGAGATCATCGACGTCTTTGCCGCCGGCAATGGCGCCAGCATCAAGCCCGGCACCCAGATCGACCGGGTGTTTTCGGCGCCTGAAGGCGGCCTGACCTCGCTGACGACCGAAGAGCCGAAGGCAAGGGCGCGCGCCAAGAAGGCCGATGCCGAAACCGTATCGGCTCCGGTCGATGCTGCCCCGGTTCCGCCCTCCGAGGCCGCCCGCCCGAAGAGCACCGATGCCGAGACCAATGCGGCGCTGAAGACGCCGGCAACGGCGCCCAAGGCGGCTGCGAAAAACGCAAAGGCAGCCGAGCAGCAGCCGATATCAGGCACTGCGGCGGCCGAACCGGCGCCGAAAGCTGCCGTCAAGGCCGAGGCTGCCTCAGCGGCAAAGCCTGCTCTGACCGACAAGAACCGTCCGTCCGGCATCGAAAAGCCCGCCGCACCGGATGATCTGAAGATGATCTCGGGTGTCGGCCCGAAAATCGAGGCGACGTTGAACGAAATCGGTATCTTCACCTTCGCGCAGGTCGCGGGCTGGAAGAAGGCCGAACGCGAATGGGTCGACGGCTATTTGAATTTCCGCGGCCGCATCGAGCGCGATGACTGGGTCAAGCAGGCCAAGGCGCTCGCCAAGGGCGGGGAAGCGGAATATATCAAGGTCTTCGGCAAGAAGCCGCGGTAAGAGGTGAAGCATGTTACAAGATAAAGACCGCATCTTTACCAACATCTACGGCCTCAAGGACAAGTCCCTGAAGGGCGCGATGAGCCGCGGCCACTGGGACGGCACCAAGCAGATCCTCGAAAAGGGCCGTGACTGGATCATCAACGAGATGAAGGCGTCTGGCCTTCGCGGCCGCGGCGGCGCCGGCTTCCCGACAGGCCTCAAATGGTCCTTCATGCCGAAGGAAAGCGACGGCCGACCGCATTACCTCGTCGTCAACGCCGACGAATCGGAGCCCGGCACCTGCAAGGACCGCGACATCATGCGCCACGATCCGCATACGCTGATCGAAGGCTGTGTCATCGCGAGCTTCGCCATGGGCGCCAATGCCGCCTACATTTATGTGCGCGGCGAATATATCCGCGAGCGTGAGGCGCTGCAGGCGGCGATCGACGAATGCTATGATTATGGCCTGCTCGGCAAGAACAACAAGCTCGGCTGGGACATGGACATCTTCGTCCATCACGGCGCCGGCGCCTATATCTGCGGCGAGGAAACCGCGCTGCTTGAAAGCCTCGAAGGCAAGAAGGGCCAGCCGCGTCTGAAGCCGCCGTTCCCGGCCAATATGGGCCTCTACGGCTGCCCGACGACGGTCAATAACGTCGAATCGATCGCTGTTGCGCCGACGATCCTGCGCCGCGGCGCCGGCTGGTTCTCGGCCATCGGCCGTCCGAACAATGTCGGCACCAAGCTGTTCATGCTCTCCGGCCACGTCAACAAGCCGTGCACGGTCGAAGAAGAAATGGGCATCACCTTCCGCGAACTGGTCGACCGCCATGCCGGCGGCATCCGCGGCGGCTGGGACAACCTGCTTGCCGTCATTCCGGGCGGGGCATCCTGCCCGATCGTTCCGGCCAAGGACATCATCGATTGCCCGATGGATTTCGACGGCCTGCGCGGCGTCGGCTCTTCCTTCGGTACGGCGGCCGCGATCGTCATGGACAAGTCCACCGACGTCATCAAGGCGATCGCCCGTATCTCCGCCTTCTTCAAGCATGAGAGCTGCGGCCAGTGCACGCCCTGCCGCGAAGGCACGGGCTGGATGTGGCGCGTGATGGAGCGCATGGCCAAGGGCAATGCTCAGAAGCGCGAAATCGACATGCTGTTCCAGGTGACGAAGCAGATCGAAGGCCACACCATCTGCGCGCTCGGCGACGCCGCCGCATGGCCGGTGCAGGGTCTGATCCGTAACTTCCGTCCCGAGATCGAAAAGCGCATCGACCAGTATACGGCGAGCGCGCTTGATCACGGCGCGGTTCTGGAGGCGGCTGAATAATCATGGTGGACAATGCATCCAAGGGTAGGAAAAACGAAGAAGCCGCCGATTTCGCGGCGGGTTTCGGCCGTCTTGCTGCCGAGATGCTGGAAAATGCCCGGGCGATGCCGGTGCATCCGCTGATGGCGCATCCCGCTGCAGCCTTTGCCGCCGCAACGGCGATCGGCTTCGGTTTCTCGACCCAGATGGCAGGCGCCTTCTTCGGGGCCTTCCAGAGCGCCCTGGAAACCACCAGCAAGGTCGCGGCCGCCCTCGATGACACGCCGCCGGACGAACTGAAGCCCGATGTCGATATCCGGCCGGAGAATATTCGCCCGGTCGTGAAGGCGTTCACCAAGCCACCGGCCGCGCAGAAGGCAGGACCGAAACTGACGGTTGTCAAGCCGGTCGGCGAGCCGACGCCAGTAAGCCAGGCGAAGCCAGCCAGCCAGGCGAAGCCAGCCCGCCAAGCGAAGGCCAGCGAGCCAAAGCCGGCCGTGAAGGCAAAACCGGTTGCGCGGGGGAAGACCGACGACCTCAAGCTGATCGCCGGCATCGGCCCGAAGCTGGAGCAGGTACTGAACGCCAAGGGCATTCGCAGCTTCGCCGAGATCGCTGCCTGGACCGACGAGGAAATCGCCCGGCTCGACGCCGAGCTCGGCTTTAACGGCCGCATCGGCCGTGACGATTGGACCGGCCAGGCGAAAGTTCTGGCAGGACGGGGCCGTAGAAAGAAATGAACTGTCCGGCCGTGTCAATCGGCCGGAAAGATGGGCAGGTCGGCGGACGGGCGGGGGCCTCAGGATGCCGGTGCGGGTTCCGGATCTGGGACGCGCGACAGAGAATTTGGGCGACATCAGATGTCGGCAGGACGAAAGATCCGGCTTGGCAATGAGAGTGCTGCAAAAATAGGTTTGTTTGCCGTCATCAGGCAAACGGGAAACAGGACTGAGCGACGATGGCAAAACTGAAGATTGACGGCAACGAGATCGAAGTTCCGGATCATTACACGCTATTGCAGGCGTGCGAGGATGCCGGTGCCGAGGTTCCGCGCTTCTGCTTCCATGAGCGCTTGTCGGTTGCCGGCAATTGCCGCATGTGCCTTGTCGAGGTGAAGGGCGGCCCGCCGAAGCCGCAGGCTTCCTGCGCCATGAGCGTGCGCGATATCCGCGGTGGCCCGAACGGCGAACTGCCTGAGGTCTTCACCAACACCCCGATGGTCAAGAAGGCCCGCGAAGGTGTGATGGAATTCCTGCTGATCAACCATCCGCTCGATTGCCCGATCTGCGACCAGGGCGGCGAATGCGACCTGCAGGACCAGGCGATGGCCTTTGGCATCGACACCTCGCGCTATCAGGAAGACAAGCGCGCCGTCGAGGACAAGTATATCGGCCCGCTCGTCAAGACGGTGATGAACCGCTGCATCCACTGCACGCGCTGCGTCCGCTTCACCACCGAGGTCGCCGGAATTTCCGAACTCGGCCTGATCGGCCGCGGCGAGGATGCCGAGATCACCACCTATCTCGAGCAGGCGATGACCTCCGAGCTGCAGGGCAACGTCGTTGACCTTTGCCCGGTCGGCGCGCTGACCTCGAAGCCCTTCGCCTTCACCGCGCGCCCGTGGGAATTGAACAAGACTGAATCGATCGACGTCATGGATGCCGTCGGTTCGGCGATCCGCGTCGACACCCGCGGCCGTGAGGTCATGCGCATCCTGCCGCGCGTCAATGAGGCGATCAACGAGGAGTGGATCTCCGACAAGAGCCGCTTCATCTGGGACGGCCTGAAGACCCAGCGCCTCGACCGGCCTTATGTCCGCCGCGACGGCCGCCTGCAGCCCGCCACCTGGGCCGAAGCCTTCGGCGCCATCAAGGCCGCCGTCGGCGCCACCTCGGGCGACAAGATCGGCGCTGTCGCCGGCGACCTCGCTTCCGTCGAGGAAATGTATGCACTCTCCGAACTGGTGAAATCGCTGGGGTCGGTCAATCTCGACTGTCGCCAGGATGGGGCGGCACTCGATCCGTCGCTCGGCCGTGCAAGCTATCTCTTCAACCCGACCATATCGGGCATCGACCAGGCCGACGCGCTGTTGATCATCGGCGCCAATCCGCGCTTCGAAGCAGCCATCCTCAACGCCCGCATCCGCAAGCGCTGGCGCCGCGGCAAGTTCCCGATCGGCGTGATCGGCGAGCCGGGTGAACTGCGCTACAGCTATGATTACCTCGGCGGCGGTCCGGACACGCTGAAGGATCTGATCGACGGTACCCACGCCTTCGCGGATGTGCTGAAGAATGCCGCCAAGCCGATGATCATCATCGGCCAGGGCGCGCTCTCGCGCACCGACGGCGCCGGCGTTCTCGCCAGTGCTGCCCAACTTGCCGGCTCGGTCGGCGCGGTTGCCGAAGGCTGGAACGGTTTTGCCGTCCTCCATACCGCAGCGTCGCGCGTCGGCGGCCTCGACCTCGGCTTCGTGCCGGGCGCCAAGGGCGTCAATGCCGCCGAGATGCTGGCGGCGATGGACGTGCTCTTCCTGCTCGGTGCAGACGAACTCGACTTCACTGCCAAGAAGGCCAAGCTCACCGTCTATATCGGCTCGCACGGCGATAACGGCGCGCATCATGCCGATGTCATCCTGCCGGCCGCAGCCTATACCGAAAAGTCCGGCACCTGGGTCAATACCGAAGGCCGCGTTCAGATGGGCAACCGCGCAGGCTTTGCGCCGGGTGACGCCCGCGAGGACTGGGCGATCATCCGTGCGCTTTCCGACGTGCTCGGCAAGAAGCTTCCCTTCGATTCGCTCAGCGAATTGCGTGTCCGGCTTTATGCCGCTTTCCCGCATTTCGCCGCCACCGACGAGATCGCTGAAGCCGATAGCGCCCAAATTGCCGCAGTTGCGAAAAAAGCCGGCAAGATGAACAAATCCGGGTTTGCGTCGCCGGTGAAAGACTTCTATTTGACGAACCCGATAGCGCGTGCCTCGGCTGTCATGGCGGAGTGCTCGGCATTGGCCCGCAACAACTTCAAAGTCGCGGCAGAGTAAGGGCAGGGGACTATGGATTCTTTCTTTTCAAGCTATGTCTTGCCGGCGATCATCATGGTCGGCCAGTCGCTGCTGCTTCTCGTCTGCCTGCTCGTCTTCATCGCCTACGTGCTGCTCGCCGACCGCAAGATCTGGGCGGCCGTGCAGCTGCGCCGCGGCCCGAACGTCGTCGGTCCCTTCGGCCTGTTCCAGTCCTTCGCCGATCTTTTGAAGTTCGTCTTCAAGGAGCCGATCATTCCGGCCGGCGCCAACAAGGCGGTCTTCCTGCTTGCCCCGTTGGTGACGGTCCTTCTGGCGCTGTCGACCTGGGCGGTGGTGCCGCTGGCAGACGGATGGGTGATCGCCAACATCAATGTCGGCATCCTCTATATTTTCGCGATCTCCTCGCTCGAGGTTTACGGCATCATCATGGGTGGCTGGGCTTCGAACTCGAAGTATCCGTTCCTCGGCGCGCTGCGCTCGGCGGCACAGATGGTGTCCTATGAAGTCTCGATCGGTTTCGTCATCGTCACGGTGCTTCTCTGTGTGGGTTCGCTGAACCTGACCGATATCGTCAATGCGCAGCATACCGGCCTCGGCACCATGCTCGGCCTGCCGGCGTCGTTCCTCGACTGGCACTGGCTGTCGCTCTTCCCGATGTTCATCATCTTCTTCATTTCGGCGCTCGCCGAAACGAACCGCCCGCCCTTCGACCTTCCGGAAGCCGAATCGGAACTCGTCGCCGGCTTCATGGTCGAATACGGCTCCTCGCCATACATGATGTTCATGCTCGGCGAATATGCGGCCGTCTGCCTGATGTGCGCGCTGACGACGATCCTCTTCCTCGGCGGCTGGCTGCCCCCGGTCGATATCTGGATCCTCAACTGGGTCCCAGGCATCATCTGGTTCACGCTGAAGGCCTGCCTGGTGTTCTTCATGTTCGCGATGGTCAAGGCCTTCGTTCCGCGCTACCGCTACGACCAGCTCATGCGCCTCGGCTGGAAGGTCTTCCTGCCCCTGTCGCTCGCCATGGTCGTCATCGTTGCATTCGTGCTGAAACTGATGGGTTGGGCATGATGCTGCCCGCTCTCGTTTTCGGCAAAATTGGAGGTTGAAGATGGCAAGCTTGTCCGGCTCCATCAACTCGCTGTTTCTCAAGGAATTCGTCGGCGCGTTCTTTCTGTCGATGCGCTATTTCTTCCGCCAGAAGGCGACGATCAACTATCCCTTCGAAAAGGGTCCTGTCTCCCCGCGTTTCCGCGGCGAGCATGCGCTGCGCCGTTATCCGAACGGCGAGGAACGCTGCATCGCCTGCAAGCTCTGCGAGGCGATCTGTCCTGCCCAGGCGATCACCATCGAGGCCGGGCCGCGCCGCAATGACGGCACGCGCCGCACGGTGCGCTACGACATCGACATGGTGAAGTGCATCTATTGTGGCTTCTGCCAGGAAGCCTGCCCGGTCGACGCGATCGTCGAAGGCCCGAATTTCGAATTTGCGACGGAAACCCGCGAAGAGCTCTACTTCGACAAGGCACGGCTTCTGGATAACGGAGACCGGTGGGAGCGCGAAATCGCCCGCAACATCGCGATCGACTCGCCGTACCGCTGATTGAGATTTTGAAATGCCGCGGTGGAGCGCTGTTGCTCCTGTCGCGGTCAACATGCACAGGAGCTTTTCCGGTTAACGCCAGGGAGAACTCCATCGGGCAGGGAAACTCCCGGCTGCCCGGGGGAAGATGAAAAAGGCACCAACATGGGTCTGCAGGCTCTATTTTTCTATCTTTTCGCCTTTGTCGCGGTGGCGTCGGCGTTCATGGTCATCTGGGCGAAGAACCCGGTTCACTCGGTTCTCTTCCTGATCCTGGTGTTCTTCAATGCGGCTGGCCTCTTCCTGCTGCTCGGTGCCGAATTCCTGGCGATGATCCTGCTTGTCGTCTATGTCGGCGCCGTCGCCGTCCTCTTCCTCTTCGTCGTGATGATGCTCGATATCGACTTCACCGAACTGAGGGCTGGCGTTCTCGAATATGCGCCGATCGGCGGGCTGATCGGGGTGATCCTCGCAGCCGAACTGATCGTCGTCATCGGCGGCAGCGTCATCTCGCCTGAGATCGCCAAATCAGTCGCCATGCCGATCCCGGCGCTGAGCGAGCGCACCAATACGGCCGCCCTCGGCGACGTGCTCTATACCAACTACGTCTATTTCTTCCAGATCGCCGGTCTGGTGCTCCTGGTCGCCATGATCGGCGCGATCGTGCTGACGTTGAGACACCGCACCAACATCAAGCGGCAGAATATTCCCAGGCAGGTTGCCCGCACGCCCGCCACCGCCGTCGAGGTGGTTTCGGTCAAGCCCGGGCAGGGCGTCTAAAGGCAGGTCAAGGAACAAAGAACATGGTCATCGGACTTTCCCACTACCTGACGGTCAGCGCCATCCTCTTCACGCTCGGCGTCTTCGGCATCTTCCTGAACCGGAAGAACGTCATCGTCATCTTGATGTCGATTGAACTGATCCTGCTTGCCGTCAACATCAACATGGTCGCCTTCTCCTCCTTCCTGAACGACATCGTCGGCCAGGTCTTCGCGCTGTTCATCCTGACGGTCGCGGCTGCCGAAGCGGCGATCGGTCTTGCAATTCTCGTTGTCTTCTACCGCAACCGCGGCTCGATCGCGGTCGAAGACGTCAATATGATGAAGGGCTGAGTGGCTCATGTTCCTCTATAAGGCTATCGTCTTTCTTCCCTTGATCGGTGCGATCGTCGCCGGCCTTTTCGGCCGCGCGATCGGCGCCAAGGCTTCGGAATATGTCACCAGCGGCCTGATGATCATCGCCGCCATCCTGTCCTGGGTCGTCTTCTTCACCGTCGGCATGGGCCATGCCGAAGGCGGCCCGATCAAGGTCGAGGTGCTGCGCTGGATCCAGTCCGGCGGCATCGACGTCTCATGGTCGCTGCGCATCGACACGCTGACCTCGGTCATGCTGATCGTCGTCAACACCGTCTCGACGCTGGTGCATGTCTATTCGATCGGCTACATGCACACTGATCCGCATCGTCCGCGCTTCTTCGCCTATCTCTCGCTCTTTACCTTCGCCATGCTGATGCTGGTGACCGCTGACAACCTCGCCCAGATGTTCTTCGGCTGGGAAGGTGTCGGTCTCGCTTCCTATTTGCTGATCGGCTTCTGGTTCAAGAAGCCGTCGGCGACGGCGGCGGCGATGAAAGCCTTCATCGTCAACCGTGTCGGCGACTTCGGCTTCGTGCTCGGCATTGCCGGCGTCTTCGTCCTCTTCGGCTCGATCAACCTCGATACCATCTTCGCCAATGCCTCGAATTTCGCCCCGCACGAAGGCGGCGGCGAGGCGGGCGGAGTGTTCCTCAACCTCTTCGGCATGCAGCTCGACAAGGCGCATGCGCTGACCGGCGTCTGCCTGCTGCTCTTCATGGGCGCAATGGGCAAGTCGGCACAGTTCCTGCTGCACACCTGGCTGCCGGATGCCATGGAAGGCCCGACCCCGGTCTCGGCCCTCATCCATGCCGCGACCATGGTCACCGCCGGCGTCTTCCTCGTCGCCCGCATGTCGCCGCTCTTCGAACTGTCGCCGGATGCGCTGGTCGTCGTCACCGTGATCGGTGCGATCACCGCCTTCTTCGCGGCCACCGTCGGCCTCGTGCAGAACGATATCAAGCGCGTCATCGCCTATTCCACCTGCTCGCAGCTCGGCTACATGTTCGTGGCGCTCGGGGTAGGGGCCTATGGCGCGGCGATCTTCCATCTCTTCACGCACGCCTTCTTCAAGGCGCTGCTCTTCCTCTGCGCCGGCTCGGTCATCCATGCCGTCGATGGCGAGCAGGACATGCGCTACATGGGCGGCCTGCGTCCGCACATTAAGTGGACGTTCCGTATGATGATTGTCGGAACGCTGGCAATCACCGGTGTCGGCATCCCCTTCACGCCGTTCGGCTTGGCCGGCTTCTTCTCCAAGGACGTGATCATCGAGGCGGCCTATGCATCGCATTCGCCGGTCTCGGGCTTTGCCTTCGCGCTGCTGGTCATCGCGGCTCTGTTCACCAGCTTCTATTCCTGGCGCCTGATCTTCATGACCTTCTTCGGCAAGCCGCGCGCCTCGCACGAGGTTATGCACCACGTTCACGAATCGCCGCAGGTCATGCTGGTGCCGCTCTACCTCCTCGCGATCGGAGCCGTTTTCGCCGGCTACTTCTTCGAAGGCCGGTTCTACGGCGAGGAGTATGCCGAGTTCTGGAAGGGTGCGCTCTTTACCGGCGCCGAGAACGAACTCGTCGAAGAGTTCCATCATGTTCCCGCACTTGTGGCTTTGAGCCCCTTCATCGCCATGGTGCTCGGCTTCGTCACCGCCTGGTACATGTATATCCGCTCGCCGCAGACGCCGCGTATCCTCGCCCAGCAGCACCGCGTGCTCTACCAGTTCCTGCTGAACAAGTGGTATTTCGACGAACTCTACGACTTCCTCTTCGTCCGCTCCGCCAAGGCGCTCGGCCGCTTCCTGTGGAAGAAGGGTGATGTCGGCGTCATCGACACCTACGGCCCGAACGGCGTCGCCGCTCGCGTCGTCGCCGTCACCGATCGCGTGGTTCGCCTGCAGACCGGTTACCTCTATCACTACGCCTTCGCCATGCTGATCGGCATCGCGGCGCTCGTTACCTGGATGATGCTCGGGAGTTCCTTCTGATGACCGATTGGCCTATTCTTTCAACGGTCACCTTCCTGCCGCTGGTCGGCGTGGTGCTCCTGCTGCTGATGAACGGCGAGAGCGAAACCGGCCGGAAGAACGTGCTGTGGATCTCGCTGATCACCACCGTCTTCACCTTCCTCGTCTCGCTCTTCATCTGGATCGGCTTCGACAATGCCAATCCCGGCTTCCAGATGGTCGAGAAGCATAATTGGCTCGGCACCGGCATCGGCTACCACGTCGGCGTCGACGGCATCTCGATGCTGTTCGTCATCCTGTCGACCTTTCTCATGCCCTTCTGTGTGCTGGCGAGCTGGCTCTCGATCGAGAAGCGCCTGAAGGAATACATGATCGCCTTCCTCATCCTCGAAACGATGATGATCGGCGTCTTCGTCTCGCTCGATATCGTGCTCTTCTACGTCTTCTTCGAGGCGGGCCTCATTCCGATGTTCCTGATCATCGGTGTCTGGGGCGGCAAGGACCGCGTTTATGCGAGCTACAAGTTCTTCCTCTACACGCTGCTCGGCTCGGTGCTGATGCTGCTCGCCATCATGGCGATGTACTGGCAGGCCGGCACGACTGATATCACTGCGCTGCTCGCCTACAAGTTCCCGCCGGCGCTGCAGACCTGGTTGTGGCTTGCCTTCTTCGCCTCCTTCGCGGTGAAGATGCCGATGTGGCCCGTCCATACCTGGCTTCCCGATGCCCACGTTCAGGCGCCGACGGCTGGCTCGGTGATCCTGGCGGGCGTGCTTTTGAAGCTCGGCGGCTACGGTCTCATCCGTTTCTCGCTCGGCATGTTCCCGGTCGCGTCCGATTATTTCGCGCCGCTCGTCTTCGCCATGTCCGTCATCGCCATCATCTACACCTCTCTGGTGGCGATGATGCAGGACGATATCAAGAAGCTGATCGCCTATTCCTCCGTGGCGCACATGGGCTACGTGACCATGGGCATCTTTGCCGCCAACATGCAGGGCGTCCAGGGCTCGATCTTTCAGATGCTCTCGCACGGCATCGTCTCCGGCGCGCTCTTCCTCTGCGTCGGCGTCGTCTACGACCGTACCCACACCCGCGAGATCAACGCCTATGGCGGCCTAGTCAACAACATGCCGAAATATGCCGTGGCGATGATGGTCTTCACCATGGCCAATGTCGGGCTTCCCGGCACGTCGGGTTTCGTCGGCGAATTCCTGACGCTGATCGGTGTCTTCCGGGTCAACACCTGGGTGGCGCTCTTTGCCGCCACCGGCGTCATCCTCTCGGCCGCCTACGCGCTCTGGCTTTATCGCCGGGTGATCTTCGGCGCGCTGGAGAAGGAAAAGCTGAAGGCGCTGCTCGATCTTTCCAGACGCGAGCAGCTGATCCTCTACCCGCTGGTCGCGCTGACGATCTTCTTCGGCGTTTACCCGGCCCCAGTCTTCGATGCGACGGCTGCCTCGGTGGATCTGCTGGTCAACAACTACACGGCCGCCGTGCACGCAGCGCAGAATGTTGCGCTGTCTATGAAATGATGACGGGACTTATTGGACATGACCGCTGAAACAATTCTCCTCAGTCTGCATCTTTCCGCGCCGGAGCTCATCCTCGCGGTCGGCGCCCTTGTCCTGTTGATGGTCGGCGTCTTCTCCGGCGAGCGGTCGGGCCTCCTCGTCACCGGCCTCGCCATCGTCCTGCTCCTGGCCTCGGGCCTCTGGCTGCTTTTCGTGCCCGCAGAAGGCCTTGCCTATGGCGGGGTCTACATGGCGGACGGCTTCTCGCGCTTCATGAAGCTGGTGGCGCTGATCGGTTCGCTGGTCGCCATATTCATGTCGATCGGCCACGCCCGAGAAAATCAGCTAGACAAGTTCGAGTTCCCGGTTCTCCTGGTACTTGCGACCCTCGGCATCCTGCTGATGATCTCGGCCAACGACCTGATCTCGCTCTATCTGGCGCTGGAGCTGCAATCACTGGCGCTCTACGTCGTCGCCGCGATCAACCGCGACAGCCTGAAGTCGACTGAAGCCGGCCTGAAATATTTCGTCCTAGGCGCGCTTTCCTCCGGCATGCTGCTCTATGGCATGTCGCTGGTCTACGGCTTCACCGGCCACACCCACTTCTCCGAAATCGCCCAGGCGCTGTCCGTCGAGGGCGCGCGTTCGCTCGGCTTGATCTTCGGCTTGGTCTTCATCCTCGCCGGCATCGCCTTCAAGATCTCGGCCGTTCCCTTCCACATGTGGACGCCGGATGTTTATGAAGGCGCGCCGACACCGGTCACCGCCTTCCTGGCCGCAGCACCCAAGGTTGCCGCCATGGCGATGATGACCCGCATCGTCATCACCGCTTTCCAGCCGGTTCTGGCGGACTGGCAGCAGGTCGTCGTCTTCATCTCGATCGCCTCGATGCTGCTCGGCTCGTTTGCCGCGATCGGCCAGAAGAATATCAAGCGGCTGATGGCCTATTCCTCGATCGGCCACATGGGTTATGCCTTGGTTGGTCTTGCCGCTGGCAACCAGACCGGCGTCACCGGCGTCATGCTTTACATGGTCATCTACATGGTCATGACGCTCGGGACCTTTGCGATCATCATGTCGATGCGCCGCAAGGACGGCACCGTCGTCGAGAATGTCGACGATCTCGCCGGCCTCTCCACAACCAACCCGTTCATGGCCGTGGTGCTGACGGCGCTGATGTTCTCGCTTGCCGGCATCCCGCCGCTCGCCGGCTTCTTCGCGAAGTACTTCGTCTTCGTCGCCGCCATCGAAGCCAAGCTCTATGCGCTCGCCATCATCGGTGTTCTCGCCTCCGTCGTCGGCGCCTACTACTATCTGCGTGTCATCAAGCTGATGTGGTTCGATGAGGCGACCGGCGAATTCGCCCGTGTCTCCGGAGCGCTGCGTCTGGTCTTCGGCCTCTCCGGTCTCTTCGTCACCGCCTATGTCCTCATCGGCGGCCCGATCGGCGGTGCGGCAGAGCTTGCCGCCGCGACGCTCTTTTGATGGCTTCCGACGGACGGCGCCGGATATCGCTCGGCGATTTCAGGCACGAGGCTCTGTCGGAAACATCGTCTACCAACAGCGAGTGCCTCGCCCGGGCTCGGGCGGGCGATGGCGGCAATTTGTGGGTGACCGCCGAGAGGCAGACGGGCGGCCGCGGCCGCCGCGGCAGGCTCTGGGTTTCCGAGCGCGGCAATCTCTACGCTTCTCTTCTTCTGATCGACCCGGCGCCGATGGAGCGCCTTGGTTCTCTGCCGCTGGCGATCGCCGTTGCCGCGCATCAGGCGATCCGCAGGGTGCTGCCGCTGGGCGCCGAGCCGCTCGAGGTCAAATGGCCGAACGATATCCTCATCGGTCGAAAGAAGACCTGCGGCATTCTCGTCGAAGGCGAGGGGCTGCCGGACGGCCGTTACGCGCTGATCGTCGGCATCGGCATTAATATCTCGGTCATGCCGGACAATCCGCTCTACCCCGTCACCTGCCTGCGTCAGCAGGGAAGTGCGGCGTCGCCGGAGGAACTCTTCGCGCATCTCTTCGCCGCCACGGCGGAAGTGCTTGAAATATGGGACAAGGGCCGCGGCATCGGCGAGATCACGGCGCTTTGGCGCGCGATCGCCTGCGGCATCGGCGAAAAGATTACGGTGAATTTGCCGGACCGATCGATTTCCGGACAATTCGCCGGAATTGATGATAATGGCTTGTTGATGCTCGATACCGGCGCTGGCAGGATAATGCCCATTGCTGCCGGTGATGTGTTTTTTGGATAGCGGAAAAAACAAAAATTATGGCGAAACAGGACGAACTGGTATTCCTGCCTCTGGGCGGTGTCGGTGAGATTGGCATGAATCTCGCTCTCTATGGCTACGGCCCGCCCGAGCATCGCCAGTGGATCATGGTCGATTGTGGCGTCACTTTTCCGGGGCCTGACCTGCCGGGTGTCGACCTCGTATTGCCCGATATCCGCTTCCTCGCCAGCGAACGAAAGAACCTCAAGGCGATTATCATCACCCATGCGCATGAAGACCATTATGGTGCGCTCGCCGACCTCTGGCCCGGCCTCAACGTGCCGGTCTATGCCTCTGGTTTTACCGCCGGTCTGTTGGAAGCCAAGCGCAATTTCGAGAAGGCTAAGATCGGCGAAGTGCCGGTGACGCCGTTCAAGGCCGGCGATACGATCAATGTCGGCCCCTTCAGCATCGAAGGCGTCGCCGTCAACCATTCGATCCCCGAGCCGATGTCGCTGATGATCCGCACGCCGGTCGGCAATGTCATCCATACCGGTGACTGGAAGATCGACCACGAGCCTTCGCTCGGGCCCCTGACCGACGAGACGCGTTTCCGCCAGCTCGGCGACGAGGGCGTGCTGGCGCTGATGTGCGACTCCACCAATGCACTGCGCGACGGCGTCTCGCCCTCCGAGAAGGATGTGTCCGAAAGCCTGCGCAAGATCATCGAGGATGCCGAGGGCAGGGTGGCGATCACCACCTTCTCGTCGAATGTCGGGCGTATCCGCACCGTAGCCGAGGCGGCCGAGGCGGCAGGCCGCGAAGTGCTGTTGCTCGGCAGTTCACTGAAGCGCGTCGTCGACGTTGCCCAGGATATCGGCCTGATGGAAGGCGTGAAGCCCTTCATCTCGGAGGATGAATACGGCTACATCCCGCGCGACAAGGTCGTCGTCATCCTCACCGGCAGCCAGGGTGAGGCGCGGGCAGCCCTTGCCAAGCTCTCGCGCGACGAGATGCGCAATGTGGCCTTTGCGGCGGGCGATATCGTCGTCTTTTCCTCGCGCGCCATTCCCGGCAACGAGAAGGCGATCCAGGACATCAAGAACGGCCTCGTCGAGCAGGGTGTGCACATCATTACGGATACCGAGGCGTTGGTCCACGTTTCCGGCCATCCGCGCCGCAACGAGCTGCAGCGGATGTATGAGTGGACGCGGCCGAAGATCGTCGTGCCGGTGCATGGCGAGGCGATACATCTGACGGCCCACAAGGAGCTTGCCGAGCAATCCGGCATTGCGCTGGTGCCGCGGGTGCGCAACGGCGACATCCTGCGGCTGGCGCCCGGTCCCGTCGAGGTGATCGGCGAGGCGCCGCATGGCCGCATCTACAAGGACGGCACGCTGATCGGCGATTTCGACGAGATGGGTATCGGCGAGCGCAAGAAGCTCTCCTATGTCGGCCATGTCGCTGTTAACGTCGTGCTCGACGCCCGCTATGACATCGTCGGCGAACCCGACCTCATTTCACTCGGCCTGCCGACCTACGATGACGAGGGCGAGGATATGGAGGATACGCTCTTCGACGCGGCGGTCAGCGCCATCGAAAGCATTCCGCGCGCCCGCCGCAAGGATATCGACATGCTGCAGGAGGCCGTGCGCCGCGCCATCCGCTCGGCCGCGAACAACACCTGGGGCAAGAAACCTCTTGTCACCGCCTTCGTCACCAAGGTCTGACCATGCTCGGCCGGGTCAACCATATCGCCATCGCCGTGCCGGATCTGGCTGCGGCGACGGCGGCCTATCGCGATACGCTGGGTGCTGCCGTATCGCAGCCGCAGGCTCTGCCGGAACACGGCGTCACCGTGGTTTTCGTCGAATTGCCGAACACCAAGGTCGAATTGCTGCAGCCGCTCGGGGCTACCTCGCCGATCGCAGCCTTCCTTCAAAAGAATCCGTCCGGCGGCATGCATCACATCTGCTACGAGGTGGACGATATCCTTCTCGCCCGTGACCGGCTGGTCGAGGCGGGCGCAAGGGTGCTTGGCGATGGGCAGCCGAAGACCGGCGCGCATGGCAAGCCGGTGCTCTTTCTGCACCCCAAGGATTTCTTCGGCACGCTGATCGAACTCGAACAGGCCTGAGCCCTGCTGCGGCAGAGTGACCCGAAGACGGCCAAACCTTTCGTTCGCTTTTGGTCGCCACTCCGCCGTATAAGGACGCGATATTACAGCGCCGCGTGTCTTTAAGACGCGCAAAGGACGCTGTAACAATTTAAATTGCTGCATTCCTTAAATCGATTCCGATTTAAGGAATGCAGCAGCGCGACACCAACGAGAACCAGAATGCTCCAGATCTTTCTTCAGGGATTTGCCGTCTACTTCATCATCTGGTGGATGACGCTTTTCGCCGTCCTGCCGATCGGCCTGCGCACCCAGGCGGATGACAACGACGTCGTGCTCGGCACCGTTCCAAGCGCGCCCACCCGGTTTCGCGCCGCTTTCGTGTTTTCGCTGACGACGCTGATTTCGGCTCTGGTCTACGGCCTCTGGTACGTCTGCGACACCTATTTCGGCTGGGGCTTCGACGCCCTGCCGCAACTCGGCCCCAGCTTCTATTGAGTGTGGCTTTTGCTCAAACTTTGAGCAGATGTAAACCTATTGAAAGCGAACTTCGTCATACCAGCGTCATACTGTTGCGGCAAAGAGCTCTCGTAACGGAATGAGGGTCATCCCCTAACGGAAGTCGGTCGGATTTTTGGATGGGATGGAGGCCGAAAAGCCAAAAAAAAACAAGGCTAAAAGCCTTGTTTTAAGTATCGCGTGATCTGTAACCGTTGCCGGGGCTGCGACGAGCGCGCCTAAGATCTGATCCTCCCAAGACTTGACCGCGAATTCGGCAAGAATTTAACTTCCTGCCTGTTTTGTGAGCTAAAACTAGCTCAAACATTGGGCTTTGTCATCTGCTTTTTTTGCATTTTTGCTACACTCTAGCAAAATTTTTCTGTTGACAAGATTTTCGTTCAAGTCCTTATAAACACGCGCTTTTTCATGCCGTTTCATTTTGCGGGTGCGAACATGCGCTTCCGGGAGGTTGCCGGCATCCGTTGCGGGTTTCCTTCCTGCCGCGAAGCGGCTATGAACGCTCCCGACATTAACAATGGTCTTTCGATTCCGCCTGCTGCGGGATCTCAACTTCTTCGGAATCCGCCATGCGTCTGTCCCGCTATTTCATGCCCATCCTCAAGGAAAACCCCAAGGAGGCGGAAATCGTCTCCCACCGGCTGATGCTGCGCGCCGGCATGATCCGCCAGCAGTCGCAGGGCATTTATTCCTGGCTGCCGCTCGGCAAGCGTGTGCTCGACAAGGTCAACGCCGTTATCCGCGACGAGCAAAACCGCGCCGGCGCCATCGAGCTGTCGATGCCGACGCTGCAATCGGCCGAACTCTGGCAGGAAAGCGGCCGCTACGACGCCTATGGTAAGGAGATGCTGCGCATCAAGGACCGTCAGGATCGGCCGATGCTCTACGGCCCGACCAACGAGGAGATGGTGACGGATATTTTCCGCTCCTCCGTCAAGTCCTACAAGGACCTGCCGCTCAATCTCTATCATATCCAGCTGAAGTTCCGTGATGAGATCCGTCCGCGCTTCGGCACCATGCGCTCGCGCGAATTCATGATGAAGGATGCCTATTCCTTCGATCTGACGCGCGAAGCGGCGGAGCATTCCTATAACAAGATGTTCGCCGCCTATCTCAGAACTTTCGACCGGCTCGGCCTGCGCGCCATTCCGATGCGCGCCGACACCGGCCCGATCGGCGGCAAGCTCAGCCATGAATTCATTATCCTCGCCGATACCGGCGAATCCGAAGTCTTCTGCCACAAGGATTTCGTCGATTTCGATATTCCTGGCGAACACACCGATTTCGACAGTGTCGAGGGCCTGCAGGCGATCTTCGACAAATGGACCTCGCTCTATGCGGCGACCTCGGAAATGCACGACGAGGCGGCCTTCAACGCCGTTCCCGAAGGCGACCGCCTGTCGGCGCGGGGTATCGAGGTCGGCCATATCTTCTATTTCGGTACGAAATATTCCGAGCCGATGGGCGCGAAAGTGCAGGGACCTGATGGCAAGGAACACTTCGTTCACATGGGTTCCTACGGTATCGGCCCGACACGCCTTGTTCCCGCCATCATCGAAGCATCGCATGATGATAACGGAATCATCTGGCCGGCATCGGTCGCGCCCTTCGATATCGTTGTGATCAACATGAAGGCGGGCGATCAAGCCTGTGACGATACCTGCGAGCTGATCTATGCCGCGCTGACCAAGGCCGGCAAGGATGTGCTCTATGACGATACCGACGACCGGGCCGGCACGAAATTCGCGACCGCCGACCTGATCGGTGTGCCCGTCCAGATCATCGCCGGCCCGCGCGCGGTCGCAAACGGCGAAGTGGAAGTGAAGGACCGCAAGACCGGCGCCCGCGAAACGATGACCATCGAAGCGGCGATCAATCGGTTCGTGGCTTAAGGAAACGGAGGCGAAATGGCAGAGACAGCAGTGGACCGGAGTTCGAAATCCGGCTTGGGTCCGGCTGGCAAGCCATTTTCCACCTTTGAACGCCTCGTGGCGTGGCGTTATCTGCGCGCCCGCCGCAAGGAAGCCTTCATATCGGTCATCGCCGGCTTCTCTTTCGTCGGCATCATGCTCGGCGTTGCGACGCTGATCATCGTCATGGCCGTGATGAACGGCTTTCGCACCGAGCTCGTCTCGCGCATCCTCGGCATCAACGGTCACATGATCGTCCAGCCGGTCGACGGCCCCTTCACCGATTATCCTGTCCTCAGCAGCAAGCTCGCCGCCGTACCGGGCGTCAAGATGGCGCTACCGCTCGTGGAAGGCCAGGTGCTCGCCTCCGCCCAGGCCGGCGGCAGCACCGGCGCTCTGGTGCGCGGCGCCCGCGCCGAGGATCTGACCAAGCTCAAGACGGTCTCCGACAACATCAAATCAGGCGATATGGTGGGGTATGCCTCTGGCGACGGCGTGCTGATCGGCAGCCGCATGGCCGACCAACTCGGTCTGCGCGTTGGCGATCTTATTACGCTGACGTCACCAGATGGAGACATTACGCCGATGGGCGTCAGCCCTCGCATCAAATCCTACAAGATCTCCGGCCTCTTCGAGATCGGCATGTCGGAATATGACTCCTCGATCATCTTCATGCCGCTCGAGGAAGCGCAGCTCTATTTCAATGCCGAGGGGCTGGTGCAGTCGATCGAGCTCTTCGTCGACAATCCCGACGATATCGACGATCTGAGGCCCAAGGTGGAGGAAGCGGCCGGCCGCCAGATCGCCATCACCGACTGGCGCCAGCGCAACCAGACCTTCTTCTCGGCGCTGCAGGTCGAGCGCAACGTCATGTTCATGATCCTGACTCTGATCGTGCTTGTCGCGGCGCTGAATATTATCTCCGGCCTGATCATGCTGGTGAAGGACAAGGGCAGCGATATCGCCATCCTGCGCACCATGGGCGCCAGCGCCGGCGCGATCATGCGCATCTTTTTCATGACCGGGGCGGCGATCGGCATCGTCGGCACTATTGCCGGTGTGCTGCTCGGCGTTCTCGTCTGCGTCAACATCGAATCCGTCCGCCAGTTCTTCTCCTGGATCTCCGGCACCGTGCTCTTCAATCCGCAGGTCTATTTCCTCAGCCAGCTGCCGGCCGAGATGGATCTGAGCGAAACGATCTCGATCGTCGTCATGGCGCTGACGCTGTCCTTCATCGCGACCATCTTCCCCGCCTGGCGTGCCTCCAAGCTCGATCCGGTGCAGGCCCTGCGCTACGAATAAGGAATGCCGCCTTCATGAAACGCAACGTCGTTCTCCAGCTTACCGGCGTCGAGCGCCATTACGGGCAGGGCGGTACGCTGCTCTCGATCCTGAAGGGCGCGGATTTTTCAATATCGAAGGGAGAGATTGTCGCTCTCGTCGCCCCTTCCGGCACCGGCAAGTCGACACTGCTGCATGTCGCCGGCCTGCTGGAGCATCCGGACGGCGGTGAGGTCAACATCAACGGCCATGCCTGTGACGGCCTGAGCGACGAGAAACGCACCGCCATCCGCCGCAGCGAAATCGGCTTCGTCTATCAGTTCCACCACCTGCTGCCGGAATTCTCGGCGCTCGAAAACATCATGATGCCGCAGCTGATCGCCGGGCTTTCCTGGAAGGAAGCCGGAGAGCGGGCCGGCCAGCTTCTCGATTATATGCGCATCGGCCATCGTGGCTCGCATCGCCCCGGCGAGCTTTCCGGCGGCGAGCAGCAGCGCGTTGCGATTGCTCGCGCCGTCGCCAATGCGCCGACCCTGCTTCTTGCCGACGAGCCGACCGGCAATCTCGACCCTGAGACGGCAAGCTATGTCTTCGACGCGCTGGAAGCGCTGGTGCGCCAGTCCGGCCTTGCTGCTCTCATCGCCACCCACAATCACGAGCTCGCCCGCCGCATGGATCGGCGCGTGACGATCTCCGATGGCAAGATCGTCGATTTCTGAGACTGCGGTCCATGGCAGTCCGGTTGACGCTGGTGACTGCCCCTCACCCTAAACTAGTTTCCGTCCATAAACGCTGGTTTTCTTGAGCTTGCAGCGCACTTGGGTTCCGCTTGGTGGCCGCTTTGAAGCCATGCGGTGTGGCTCATGGGTGCTAATTGCGGCGGCCAGGATTTCTGGTGGACATGCGCGCATTGGCAACTGCCGGCGTCACGCCGGTCCGGTTTTGGCTGGCGACATGGGATGTCAGGTCGGCCTGAGGCGGGCGAAGAGGGCGAGATTGTATGCGACCACCGAGGACCAGACATAAGCCTTGAAGTGGTCGAGCCCACGCCAGGTGCAGCGCCCCAAGCCGTAGGCGCGTTTGAGGCAGGAGATGCCGGCCTCGATGCCGGCGCGGAAGTTGCGCAGCTTGCGATAGACCCAGCGGCTCTTGACCATGTCTTCGATCCTGAGGCCGCACTTCTTGTGGAAGGCCATGTCGCAGATGCCCCAGGCTTTGGCTCGGCTCAAATTATCGCGGCTGGCATAGCCGCCGTCGGCCGCCGCCTGACGCGGCGCCTCGCCCCAGATGCCGATGTGGCGTTCCAGCATCGGCAGCAAGCGCTCGCTGTCGGCCGGGTTGCCGGTTTCGACGACGAGGTCGAGGATCAGCCCGCTTGTGCCGGTGGTCAAATTGATCTTATGGCCATACTCGACGTCGCGGCTGCCTTTGACGATGATGTCGGCATGCGGCTCGAACAAACTGACCAGCTTGTCGCCAGCCGGCACCGCCTCGCCGGCCAGGACCCGCCGCTCGGTCTGGGCGATGATCCGTTCGATCAGCGGCTTATAGTGGCGGAGTTGGGCCTGCCAGAGTTCGACCGCCGGGCCCGCCGCCAAGGGCAGTTGCGCCGCCGCCTGTTCGAGATAGCTCAAGGTGGTGCGCGTGATCCTGAGCAGCGCGCGATAGTGCTGAACTCGTTTCGGACGACCGCGGGTAAATTGGATCGCCCGGGATCGCTTCTTCGCCGCGCGGCAGTGATCGTGCCATGAGATGGCGCTGCCCAAGGAAGCCGCCTGCTGCAACAGCCGCACCATCACCCGCACGCAGTCCCACAAAAGACTACTGTCGCTCGGTTCGTGCATCAGCGCCGAAGTGACGGTGCTGTCGATGCGCACGACCTTGCCGCGTTCCACCTTGTCCTGCCGGGCGCTCGTCAACAGCACGCGATTGATCGCTTCAAAGGTCCCGGCCCGGATCGCGCTGATCGTCTTGTGCAAGACCGACTTCTTCGGGTTCCACCCCCACGGCAGCCGGGCAAAGGCCCGGAACGAGGCGGAATCTTCCAGATGAAAGGCCAACTCCTCATAACTCAACTGACGGTGTTGTTTGAGCAGGGCGCAACGCAGCACGGCCTCCGCCGGCAGGCCCTCGCGGCCGGTCTCCTTGACGCCGTGGCGGCGCAGGTCCTGCGCTACCAGCCCGAGCAGATCACGATGCTCATCCAGCCATTGCGACATGGCTTTCAGCTCGCGGCCGATCTCGTGTTCGGCGAAAAGATCGAATATATTGGCTTGGACGGTGCGTTCTTGGCGCATTGTCGGCTCCGGCGGTTGCGGGTTTGTCTTTAGAATCAATGGCTTGATCTAAAGTATACCTGAAACCGCCGGGCTTTGCCCGTCGCAATATCGCTATTCCTCCAATAATTTCAGTGGTTTACCGTTTGTGGACGGGCACTAACCTACCGGGGTCGAGCCACTCGTCTCGCCCCAGGCAGAGGTGGAGGCAGCCGGATGAGGGCTAATCTCGCCGACCTCCTGGCGGGATATTATGCACTTTTAACAGAACAGCCGTGGGCCATAATCAGGGGATGACCAGCCCGCCGCGATAATCGAGCATATAGGCCTTCTGGCCATCGACCATGATGCATTCGTGGCCGATGAACCGCTCGCAGCCGCCTTCGCTGCTGTCGATATAGCGGCCGAACGGATGGTCGAATTCCATCCCGCCAAGAAACCGGCCCTCGCGATACATCGCCGAAAGTGCGGCCTTGATCACTGCTCCGGCTGCTGTGCCGTCGATGAGCTCAGGCGCAATGACGCAGCCGAAATAATTCATCGCCCAGACGGGCTCGTCGGCAAGCCACACCACTTCCTGTCCGGCGAAATCGGTCCCGCCGAAATAGCTGTCGAGATAGCGCCAGTCGCCGCGTTCGTAACCGATATCGTGGGCACCCGGCCGACAGGACGCGCGCGCCACGCCGCCGCCGACATAGGTCGCAGCCTTCGCCTCCACGACGAATTCGTTCAGCATCGCAATATCGAGCATGTCATTCTCCTCTCGGCCCGATGCTGGCAAATATGCCGCGGTATGTAAAGAACAAAAAGGGAACATAGGTGAGAAATAAAGAGTCGCCCTGAGGAGGTCTGCCGCCTGAGCACCATGACCGATCTGCGGCGGATCGGGAAAGGGCAAGGCTGCTGCCGATCACATCGGGCGCCGGCCCTTAGCCGATTCGTCGCCTATTTCCTGGGATTTTCGAACACAAGAAAGAAGGAAAAGATTCCTGTTGACAACAGAACATACATGGAACAAATTGAAAACATAACGAGTAAAGGAGAGCCCGATGACTGACATGATCCGTGATATCGCAGCATTCACCTCCATCGCAATGTTCGTTGCCAGCTTCTCGCTCATCGTCATGGCGCTCTAAACTTTTCAGGGGACCGCATGGTAATCATGCGGTCCGGACGCGGGACTTCTTCTGGACATCATCGCCCTCTATGCCGACAATGCGTCCGATTCATTCGGGTGATTGGGAAGGCATGTTATGGCGGATACGGCAAAGGGTTCAACGGGTGAGGCGACCGGCGGTACGCCGGGTTTCATCCACCTGAGGGTCCATTCCGCCTATTCGCTTCTCGAGGGCGCCCTGCCGCTGAAGAAGATCCTCTACAAGGCGACCGGCGACAGCCAGCCGGCGATTGCGATTACCGACACCAACAATCTGTTTGTCGCCCTCGAATTCTCCCAGAAGGCGATGGAGGACGGCCTGCAGCCGATCATCGGCTGTCAGGTCTCGATCGATATGGGAGACGGGTTGGAAACGGAAAAGCGCGGCGGCCAGCAGGCCCTGGTCAAGCTGCCGGCGATCGTTCTTCTTGCCGCGACGGATGCCGGTTACGAACGGCTGGTCGATCTTGTCAGCCGGGCCTATCTCGGCGGCGAGAGCAACCAGGCCGTTCATATCAGCGCCTCCTGGCTTGAGGAGGCAGGCACGGAAGGGCTGATCGCATTGAGCGGCGCCTTGACCGGGCCGGTCGACGTGGCGATCAAGGAAGGCCATCCCGCTCAGGCGGAAGCCCGGCTGCTCACGCTCAAGCGCCTCTTCGGCGATAGGCTCTATGTCGAGCTGCAGCGGCACGGCACCTACGACAAGCGGCACGAGCAGAAGATTATCGGGCTCGCCTATGCCCACGACCTGCCGCTGGTTGCGACCAACGAGGCCTTCTTTCCGACCCGCGACGATTACGACGCCCATGATGCGCTGATGGCGGTCGCGCACAACGCCATCGTCTCCGACGACAGCCGCTTTCGCCTGACGCCGGATCACTATCTGAAGAGCCGGGCCGAGATGGTCAAGCTTTTCGCCGACCTGCCGGAAGCACTGGAAAATACGATCGAGATTGCCACGCGCTGCTCCTTCGTGCTGAAGACGCGAAAGCCGATCCTGCCACGCTTCACCGGGGCGACCGACGATGCCGAGGAGGCCGAACGCGCCGAGGCGAGCGAGCTGCGCCGCCAGGCGGTCGAAGGACTGGATATGCGGCTTGCAACGCTCGGCATGTCGCCGGGTTACGAGGAAAAGGATTATCGCGAACGGCTGGATTTCGAGCTCAGCGTCATCGAGCGCATGCGTTTTCCCGGTTACTTCCTGATCGTTGCCGACTTCATCAAATGGGCCAAGCAGCATGACATTCCGGTCGGTCCCGGCCGCGGTTCGGGCGCCGGCTCGCTGGTCGCCTATGCATTGACGATCACCGACGTCGATCCCTTGCGTTTTTCGCTGCTCTTCGAGCGCTTCCTCAATCCGGAACGCGTCTCGATGCCGGACTTCGACATCGATTTCTGCCAGGACCGCCGCGAAGAGGTGATCCGCTATGTCCAGGCCAAGTATGGCCGCGAGCAGGTGGCGCAGATCATCACTTTCGGTTCGCTGCAAGCGCGCGCCGCCCTTCGCGACGTCGGCCGCGTGCTGGAAATGCCCTATGGCCAGGTCGACAAGATCTGCAAACTCGTGCCGAACAATCCCGCCAATCCGACGCCGCTGTCCAAGGCGATCGAGGAGGAGCCGAAGCTGCAGGAGGAGGCGGCAAAGGAACCTGTTGTCGCGCGGCTGCTTGATATCGCCCAGAAGATCGAGGGGCTTTACCGCCATGCCTCGACCCATGCCGCCGGCATCGTCATCGGCGACCGGCCGCTTTCCAAGCTGGTGCCGATGTATCGCGATCCGCGTTCGGACATGCCGGTCACCCAGTTCAACATGAAATGGGTGGAGCAGGCAGGTCTCGTCAAGTTCGACTTCCTCGGCCTGAAGACGCTGACCGTGCTGAAGGTCGCGGTCGATTTCGTCGCCAAGCTTGGCGTCAAGGTCGATCTCGCGGCCATTCCTCTCGACGACAAGAAGACCTACGAGATGCTGTCGCGCGGCGAGACGGTCGGCGTGTTCCAGGTGGAAAGTGCCGGCATGCGCAAGGCGCTGATCGGCATGAAGCCGGACTGCATCGAGGACATCATCGCGCTGGTGGCGCTCTATCGTCCTGGCCCGATGGAGAATATCCCGACCTACAATGCCCGCAAGCACGGCGAAGAAGAGCTGGAATCGATCCATCCGATGATCGACCACCTGCTCAAGGAAACGCAAGGCGTCATCGTTTATCAGGAACAGGTGATGCAGATCGCCCAGGTACTATCAGGCTATTCGCTTGGCGAAGCCGACCTTCTGCGCCGCGCCATGGGCAAGAAGATCAAGGCCGAGATGGACCAGCAGCGCGAACGCTTCGTCGTTGGCGCGGTCAAGAATGGCGTATCGAAGCCGCAGGCCGACAATATCTTCGAACTGCTGGCGAAGTTCGCCAATTACGGCTTCAACAAGTCGCATGCCGCCGCCTATGCCATCGTCTCCTACCAGACGGCCTACATGAAGGCGCATTACCCGGTCGAATTCCTCGCCGCCTCGATGACGCTCGACATGTCCAACACCGAAAAGGTCAATGATTTCCGTCAGGATGCCAAGCGCCTCGGCATCGAGGTGATCGCACCCTCGGTGCAGAGCTCCTTCCGCCATTTCGAGACCGGCGACAACCGCATCTATTACGCGCTCGCCGCCCTCAAGGGCGTCGGCGAATCCGCCGTCGACCATATCGTCGAGGTGCGTGGCGACAAGCCCTTTGCCAGCATCGAGGATTTCTGCCTGCGCATCGATCCGCGCCAGGTCAATCGTCGCGTGCTCGAAAGCCTGATCTATGCCGGCGCCTTCGATTGTTTCGACATGGACCGCGCCCAGCTGGCAGCCGGCCTCGACCGTGTTCTCGGTTATGCCCAGCGCGCCCAGGAGAACAAGCTGAGCGGCCAGTCGGATATTTTCGGCAGTACGCTGACGTCGGGGCCTGAGAAGATCTCCCTGCCGCCGTTCTCGCCCTGGCTCCCCTCCGAGCGGCTGCTCAAGGAATTCCAGGTGCTGGGCTTCTATCTGACGGCCCACCCGCTCGATTCCTACAACAACATCCTGCAGAAGATGCGGGTGCAGACCTTTGCCGAGTTTTCCGCCGCCATCAAACAGGGCGCGGCCAATGCGCGGCTTGCCGGTACCGTCATCTCGAAGCAGGAGCGCAAGACTCGCACCGGCAACAAGATGGGCATCATCGTCTTCTCCGATTCTTCGGGCCAGTTCGAAGCGGTGCTGTTTTCGGAAATGCTGAACCAGTATCGCGACGTGCTCGAATCGGGAAAATCCTTCGTGCTGACTGCGACGGGCGAGGAGCGGCCGGAGGGCATCGGCCTGCGCATCCAGACGATCCAGTCGCTGGAGGAAAAGTCACTGCAGATGCAGAAGGCGCTGCGCGTCTATGTCCGCGATTCCGGACCGCTGCGGATGGTCGCCGGCCATCTGAACGCCAAGGGCGACGGCCTCGTCTCCTTCATCGTCATCAAGGAGGATGGCAAACGCGAGGTGGAAGTGGCGCTGCCGGAGAAATACCGCATCACGCCGGAGATTGCCGCCGCCCTTCGCGCCGCCCCGGGGGTCGTCGACGTCGAGCTCGTCTGATCACCCGCGGGTGATGGTGATGAAATCCGTGCCTTCGCCGGTCTCCAGGCCGAGGCCGGTATCTGAGATCGTCAGCGTCGAGCCCGGCGCGATGAGGGCGTCGATCTTGCGGCGGGTCTCATCGGGGATGCTAATCCGGCTGAGCGAACGGGCGATCGGCTTGCCTGTGATGATCGAGCTTTCCTGATTGGTGATGCCGAGCCGCTTCATCGTTTCGCGGGAGAGATTGTTCTCAAGCGTGATGCTGAGCCAGTCCGCTGTGCCGGCCTTTGCATCGACGGCATGCAACGTGAAGAAATGCGTGCCGAGCGCCAGTCCCGGATCGGCGATCGTCACCGGCGCTTCGAAGAGGGGCTTGAAAGCCTGCCGCACCATGATGACGCCGTTCGGCGGCTCGCCCTTGCCTGCCGCGGCATAGACTTCCCTGAGGAGCGTGTCTGAGACCAGGTTCCTGTCGGCGCCGAATTCCGTCGGCCGCAATGTCTTGAAAGCCTTGATCGCCTGCACGGTCGACGGACCGAGCAAGCCGTCCGGATTGCCGGCGGAAAAGCCGAGCTGGTTGAGCAGGGTCTGGATGTCGATCACCGTCTCGCGCAGTGTCCGTCGCGTAACGAGCATGCTGATCGGCTCGGACGGCGGCTCGGGTTCGGGCGCTGCAATCGGCGGCACGGCCGGCATCGGCATCGCAGCCGTGTCGTTCATCGCCACCTGTACCGGCTCCCCGAGGCCGTCGGGCATGGAGGGCCGCAGCTCGACATCCGAAAGCAGCGGCATCGCCGCCGGTGCATCCGGATGGAAAAGCGTCGGATGGTCGATCGGTTGCGGCGCCAGTTCACCGTCGCTGATAATGACGGGGACACCGCGGTCGGTCATCCCATAGAGCATTTTTGCGAAGGTGCCGGGCATGCGCACGCAGCCATGCGAGGCCGGATAACGCGGCACCGAATTGGATTCGTGCAGCGCGATGCCTGACCAGGTCAGCCGTTGCATGAACGGCATCGGGGCGTTGGAATAGAGATTGGATTCGTGGTATTTCTGCTTTTCCAGCACCGAAAATATGCCGCTCGGCGTCGTGTGGCCGTCCTTGCCGGTCGAGACCTTCGAGGTCGCGACGACCTCGGTGCCATCATAGACCGCAAGCGACTGCTTGTCCTTCGAGACGATGATCTGCAGCGTGCGCGCATCCGCGGCAAGAGCGGGGTGCACGAGTGCGGTGGCCGACAGCAAGCCGAGGCCGAAGACGAGACGCGAGAACATGATACCCAACCATACGCAATACTTGCCCGGCACATTATGGGACGAAGTTTAACGAAGATTTTATAGGCTGGATCCCCCGCAGGTTTCACGCGTTAGAGCGCCGCGCGTCTTCAGACGCGCTAAGGACGCTCTATCACTTTGAATCTGCGCATAATCCTTTCCGAAAATCGATTCCGATTTTCGGGGTTATGCGCTAGGTGTTTAGTCCCGGCATTTGATGGTGCATTATTTTCCTTAGAATGGAGGGAGGCACTATGGGCCAGGTTCTACACGGGAGCGCCACAACGACAGAGGCAATCCGTCGAGCAATACAAAATAGTGAAGAGAGCCTGAGAGCGCTTTCAAAGCGGTATGGGGTCAATCAGAAGACAATAGCCAAATGGAAGAGACGGACATCATTGGCCGATCTTCCGACAGGCCCGAAGGACCCGCATTCGACAATCCTCTCCCTTGAAGAAGAAGCCGTCATCGTCGCCTTTCGCAGGCATACATTGCTGCCTCTTGATGACTGCCTCTATGCCCTTCAACCGACGATCCCGCATCTGACACGTTCGTCCCTGCACAGGTGTCTGCAGCGCCACGGCATTTCACGCCTGCCGGAAGTGAAAGGCGACAAAGAACCGAAGAAAAAGTTCAAAAGCTACCCGATCGGCTACTTCCACGTCGATATTGCCGAGGTGCAGACGGCTGAGGGCAAGCTCTATCTCTTCGTGGCGATTGATCGCACGTCCAAGTTCGCCTTCGCTGAGCTCTATGCCAAAGCTGGCAAGATGAATGCCGCCCAGTTCCTGCGCAACCTGATCGCGGCGGTGCCCTACACCATCCATACTATCCTGACCGATAATGGCATCCAGTTCACCAACCGGGCCTGTGACCAAAATGCCTTCCAGCACATCTTCGACCGAGTCTGTGAGGAATACGAGATCGAGCATCGCCTGACAAAGGTTAAGCACCCATGGACCAATGGGCAGGTCGAGCGGATGAACCGGACGATCAAGGAAGCGACTGTCAAGCGCTTCCACTACGACGATCACGCACAACTGAAAAAGCATCTCGCCGACTTCATCGACGCCTACAATTTTGGGCGCAGGCTCAAGACACTAAAGGGCCTCACCCCCTACGAGTTCATCTGCAAAAGGTGGACTTCCGAGCCAGATCGATTCATCATCGATCCTATCCATCAAATGCCGGGACTAAACACCTAGTGATCGCGCTTGCCGTTGCCGAAGGTGTAGCCGGTCTCGACCGTCTTCTTGCCGAACTTGTCACGCAGCTTGTCCATCGCCGCTTCGGCCGCCGCCCGCCGGCCCGATTGCTGGTCGATGAGATCGGGCGGATCGGCGCGGCCGGCATCGCCGAGATCGGTGACGCCGATGCCGATCAGGCGGAACTTCGTACCGTCGGTCTCTTTTTCGAGAAGCTCGAGGCCGGTGCGGAAGATCCTGTCGGCAAGCTGGGTCGGGTCTTCGAGCTTGCGGTTGCGGGTGCGCGATTTGAAATCGGCGGTCTTCATCTTCAAGACCACGGTCTGGCCGGCAATGCCGTTTTTCTTCAGCCGCCAGGAGACCTTTTCGGAGAGGTTGCGCAGGATCGGCACCAGATCGTTGTAACGCGAGATGTCGTCAAAGAAGGTGGTCTCGGACGAAACGCTCTTGGCCGCATCATTGAGATGCACTTCGCGGTCGTCGATGCCGCGCGACAATCGGGCGAGCCGCTGGCCGATACTGCCGTAGCGGCGCATCAGGTCGTTTTCCTCCATCTGCTGCAACTGGCTGATGGTGCGGATACCGTCCGCCTCCAGCATCGCCGCAAAGGCCTTGCCGACGCCCCAGATCGTGGTGACGGGACGCGGCGCCAGGAACTCGACCGCTTCCTCGCGGCCGATGACCGAAAAGCCGCGTGGCTTCTGCAGATCGGAGGCGACCTTGGCGAGGAATTTGCAATAGGAAAGCCCGACCGAAACGGTGATGCCGATCTCCCTTTCGATGCGACGGGCGAATTTGGCGAGCGTGCGCGCCGGCGGATCGTGATGCAGCCTCTCGGTTCCGCCGAGCTCCAGGAAGGCCTCGTCGATCGATAGCGGCTGCACCAGCGGCGTCAGATCCTGCATCATGGCGCGCACCTGCCGTCCGACCCGGACATATTTCTCCATGTCGGGGCGGATGACGATCGCTTGAGGGCATGCTTCCAGCGCCTTGAACATCGGCATGGCGGACCGCACGCCATCGATACGGGCGATATAGCAGGCGGTGGAGACGACGCCGCGTTTGCCGCCGCCGATAATGACAGGCTTGTCGGCAAGCTCGGGATTGTCGCGTTTCTCGACGGCTGCGTAGAAGGCGTCGCAGTCGATATGGGCGAGCGTCAAGGCGTAGAGTTCGCGATGGCGCACGAGGCGCGGGCTGCCGCAAGAAACGCAACGGCGCGCCTCGCCCTTCTGCTCGGCAAGGCAGTCGCGACAGAAGCCGGGTGTCTTGTCAGGCGTGGGCGTCATCATGGGAACAAAGATTGAACGGCCGGAGATTACGCCTTAAGCTTCCGAGTCTCAAGAGAGGGTGGAAGCTTTGCCTTTGGATAACGATCTTCGTTTCGAGCCGGTAACGCCAGAACGCTGGGACGATTTCGAAATCGTGTTCGGGCCGCAGGGTGGCTTCTATAATTGCTGGTGCGTCGCGTTGCGCCTGCCGCATGCGGTGAGGACCAAGATGGCGGCCAACGAGCGCAAGGCGCATATGCGGGAGCGGATCAAGGCGGGTCCGCCGCCTGGCATCCTCTGTTATGCCGACGGCGCGCCGGTCGCCTGGGTGCAGGTCGGGCCGCGCCACGACGTGCCGCAGTTCAATTCGCCGCGCACCGTCTCGCGGCCGCTCGATGAGGGCGATGCGCATGATCCATCCATCTGGGTCGTCAGTTGCTTCTTCCTGCTGCCCAAACTGCGCGGCAAGGGAATGAGCCACCGTCTGCTCGCCGAGGCGATCGACCATGCGCGGCGCCAGGGAGCGCGGCTGCTCGAAGCCTGTCCGATCGATCATGTGAAGCAGTCGAAATCCGTGACACTCTGCATCGGCTCGACGGCGATCTTCGATGCCGCCGGTTTCGAGACGGTAGCACGGCGCAAGGACGGCCGTCCGCTCATGCGGCTGGAACTGCGTGCGTGAAGGTGCCGGAAACAAAATGCGCCTCGATCAGCTCGGCCGCATGCGTCCAGTCGGTGGCGCGGGTGATGTCGTCAGCGGCGGCCGGTGCGAAACGATGGACGGGCGAGTTCGGCATCAGGTGAATCAGCAGGCAATCGGCGACGTGATCTCTGACGGAATGCAGATTGCGCGCCATATCATCAATGAAGACGACGGGAAGGGAGCGGCTGGCATGCAATGCGTGAACGATCGGCCCTTTGGGTTGTTCGGTGGCAAGCAGCGGAAAGAGCAGGCCCATCCTGTCGAGCAGGCGACGGCGCTGGTCCTGGAACCGTGGCTGCATGGCTGTCAGGAAAAGCACATCGGCCTCTTCCGAAAGCCGGTCGAGCGTTTCGACGACGCGGTCGAGCGGCGTCTGCCACAGCTCTTGGGCATCGAAGAACTCCTCGATCAGCCGGCTGACCTCTTGATCCTCGATCTCCACGCCGTCGGCTCGCGAGACGATGTTGCCATGCAGCCGGAACGATCGCGGCAGAAACGCGTGGCCCTGGCTCTGAAGGAAAAGCTGGAAGGGACCGATGAACTGCAGCACGACGTCGTCGACGTCACAGACGATCAACGGCCGTTCGCCGAGGCGGATATGCGAGATGTCGAGTTCCCCGGAGGTCACGGTCAGTATTCTCCGGAATCGAGGCCCGGTGACGAGAAATGCCGCCAGGCGGCCGTCACGGTCTCCGGGCTGATCCCGCTCGCCGCGCAGAAGGCCATCGCCGTCGGTTCGTGGTTCATCAGGAAATCCATCAAGCCGGCAAGGAATCCCGGATCGTCGACGGCGTTGCGCACCTGGCCGGGCGCCACCCCCGTCAGGGCGAGGAAGCGGCCGAACATGTCGGGATCGTCGGCAAGCCAGCCGAGCACGGCGATCGCTGTCTCGTGCGGGTCGGCGGCCTGTTGTTTCGAAGTCTTGAAGTTGCTTTGCATTTCGCTGGGTAAGTTACCTTTTCTTCAACCAAATACCGGTAGCGTGCGCTATCGGTTTCACGCAGCTTTTGTCCGCATGTGCCTTTCTCATGGGACGAACCGCTGCGCGAACGGACGTAGGGACAGCTTGTCATGCCCAAACAGGTGATGATTGTAGAAGATAACGAGCTCAACATGAAGCTCTTTCGCGACCTCATCGAGGCGTCCGGCTATACGACGATCCAGACCAGAAACGGCATGGAGGCGCTCGATCTGGCGCGTAAGCATCGCCCCGACCTCATCCTGATGGATATTCAGCTTCCCGAGGTCTCCGGCCTCGAAGTCACGAAATGGCTGAAGGAAGACGACGAGTTGCACGTGATTCCCGTCATCGCCGTTACGGCTTTCGCGATGAAGGGCGACGAGGAGCGGATCCGCCAGGGCGGCTGCGAGGCCTATGTTTCCAAGCCGATCTCGGTTCCGAAATTCATCGAGACGATCAAGACCTATCTGGGCGATGCCTGACGCATCGGAAAGACGCTGATGACTGCGCGAATACTGGTGGTTGACGATATTCCGGCCAACGTGAAGCTGCTCGAAGCGCGGCTGCTTGCGGAGTATTTCGACGTGATGACCGCAGCGGACGGCTACACGGCACTGGCGATCTGCGAGCGCAACCAGGTCGATCTCATCCTGCTCGACATCATGATGCCCGGCATAGACGGTTTCGAGGTCTGCGAGCGGCTGAAGGCCAGCCAGAAGACCGCCCATATTCCCGTCGTCATGGTCACCGCGCTCGACCAGCCGACCGATCGCGTGCGCGGCCTGAAGGCTGGTGCCGACGATTTTCTCACCAAGCCGGTCAACGATCTGCAACTGATCTCCCGGGTGAAGAGCCTGCTGCGGCTGAAGACGTTGAGCGATGAGCTGCGCATCCGCGCCGACACCGCCCATACGATGGGCATCGACGACCTCACGCGGGCAGGCGAGGGCCGCGCCGACGAGACCGCTCAGGTCCTGCTGGTCGACGGCCGCGCCAATTCGCAGGAGCGCATCGTCAAGGCGCTGAAGCCCGTCGCCGACGTGCTTGCCCTCTCCGATCCGCAGGCCGCGCTCTTCGAGGCGGCCGAGAGCGCGTTCGATCTCGTCATCGTCAACGCCAACTTCGACGATTACGATCCGCTTCGCCTTTGCTCGCAGCTGCGCTCGCTGGAACGCACGCGCTTCCTGCCGATCCTGATCATCACCGAGCAAGGCGCTGACGAAATGGTCGTGCGCGCGCTCGATCTCGGCGTCAACGACTACATCATCCGCCCGGTCGATCCCAACGAACTGGTTGCCCGCAGCCTGACGCAGATCCGCCGCAAGCGCTATAACGACCGCCTGCGCGCCAGCGTCAAGCAGACGATCGAGCTTGCCGTGACCGATCCACTGACCGGCCTTTATAACCGGCGCTATCTCGACAATCACCTGAACGTGCTCTTCAACCGTTCGATGGCGCGGGGCCGGCCACTTTCGGTGCTGATCACCGATATCGACCGCTTCAAGCATGTGAACGACACCTACGGCCATGACGGCGGCGACGAGGTGCTGCGGGAATTTTCAAATCGCGTCCGGTCGACCATCCGCGGCGCCGATCTTGCCTGCCGCTACGGCGGAGAGGAATTCGTCGTCGTGATGCCCGACACCTCGCCGGAAATTGCCGCCGCCGTCGCCGAGCGCCTGCGTGCGGCGATCGAAAACGCTCCCTTCATGCTGAAACACGCCGGGGAAGCACTGAACGTCACTGCTTCCTTCGGCATCGCCTCGCGCATTACGTCGGTGCTGACACCGGATCAGCTGATGAAACAGGCGGATCTCGCTCTTTACGAGGCCAAGAATACCGGCCGAAACCGTGTGGTCGCCGCAGCCGCGTAACGAATCACTTGCCGCCAATAGGCGCCATTGGCGGGTTTTCCACTGCGGTAAGCGAATTGTTACCGATTTTTAATTTTCGCCTGTGCACTGCGGGGCGAAAATTTCGCAACTCAATAGCCCAAAAATGGACTCACCGCGTTGCTGCGGATGTGTTGCCGCGCGATAGTCTTGAGAGTGTCAGGCCGCAGCTCTAAATGAAATGAAGACTATAAAAAATGCCTGCCGCCGACAGGGTCAAATAGATTGCGGCGACGTCACCTCACGTAAGGGGAGGGGAGGCGTAAGTTGTTAAGCTATATTGTCGAATTTCTTCGAAGAGCGAAACGCTACGCTTCGAGGTCAAGCAGAGCCGATCAATCTTTGTATGTCCCAAATCTGGACTTTTAACCATAGAATCAAGATCAGAAAATTCATCATTAAGAATTTGTTGATTTTCTTTCATTTTTGCGCAAATTATCGGCTCATAAGAGAAGCGCTCCCGTTGAGGAGTTGTCGATACCCCATGATGCTCAGGTCCGCCGCATCTCCTGGGTCGTGGGGTCGGTCGGCTAGTAGGCAAGTTATAGCGGTTCCTCGTGCCGTTTTGCATGCTGGCCGACCCCCTTTCAAGAAAACGCCGCCACTTCCCGAAGATGGAAGGGCGGCGTTTTGTCTGTTTGCGCTATCATTTTTAAGGACGATCAATCCGGGCAATAAAAAACGCGCAACCCGAGGGCGCGCGCTTTTTTTGAAATCCGTCAGGCCAAGTGATTACTTGATCTTGGTTTCCTTGAACTCGACATGCTTCTTCGCAACCGGGTCGTACTTCGTCTTCGTCATCTTGTCCGTCATCGTGCGGCTGTTCTTGGTGGTGACGTAGAAGAAACCGGTGTCGGCCGTCGACAGCAGCTTGATCTTGATTGTTGTAGCCTTGGCCATGGTCGTCCTGCCTTTAAGAAAATGAAAGCCGTGGAAGCCGGATGGGCTCCACGGCAAATTCTGGCGCGAAACTACGAATCCCGCCCGAAAAGTCAAGCCCGTTTTCGAATGAACATCAGTCTGATGCCGGAAAGTAGGGCGTAAAGACCGAAGAAAGCGGCAATCGCCCAAGCAAAACCGTTATTTCCAGCGACATCGATCGCCGCGCCGATCGCCTGCGGCCCGGCCACGGTTCCCATCGCATAACAGAAGACAAAGGCGGCATTGGCCGCTGCAAGATCGGAGCCCGTCAACCGCGAGCCGAGATGGCTGAGGCCGACCGTATAGAGGCCTGAGACGCAGCCGCCCCAGAAAAGCAGGAGGCCGGCCATCAGCAGCCAGTTGTTGAGCAACAGTGGCAACATCATCGAGCCGATGAAGCCCATCAGCGCCATGCCGGCCAGAAGCGGCCGCTTGTCGGCGATGCGGTCGGAAAGCAGGCCGAGTGGGATCTGGAAGATGACGTTGCCGACGCCCATCATGGTGAGCAGCAGTGCGGCCTGCGATTCGGTGAAATGGGCGCGCACGGCAAAGATCGGAAAAAGTGACAGCCCGCCCGCTTCGACCGCGCCGAAGATGAAGACGGCCGCCGTCGCCGTCGGCACCAGGAAGACGTAGCGCATGAAATGCAGCTCCGGTTTTTCCTCGAGCACCGGGCTTTCGTCGCGAGCGATGAAGATCGGGATGGCGGCAAGCAGGATGGCGCCGGCGCCGATCAGGAAGGGGAAGATGCCGTCGCTGCCGAGGATCGAAAACAGCAGCGGTCCGGCCGCGAAGCCAAGCGAAAGCACCGTCGCATAGATGCCGAGCACGAAGCCGCGCTTGGACGGCGGCGAAGCGGCGTTGATCCAGAATTCGGAGAGGATGAACAGCGTCGTCGTCGCGCCATGGAAGGCGAAACGCAGCGGAAACCACATCCAGAAATCCTGGGCGTAATAGAAGCCGAGCGCGCTCAGTGCCGAAATCAGCACGGCCCAGATCATTGTCGGCGCCACGCCATACTTATGGGCGAGCTTGGTGGTGATCGGTGCGGCGGCCATCGCCGCGACCCCGGCCATCGCCGTGTTGAGCCCGATCAGGGTGGACGAGATGCCGCGTTTTTCGAGGATGATGCTGAGGAGGGGCAGACCGAGGCCGATTGCTATGCCAACGGCTGATATGGACGAGATGGCTGCCACCAGAGAAGGCCAATGGATTTCTTCGACATCGCCCGATGTGCCGGTTCTCGGCTGAGACATTTATCCATCCTTAGAGAGGTGCGCGAACGAATCGGCCGATCCCGCCAGATAGATAGACACGGACGTGCCAAATCCAGGTGACGGATGCCGCTTCGCAGTATTTCCGATGTGAGTGACCATCTGCGGAATGTAAAGCCCGTTCGGGCAAGAAATGCTTACCATGTCAGGTCTTGAGGATCGTCGGCTCCCGCATTTGGTGGTGGTCGGTGGAGGGCTGGCACTACACGTTAAATATGTCTGGAAGGTGAAGGCGCTAATTCGGCCGGCCGGGGATGTCATAATCGTCCGGACCGTCGCTCTCGCCACCGAAGCCGTGCATGCGCAGCGCCCATTGCAGGCCGATGACCCCGCCCTTGATCGGCTGGATCGAGGCAAGCGCGGTGATGACGGTGATCGGCGCCCAGATGGCCAGATGGACCCAGACCGGTAGCACGAAAGTCAGGTCGGTCAGCATATAGCCACCGACCACGACGTGGCCGAGGACGAGAATGACGATATAGGGCGGCAGGTCGTCGGCGCGTTGGTGATGCATCGCCTCGCCGCAGGTGGCGCAATGATCGACCGGCTTCAGGAAGGCGCGAAAGAGCTTGCCTTTGCCGCAGGCCGGGCAGCGGTTCATCAGCCCGCGCATGATGGAGCGCCCAAGCGGACGCTCGACCTCGGGCGTATCGCCGTAGCGGGCGGCGGCCGGATCGGTCGGTGTACTCATCGCATGTTCCTCTTCGGATCTAAAACACGTCGCGCGAAACTCTGCAGCGGTTTCGCGATAACGACATGCGTGAAAACAAGGACCTATAGCGCGGGGGAGCCAATCTGAAAGATTGCGACGCGCCTTAGTACCGTCCGCGCGGCGGCCTCGTTCCGGGTTTCTTGCGAACCTGGCCCCTGTCGCGGCGCCCCGCCTTGTGGAAGGAACGCACCGCCGCCGGCATTTCGCGGCCCTCGCTGGTCATCTCGAAACGCAGTGCACCGGCAAGCGGGATCGCTTCGGCAAGTTTCACGGTGACGCTGTCGCCCAGGCGATAGCCGAGTCCTGTTCGTTCACCTGAGAGTGCCTGATGCGCCTCGTCATAGATGAAATAATCGCTGCCGAGCGTAGATATAGGGACGAAACCGTCGGCGCCATAGTCCGGCAGGGCGATAAAAAGCCCCGATTTCGTTACGCCCGAAACCCGCCCGGCAAATTCCTCGCCGACGCGGCCGCTAAGGTGGTGCGCGATCAGCCGGTCGATGGTTTCGCGCTCGGCTGCCATGGCCCGGCGCTCGAAGGTCGAGATTTCGGCGGCGATATCGTCGAGCGCCGCCTCTTCTTCGGGCGTGATGCCGCCTTCGCCGAAGCCGAGCGAGCCGACGAGGGCGCGATGCACGATAAGGTCGGCATAACGGCGGATCGGCGAGGTGAAGTGGGCGTATTTCATCAGGTTGAGGCCGAAATGGCCGATATTCTCCGGGCCGTAGATCGCCTGGCTCTGCGAACGCAGCACCATCTCGCTCACCATGGTCTGATGCGGCGTGCCGTCCGCCTTCGCCAGAATGCCGTTGAAGTTGTTGGCGCGCATGTTGCCACCCTTGGAAAGCGAGATGCCGAGCGTGGCCAGGAACTCGCGCAGGATCTCCTGCTTGGCAAGCGTCGGGCCGTCATGGATGCGGTAGATCAGCGGCTGCCGCTTCTTTTCGAGCGTCTCGGCGGCGCAGACGTTCGCCTGGATCATCATCTCTTCGATCAGCTTATGCGCATCGAGCCGTGGCGGCACGACGACCCGGTCGACCGTGCCGTCGGGCTTCAGGAGGATTTTGCGCTCCGGCATATCGAGTTCCAGCGGCTGGCGCCGGTCGCGTCCGCGCTTCATCACCTCATAGGCGTGCCAGAGCGGCTTCAGGATCGGCTCGAGCATCGGTCCGGTCTGATCGTCCGGTTTCCCGTCGATGGCCGCCTGCGCCTGCTGGTAGGAGAGCTTGGCGGCACTCTTCATCATGATGCGATGGAAAGTGTGGCCGATCTTGCGGCCTTCCCCGGAAAAGCTCATGCGCACGGCGAGCGCCGGGCGGTCGACGCCTTCTTTCAGCGAGCAGAGATCGTTGGAGATGCGCTCCGGCAGCATCGGCACGACGCGATCCGGGAAATAGACCGAGTTGCCGCGCTTCAGCGCCTCGCGGTCGAGCGGTGAATTGGGTCGGACATACCAGGAGACGTCGGCGATCGCGACGGTGACGAGGACGCCGCCGGGATTGTCGGGCGAGGGATCGGGCTCGGCATAAACGGCGTCGTCATGGTCCTTGGCATCGGCCGGGTCGATGGTGATCAGCGGCACGTCGCGCCAATCCTCGCGATGCGACATGCTGGCGGGCCTTGCTGCGTCCGCCTCGGCGATGACGGCCGTTGGGAAGACATGCGGGATGCCGTGCGCATGGATCGCGATCATCGAGATCGCCTTTTCCGAACCGACGGAACCGACGACGGAAAGCACCTTGGCGCGCGGCAGGCCGAAACGGCCGAGACGGGCGACTTCGACTTCGACCAGATCGCCGTCCGTGGCGCCGCCGGTGAAGTCGGGATCGATTACCATCTCCTCGCCGCGCCGTTCGATCGGCAGCAGCCGGCCGCCGCCGCCGGGTGCTATGCGGAAAACGCCCATCGAGGCGCCGCGGCGCCTGTCGATCACCTTGATGATCCGCGCCGTATAGGCCGGCCCGCCGCGATCGACAGCCGGGAAGATTTTCGCCAGGATGCGGTCGCCGAGCCCGGCGACGGGCGCCTTGCCCTTGCCCTGGCGGCCTGCCGGCGATTGTTGGCGGATGGCGACGGCGGGTGCCACGCCCTGGTCCTCAGGCCATTCCGCCGGCCGGCCGATCAGATCGCCGTCCTTGTCGCGCGTGGTGATATCGAGAACGGTGACAGGCGGCAGTGCACCGGGCCGGATCAGCGACTTGCGGTTCTTCTGCAGCATGCCTTCCTGCTCGAGCTCCTGCAGCATCTGCTTGAGCTCGACGCGGCTATCGCCTTTCAGGCCGAAAGCCTTGGCGAGTTCACGCTTGGACGCTTTCTGCGGATGATCGGCGATGAAGCGCAGGATCACCTCGCGCGAGGGCAGCGCGCCGTGGACGATGTTCAGCGGCTCGACGGCGGGAGCATCCTTGCGGCCGATCTTGCCCGGGCGCTTGCCCGCAGGGTTCATTCTCTCGCGCGGTATCCTGCTCACGTCAGCCCTTTTTCGATTTCGCGGGCGCTTTCGCCTTCGTTGTTTTCGGCTTGGCGGCCGTCTTGGTGCTCTTGGCTTCGGCGGCTGCCGCCTTCGGCTTGGCTTTCGCCTTGGCCGCCTTGCCCACAGGGGCCTTGCCGGCCTTCTCGGCGATCAGCGCAAGCGCCTCTTCGACGGTGATCGCCTGGGGATCCTTGCCCTTCGGCAGTGTGGCGTTGACCTTGCCCCAGTTGACATAAGGGCCGTACTTGCCGTCGCGAACGGTGATGGCGCCGCCGTCAGGATGATCACCGAGCGTCTTCAGCGCCGCCGGCGTGCCGCGCGCACCCCGGCCCGGGGCCTGTTTCGCCTTTTCGGCGATAACAGTCACGGCGCGGTTGAGGCCGACCGAGAACACGTCCTCGACGGTTTCCAGATTGGCATAGGAGCCGTCGTGCAGGAGGAACGGCCCGTAGCGACCGATGCCGGACGAGATCATCTTGCCCGATTCGGGATGTTTGCCGATATCGCGCGGCAGCGAGATCAGCGCCATCGCCTTTTCATAATCGATGTCCTCGGGCTTCCAGCCCTTCGGCAGCGAAGCGCGTTTGGCTTCCTTGCCGTCGCCGCGCTGGATATAAGGGCCGAAGCGGCCGGAACGCAGCGTCAGTTCCTCGCCGGTGGTCGGATCGGTGCCGAGGTTCTTCGGCTCGTTGAGCGCAGCACCGTCTGCTTCTCCGCCGTTTTCGGAGGAGAGCTGGCGGGTGTAGTTGCAGTCCGGATAGTTCGAGCAGCCGACGAAGGCGCCGTATTTGCCGAGCTTAAGCGACAGGTTGCCGGTGCCGCAGACCTGACAGATTCTGGGATCGCTGCCGTCCTCCCGTTTCGGGAAGACGAGCGGTGCCAGCGCCTCGTTCAGCGAATCCAGCACGTTGGTGACGCGCAGTTCCTTGGTGTCCTCGATCTGGGCGAAGAAATCCTTCCAGAAATCGCGCAGGACCTGCTTCCAGTTCAACTCGCCGGCGGAAATCCGGTCAAGCTTCTCTTCGAGATCGGCGGTGAAGTCGTACTCGACATATTTGGTGAAGAAGCTCTCGAGGAAAGCCGTCACTAGCCGGCCCTTGGCCTGCGGGATCAGCTTGCGCTTGTCGATCGTCACATAGTCGCGGTCGCGCAGCGTTGCGAGCGTCGCGGCATAGGTGGAGGGGCGGCCGATGCCGAGCTCTTCCATCTTCTTGATCAGCGTCGCTTCCGAATAGCGCGGCGGCGGTTCGGTGAAATGCTGCGTCGAATTGATCTTCTGCTTGGCGAGCGCCTCGCGCGCAATGATCTCCGGCAGGCGGCCATCCTCGTCGCCGTCATCGCTCTGTTCGCCATCCTCCTTCTGGTCGGTATAGGCGGCGATGAAACCGTCGAAGCGGATCACGGAACCGACGGCGCGAAGCCCGGCCTTCTCGCCCTTGTTGTCGGCGGTGATTTCAGCTGTGGTGCGCTCGATCTCGGCCGACGCCATCTGGCTGGCGATGCCGCGCTTCCAGATCAGCTCGTAGAGCCGGATCTGGTCGGCATCGAGGAATTTGCGGACACGGTCGGGCGAGCGGTCGAAATCGGTCGGGCGGATCGCCTCGTGCGCCTCTTGGGCGTTCTTCGCCTTGGTCGAGTAGAAGCGCGGCTTTTCCGGCATATAGCGTTCGCCGAACTGGTCGACGATGGCACTGCGCGCCGCGTCGATCGCCTCGGGCGCCATCTGCACTCCGTCGGTTCGCATATAGGTGATGAGACCAACGGTCTCGCCGCCGATATCGACACCCTCATAGAGCCGCTGCGCTATCTGCATGGTGCGTGAGGCGGAGAAGCCGAGATTGGAGGAGGCTGCCTGCTGCAGCGTCGAGGTCGTAAACGGCGGTCCCGGGTTGCGCTTGACCGGCTTCGCCTCGACCGTATCGACGACATACCTCGCACCTTCGAGCAACGCCTTCAGCCGGCCGGCATCTTCGCCGTTGCCGATTGCCCGCGGCTGCAGCCGTTTGCCGTTCGCCGAAACCAGTCTTGCCTCGAACTCGTCGCCGCGCGGCGTCTTCAGAAACGCCGAGATGTTCCAGTATTCTTCCGAAATGAAGCGCTCGATCTCGGATTCGCGGTCGCAGACGAGGCGAAGCGCCACCGACTGAACGCGTCCGGCCGAACGTGCGCCGGGCAGCTTGCGCCACAGCACCGGCGAAAGATTGAAGCCGACGAGATAGTCGAGCGCGCGGCGCGCGAGATAGGCATCGACCAGCGGCACGTCGATGTCGCGCGGATCGGCCATCGCGTCGAGCACCGCCTTCTTGGTGATCGCATTGAAGACGACGCGCTTGACCGGTTTACCGTTCAGCACGCGCTTCTTGTTCAGCATGTCAAGAACGTGCCAGGAAATCGCTTCGCCTTCGCGATCCGGGTCGGTCGCGAGAAACAGGCCATCGGCAGATTTCACCGCGTCGGCAATGTCCTTCATCCGCTTGGCGGAGGCGCTATCGACCTCCCAAAGCATTTCGAAATCCTGATCAGGAAGAACTGAGCCGTCCTTGGCAGGCAGATCGCGCACATGGCCGAAGGAGGCGAGCACTTTGTATCCCGGACCCAGATACTTATTGATCGTCTTGGCCTTGGCAGGCGATTCCACCACTACAACATTCATGATGATTCTCTAAAAAGGAAACGACGCCAGCGTTGAAGCCAGCGCGACACACACCGCAACATGGATATCGGCCCTCCGACATGGACAGGGAAATCGCCGCGGTCAAGGGGTTTGCTACAATTTTACCTCTTGTGTCTTCTGCAGCCGAAGGGAGAGTATCGATGGAATGCAATTATAGATAGTCTACCGAAGGTTTTCGACTCAGGGTTCGACAATTCGCAAAGCCGCCGCCTGATGTCGTACCCAGGTTCAATCGGAAAGCGAGACGAGACCGCCCTGATGCCGGTGCAGCCTGCCTGATATATCGAGTTCCAGAAGGATGAGATAGACCGCGGATGCCGCGAGGCCGGTATGGCGGATGACGTCGTCGACCTCGACCGGCGTCGGCCCGAGCGCATCGATGATGCGGTTTCGATCTGAATCGTCTGGTGGCACCGACATTGCCTTGCCGTCAGGTGCCGGTTCCTCCGCCATCGATGATGGGAACAGGTCGAATTGCGCAAGCGGCGCCAGGGCCTCGATGACATCGGTGGGTGCGGTGACGATCGAAGCGCCGTCCTTCAGCAGGCCGTTGGTGCCATGGCAGCGCGGATCGAGCGGCGAGCCGGGCACGGCAAACACCAGGCGGCCGAACTCGCCGGCAAGCCGCGCCGTGATCAGCGAGCCCGAACGTGTCGCCGCTTCGATGACGACGAGGCCGAGCCCGATGCCGGCGATCAGCCGGTTTCGGCGTGGGAAGTCGCGGGCGCGGGGTTCCCAGCCGAAGGGCATCTCGCTCACCGCCAGGCCATTACCACCGGTTATCTCTTCGAGCAGGCCGATATTCTCCGGCGGGTAGGGCTGGTCGAGGCCGCCGGCGAGCGCTGCGATCGTACCTGTGTCCAGGCTTGCCCGGTGGGCAGCGGTGTCTATGCCGCGCGCCAGGCCAGAGACCACGGTGTAACCCGCCCGGCCACAGTCGCGCGCCACCATCGCCGCGAATTTCGCGCCTGCGATCGAGGCATTGCGCGAGCCGACTATGCCGACGGCCGGTCGTTTGGCAGCGGCAAGCGCGCCTTTGACGGCCAGAAGCGGCGGCGCACCGTCGATCTGCTTCAGCGCTTGCGGATAGTCCGGCTCACCGATGCCGACGAAGCGGGCGCCGAAGCGACGCGCCGCCTCCAGTTCCCGATGCGCCTCGGCTTCGCTGGCGATGCGGATTGCCCGTGTGGCGCCGCCGCGCGCCGAAAGCTCCGGCAGTGCGGCAAGTGCTGCTTCGGCCGAACCGAAATGATTGATGAGGTCACGAAAGGTGGCAGGGCCGATATTGTCGGAACGGATGAGGCGCAGCCAGGCAATTCTTTGCCGTTCGGTCAGCACGACGCCTTTCGGTCCGGCGCTTAGCGCATCCATTATCCCTTCGCTCCGATCTTGCTTTCCGTCCCGCCCATCAGGCGCGAAATATTCGCTCTATGCTTCCAGTAGGAGATGAGGGTCATGATCGCCATGACAGCTGCAACCTTTTCGTTGCCCAATATCCACAGTGCAACTGGAATGACAAGCATGGCAACCAGCGCCGACAGTGAGGAGTAGCGGGTGGTGAAAGCGACCGCCAGCCAGACGGCGGCGAAGAGCACGACCATGATCGGGGCAACGCCGAGCAGCGTGCCGATATAAGTAGCGACACCCTTGCCGCCCTTGAAGCCGATCCACACCGGGAAAAGATGGCCGATAAAGGCGAAGAAGCCGGCGATGATCGCGGCTTCCTCACCGAGGAAATAGCCGACGACCCAGGCTGCCGTCGATGCCTTCAGCGCATCGAGCAGCAGCGTCGCCGCGGCGAGCGTCCGGTTTCCTGTTCTCAGCACATTGGTCGCGCCGATATTGCCGGAGCCGATGCTGCGCACGTCGCCGAGGCCGGCGGCGCGCGTGAGGATCAGGCCGAACGGGATCGAGCCGAAGAGATAGCCGATAATGGCGGCGGCAAGCGCGATCGGCAGCGTGATCTGCCATGACATGAGATTGGATAACATATGCCCCCTTAGCCTCTCCGTGGCCTATCCTCGAGTCAGCCTTCTCCCGCTGGGGGATGGACGGCGATCGTGTCGGTTCTAAATTGCGTGGACAAGCTTTCCCGAGACGTATGTCGCGACCGCCCGCCCACTGAAGCGCGCATCCTCGAACGGCGTATTCTTCGAGCGGGAGAGAAGCATGTCTTTGGCGACAAGCCAAGGCTCATCGAGATCGATCAGCGCGATATCGGCCGCAGCGCCCGGCTTCAGCGTGCCGGCATCAAGGCCGAAGATCTGAGCGGGGCGGGTCGACATGGCGTCGATCAGCCGCATCAGGCTCACTTGGCCGCCATGGTGAAGCCTGAGCGCTGCCGCCAGCATGGTTTCGAGGCCGATCGCGCCGTCCTCCGCCTCGCCGAAAGGCAGACGCTTCGTATCGACGTCCTGCGGGTCGTGCGAGGAGACGATGATATCGATCGCGCCGCTCGCAAGGGCGTCGACCATCGCCACCCGGTCGTCTTCCGGACGCAGCGGCGGATAGAGCTTGAAGAAGGTGCGGTATTCGCCGATGTCGTTTTCGTTGAGCGCCAGATTGTTGATTGAGATGCCGCAGGTCACCTTGGCGCCGCGGTTGCGGGCGCGTTCGATCGCCTCGACGGATTCCGGCACCGAGATCATCGCGGCGTGATAACGGCCACGCGTCAGCTGCGCGATCCTCAAATCGCGTTCGAGCGGGATGAGCTCGGCTTCTTTTGGAATGCCGGAAAGCCCGAGCCAGCTGGCAAAAAGCCCCTCATGCATGACGCCGTTGGCGCCGAGATATTTGTCGCGCGTCTCGCAGGAGACGACGGCGCCGAATTCGCGCGCATAGGTCATGATCCGGCGCAACACCTGTGTGTCGTGGACGCTGGAATGGGCATCGGTGAAGGCAACGGCGCCGGCCTGCATCAAGAGGCCGATCTCCGTCATCTCCTCGCCGGCAAGGCCCTTGGTGATGGCGGCTGCCGGATAGACGTTGACGGCGGCCGTATCCCGCGCCGTCTTCTTGACGAATTCGACGAGCGCGATGTCGTCGATGATGGGATCGGTGTCCGGCATCATGATGATCGAGGTGACTCCGCCGGCGGCGGCCGCCCGGCTCGCCGAGGCGATCGTCTCGCGGTGTTCGCCGCCGGGTTCGCCGACATGGACGCGCGCATCGACGAGGCCCGGCGTCGCGACAAGGCGCGTGCAGTCGCGGATGACTGCGCCTTCAGGCGCGCCCTGGTTCTGCGCCTTGTGGCCGGCGGCGAGAATCACGCCGTTTTCGGCAATGATCGTCCCGATCTCGTCGAGATTGCGCGACGGGTCGATGATGCGGACGTTCTTGAGGACGATCGGGTTGCTCATGCCATCATTCCATCGCTTCGGGGGCCCTGGTTCTGCGCGACGAGCAGCGTCTCCATGACGGCCATGCGTACCGCGACCCCCATTTCCACCTGTTCGGCGATGACGCTCTGCGGTCCGTCCGCCACTTCCGAAGCGATCTCGACGCCGCGGTTCATCGGGCCGGGATGCATGACCAGCGCGTCGTCCTTCGCCGCTTTCAGTGTTTCTGCGTCGAGCCCGTAGAAGTGATAGTATTCGCGCACCGAAGGCACGAAGGCGCCGGACATCCGCTCGCGCTGCAGCCGCAGCATCATCACCACGTCGGCGTCCTTCAGCCCGTCCTGCATCGAATGGAAGACCTCGACGCCCATCTCGGCGATGCCGGCCGGCAGGAGGGTCGCGGGCGCGACGACACGGACGCGGGCGCCCATCGCATTGAGCAGCAGGATATTGGAGCGCGCCACCCGCGAATGCAGCACGTCGCCGCAGATCGCCACGATGATGCGCGAAAGCTTGCCCTTGGCGCGGCGGATCGTCAGCGCGTCGAGCAGTGCCTGGGTCGGATGTTCATGCTGCCCGTCGCCGGCATTGACGACCGAGCAGGAGACCTTCTGGGCGAGAAGGGCGGCGGCACCGGCGCTCGAATGGCGGATCACCAGCACGTCGGGGCGCATCGCATTCAGCGTCATCGCCGTATCGATCAGCGTTTCGCCTTTCTTGACCGAGGAATTGCCGACCGACATGTTCATGACGTCGGCGCCGAGCCGCTTGCCGGCAAGCTCGAAGGAGGCCTGCGTGCGGGTCGATGCCTCGAAGAAGAGGTTGATCTGCGTCAGCCCGCGTAGCGTCGACGTCTTCTTTTCTCTCTGGCGGCTGATCTTGACGGCCTCGTCCGCCTTGTCGAGAAGATAGGTGATATCCTGCTCGGTGAGGCCCTTGATGCCGATGAGGTGGCGGTGGGGGAAAAAGACCATGACCCTGCCTCTTGCTGTCTCTGGCGGGTCTATAAAGAGTGCTGCCCGCCGGGGCAAGCGTGCGCTGTGGGCAAAGGCTTATGTCCCCATGCATTTTCGCCCGAATTCCGATAGAGCAGAATGAACCGAATCATAACTTCCGGTTTCCCTTTGCCGGGTTCTTACACTAGAAGCGAATTATGACCTCCGCCAACCGGACTGACGACAAACTCGCAGAACTCAACCAGCCGAGCCTGTGGTCCGGCATCAATGCCTATCGATCCGATCCGCTGATCGTCGACCTGACGGCGGCCCTGCCGCGCGGCATCCGCGAAGACCTGGAAAACATGGGCCGCTACGTCACCTCGCCGGAGGCGCAGGAGATGGCGCGCATGGCAAACCAGGGCGTGCCGCAGCTGCGCACCCACGGTCCGCGCGGTGAACGCGTCGACGTCGTCGAATTCCATCCTGCCTGGCATGCATTGATGCGCCGCTCCATGTCGGTCGGCCTACATTCTTCCGTATGGGATCCCCAGGCCGATACTGAGGCCAAGGACGAGGCCCACAAGGTTCGCGCCGCGCGGTTTTATCTGACGTCGCAGCTGGAATCCGGCCACCTTTGCCCGCTGACGATGACCAGCGCCTCCGTTGCGGCGCTCTCGGCTTCGCCCGCGGTCCAGAAGGACTGGGCGCCAAAAATTCTCTCGCGCAAATATGATTCGTCGAACAAGCCCGCCATGCAGAAATCCGCTGTGACCATCGGCATGGGCATGACGGAAAAGCAGGGTGGTACGGATGTGCGCGCCAACAGGAGCGCTGCCGAAAAGGTCAGCGAGGGCATCTATCGGCTGTCCGGGCACAAATGGTTCATGTCGGCGCCGATGAGCGATGCCTTCATTATGCTGGCTCAGACGAAGGAGGGCATGGGCTGCTTTCTGGTGCCGCGCCTTCTGGAGGATGGTTCCGCCAACGGCCTGCAATTCCAGCGGTTGAAGGACAAGGTCGGCAACCGCTCCAACGCCTCTTCCGAGGTCGAATTTACAGACACGTTCGGTTTCCTGCTCGGTGGTCCGGATGCCGGCATCCGCACCATCCTCGACATGGTGACGCTGACCCGGCTCGACTGCGCGCTGGCCTCATCAGGCATGATGCGCGCCTCGCTCGCCGAAGCCGTGCACCACACCCGCGGCCGCAGCGTCTTCGGCAAGATGCTCGTCAATCAGCCGATCATGACGCGCGTGCTCGCCGACATGGCGCTCGATGTCGCCGCCGCGACGGCACTGTCCTTTCGTCTAGCAGACGCCTTCGACAAGGCGCGCGGCAATGCCGAGGAAGCGGCCTATGCCCGCGTCATGACGCCGGTCGCCAAATACTGGTGCTGCAAGATCGCGCCCGCGCTGATCTACGAGGCGATGGAATGCATCGGCGGCAACGGCTACATCGAAGAGCGCCCGATCGCCCGCCATTACCGCGAGGCTCCCGTCAACGCAATCTGGGAAGGCTCCGGCAACGTCATGGCGCTCGACGTGCTGCGCGTGCTGAACCGCGGCAAGGATCTGTTCGAAACGGTCTTTTCCGGCCTTGCCCGCGATCTCGGCCCTGCCGGCAAGAAGACGATCGACGTGCTGCGCGCCGCAATCGCGCTGTGTGAACAGGACGAGGGCGCCGCGCGCCTGCTCGTCGAGCAGCTGGCGCTCGCCGCCGGTGCAGCCGAACTCTATCGCCTTGGGGCAGGGCGCATTGCCGATGCCTTCATCGAGACGCGTCTTGCCGGCGGCTGGCGCTCCACCTACGGCATGCTCGATTCCCGCTTCGATGCCAGCTACATCGTCGACCTGCTCTATCCCCCGGCCGCCTGATCGCCGCCGAGGGATGATGATCGCGCTTCGCTGCGTTGAGCCAAGCGATATAGAAGCGCTTTGCGCCGTCTCGTTACCCTCGATGGCGGTCGTTGATGCCGCTCATCTGTCGGGATCGTAGGATGGCGAGAGCACCTATTCTGCACTTTCATGAGGAGCAACCATCTGTCCGATCGGGCTCTCTGAAGTCAGGCGATCTTGAGGCCGAGATGCTCGGTCATAGGATCGAAGTCGCGATCATCGTGCAAGAGCGCATAGCCTTCCTCAATGCAGAAGGTGCCGATGATCACATCGATGGTCTTGCGCACCGTGATGCCGCGTTCTCGTAGCAGGCGATAGTTACGAGCCGCCTTGACGGCGAGGCTGTCGCCAAGCATCGGGCGGATTGTGAACTGGCGTAGGCTTTCTTCGATCACCGATGCATGGCGTTCATTGCGCGCGCCCTGAAGCACTTCCAAAAGGATCAGGTCCCCGACAACAATATCCAGCGGATCCTCGATGTTCTGCAGCCGCCATCTGGCGGCGCTTTCTATCCCACGCAGATGCGCAATCCAGACCGAACTGTCGACGACGATCACCGTTTATCGTCGGGCCGGTCGCGACGTATCACGTCGAGGTCGCCTTCCCAACCTATTCCTGCAAGGTTTGCGATGGCATTGCCACGGCGGTGCCTCTCGACAAGATTTCGCAAAGCTTGTTCGACGGTGGCCTTTTTTGTCGCCAGTCCGGTGGCGGTCATTGCCGCGTCGAGCAAGGCATCATCGATATCTATATTCGTCCGCACGATCGCGCCTCATGTGTATGAATATAACAAAATATACACATCTGCGCCAAGTTATTCAAGCTCGGCCACGAGCCCTCGTCATAAACGAAAATCCGGCCGCGTCGCCGCGGCCGGATTTCAGTGTTTACGTCCGAAAATCAGCGTTCAAAAGAAACCACGGCGCTGCCACCAGCCGGCTTTCTTCGGCTTGCCGTCATCGCCTTCGCCATTCTCGACGCGGGTGGATTTCACCGTCGGCTCGGAGGAGGAGATGTTGGATTCGCGGTTGGCGCGAACCGGCTTTGCTTCTTCCTGAGCTGATGTTTCGAGATCGGCGGAGGCTTCCACCAATTCCGGTTCGGCCTCGGCCACAGGGGCCGTCTCTGCAACCGGTTCCTCGACCGGCGCTGCGGCCGGTTTGCGGCGGCCGCGGGCGCGGGCGGGCTTTACATCTTCGGTTACAACAGGCGCGCTTTCGACGGCTGCCATCGCGGCCTGGCCTTCGTCGGCCTGTTCGGCAATCGCCTCGACCGCTACAGCTTCGCTCGGAGCGCCGTCGTTCGAAACGTCGTCGCCTTCGTCCTCGTCGCCGCCATTGTCTTCACCGGCTTCGCCGGCCGTCAGTTCGGAACCATCCTCGGCGCGATTGCGACGGCCGCCACGCTTGCCGCGACGGCGGCGCTTGCGGCGCTGCGATTCTTCGCTTTCGGCGCGTGTCTCGGGCGTGGCCTCGGTGTTTTCATCACCTTCGCCGCCCTCGTCGTCGCCGTCCTCATCCTCGTCGCCGGCTTCGCCTGCCGCTGATAGCGGCTGTTCGGCATTGCCGTTGCGGCCGCGGCGGCGCCTGCGGCGCTTGCGCTTGCGGTTGCCGTCAGCTTCGCCTTCCGCGCGTGCCGCGACGGGCCGCTCTGAAACGGCCGGCTTTTCCTCGAGTTCCTCGTCTTCCTCCTCATCCACTTCGATGACGATATCGTCGTCGTCATCCTCGGGAATGGCTGCGAAGTTGAAGAGGGTTTCGATCTTGACCGGGTTTTCCACCGGCTCGCCGCGATCGATCGCGAAATGTTGCGCGCCGACCGAGCCGTCCGCATCGATGATGATCGTGACGCCGAAGCGGCTCTCATAATCGACGATCGTCTGGCGCTTGTGGTTGAGCAGGTAGAGCGCGATGTCAGGCGTGGTGCGCACGGTGATGTTGTGCGTGGTGTTCTTGAGCAGATATTCCTCGATGCCGCGCAGGACATGCAGGGCGACGGAGGACTGCGAACGCACATGGCCGCTGCCGCCGCAATGCGAGCAGACCTGCGTGGTCGATTCGAGAACCGAAGCGCGGATGCGCTGGCGCGACATTTCGAGCAGGCCGAAATGCGAGATTCGGCCGACCTGGATGCGGGCGCGGTCGTTCTTCAGGCATTCCTTCAGCTTCTTCTCGACGGCGCGGTTGTTGCGCTTCTCTTCCATGTCGATGAAATCGATGACGATCAGGCCGGCAAGGTCGCGAAGGCGAAGCTGGCGGGCGACTTCGTCTGCAGCCTCGAGGTTCGTCTGCAGCGCGGTGTCCTCGATCGAATGTTCGCGGGTCGAACGGCCGGAGTTGACGTCGATCGAAACCAGCGCTTCGGTCTGGTTCATGATCAGGTAGCCGCCGGACTTCAGCGTCACCTGTGGCTGCAGCATGCGGTCGAGCTGAGCCTCGATGCCGGAACGCGAAAAGATCGGATGGATGTCGCGGTAGGGCTGAACCACCTTGGCATGGCTCGGCATCAGCATCTTCATGAAGTCTTTCGCTTCACGATAGCCTTCTTCGCCGGAAACGATGACTTCGCTGATATCCTTGTTGTAGAGGTCGCGGATCGAACGCTTGATCAGCGAGCCTTCCTCATAGACGAGGCAGGGAGCGGTGGACGCCAGCGTCAGCGTGCGCACATTCTCCCAGAGGCGCATCAGATATTCGAAGTCGCGCTTGACCTCGACCTTGGTGCGGTTGGCACCGGCGGTGCGAAGGATGACGCCCATGCCCTGCGGCACCTCGAGCAGGCGCGCAATTTCCTTCAGGCGCTTGCGGTCGGCAGGGTTGGTGATCTTGCGGGAAATGCCGCCGCCGCGCGCCGTGTTCGGCATCAGCACCGAATAGCGGCCGGCGAGCGAGAGATAGGTGGTAAGGGCTGCACCCTTGTTGCCGCGCTCTTCCTTGGCGACCTGCACGAGCAGGATCTGGCGGCGCTTGATGACTTCCTGAATGCGGTACTGCTTGCGCGGCTTGCGCTGCACGCGGTCCGGCACTTCTTCCATCGCGTCTTCGGCGCCGACGGATTCGATGACTTCCTCTTCGCCGTGATCGTCATCGTCGTCGTCGTCATCGTGGCGACGCTTGCTGGTATCGACGTCCTCGGAAATCGAGTCGGTTTCCACCATCGCAGCCATCGCGCCGCCGGTCGAACCGTCATCCTCATTGTCGACGCTGGAAGCGCCTTCGGCTTCGACGTCTGTGGGAACAGCATCCTCGGTCGCGGTCGTTTCGACAACCGGTTCTACGACCTTCTTGCGGCTGCGGCGCGGCCTTGCCTTCTTGGCCGGCGCTTCCTCGGTGGCATCGGGTGATGCCGCGGCCTCTACCGTTGCGGTCTCTTCCGTTACGGCAGCCGTTTCCGGCGCCTCTGCCGGAACGATGCCGACATCCGGTTGATCCTGTTTGGAAAGATCGACCATCGGTGCGGTTTCGACATGCTCGACATCTTCGTCGCGGCGATGCTCCTCGGCCTCGGCCCGAAGCAGTGCCTGACGGTCGGCAAGCGGTATCTGATAATAGTCGGGATGGATTTCGGCGAAGGCCAGGAAGCCGTGCCGGTTGCCGCCATAATCGACGAAGGCGGCCTGCAGCGAGGGTTCGACCCTCGTTACCTTTGCAAGATAGATGTTGCCGCGGATCTGCTTCTTGTGCTGGGACTCGAAGTCAAATTCTTCTATGCGGTTCCCGCGAACGACAACGACGCGCGTCTCTTCCTCGTGAGACGCATCGATAAGCATTTTGTCTGCCATGAAAGCTGTGCTCCTCGGCGTGGCCGCGAGAGCGCATTCCCGACTGCTGTTGAGACAGAAAGAATGCGGTCCACTGTGGCCGCGCCGGATAATGAAAGTCGCGCCTGATGCGAGGGGGAGGGCAGCAGCCAGACCGCAGCCGGAACCATTTCGGTCCGGGGCCTGTACACTTCAGATAAAACCTGCTGCGAAACCATCAACAACCAAGCGTGATCGACAAATACGAAGACCCGTTCGGGTCCGATGAGTTTGCTCCCTGAGAGCGTGGTGGCTGATCCACCAATGAATTCCGACAATAAGCCGGAAAATCAGGATCGAGTTCCAGGGATGAAGCGCATGAGACGGCGGACGATGACCGGTGTGGCGCCAGGTCCTGATCTGGCTGGCAGCCTTTGCGGCGACTCTATCCCGTCAACACTTTACCCTGAAATTCGTTGTATGTTTTCTGTGTCACAATAGCAAGGGGAAAGCCAAATGTGCCATAATATTGATGGATTTCGCAACGCATACAAGCTGGGATAAAGTGAACGCGATTCGGCAGGCTGCAGCGGGTGTTTCGTCACAGGACGTTGGCCGCAGCCGCGTCGGGTCCATCGCAATACAGATAGGGTGTGGCGGTTTATTGTTTAAGAGGGCTCGGATCGCGGCGAAATCCGCAGCGCCGCTATCGACATTCGCAAGGCGGGTTCTGGCGGCGCTTCTGGTCGCTAGTCTGCTGCCGGCCGCTGCCAGCTCTGTCGAGGCCGGGGATCCGCTGCTTGCCTATGGCGCGCGCATCGTCGGCGACGACGCAAGGACCCGCATCGTCATCGATTTCGATCGCGAGCCGCGTTTCTCCGTCCACTATATCGCCAATCCGGAACGCATCGTCGTTGACTTGCCGGCGACCGCCTTCGGGTTTCCGGCGAAGGATCTTGCCGCCCGCGGCCTGTTCAAGGATATCCGCTACGGCAAGATGGACGAAGAGAGCGCCCGCATCGTGCTGACGACGGCAGGGCCGGTGAAGCTGGCGCTTGCCAAGGTGCAGGCCGATGAGACGGGCAACGGCCATCGCCTCGTGCTCGATGCGGAGATGATCGACAAGAAGGCCTTTGCCGAACTGGTGAAGACGCAATCCTGGAGCGATCGGACTGAGGCGGCTCAGACGACAAGCGCCATTCCGGCACCGCAAAAGGCTGCTCCCGGCGATTTCGTCATCGCCGTCGACGCCGGCCATGGCGGCATCGACACCGGCGCGATCGGCGTCGACACCAAGACCGAGGAAAAACAGGTGACGCTCGCCTTCGCCAAGGCCTTCACGGAACGGCTCAACAAGGAACCGGGCATCAAGGCTTTCCTGACGCGCGAGGACGACGAGTTCCTGTCGCTTTCGCAGCGTGTACTGATCGCCCGCCAGAACCATGCCGGCCTCTTCATTTCGCTGCATGCCGATACGCTGAAACAGAAGGATATCCGCGGCGCGACTGTCTACACGATCTCCGACAAGGCATCCGACAAGCTCGCCGCCGACTTGGCCGAACGCGAAAACCTCTCCGACCAGATCGCCGGCAAGGAGACGGTCGCCGAGCCGCCCGAGGTCGCTGACATCCTGCTCGATCTGACGCGGCGCGAGACCCAGGCTTTCTCCATCTCGCTGGCCGAGAGTGTGCTGAATTCTTTCAAGGATCAGGTCGGCACCATCAACAATCCGCACCGTCATGCCGGCTTCCGCGTGCTGCAGGCCCCTGACGTGCCGTCGATCCTTCTCGAGATCGGGTTCCTCTCGAATGCCGAGGACGAGAAACTGCTGCTCGACGAGGCCTGGCGCGGCAAGATCGCCGGTCTCTTGACCGACGCAGTGAAGCGATACCGCGCCGCCGTCATGGCGAATGGCGGCTGACGGCCACCGTAAATCTGTAGCGGTTGCGGCACGGCGGCGCGGCCAGCAAAAACAAAAATTCATAAAAACAAAGATTTAAGTGCGCCGCATGAATCAAATTCTGAGCAAGATACCTCAGATTGGCGGCGGGAGCGGGCGTTGCTTGGATGTGACAGTTCTAATGAAACGCCGCCGCAGCGGTGAATGCGGCGCAGACAGCCCTATTTTGCTCACATTCGCGCCGTTACTCCGGCTTATGTTTCGCAGCCTGAGGCGCGGAATCGGCTTGTGGCGGTAGCGCTCATGGAGTAAGCCGCGCAACGTGCAAATTGCCTTGATCTTTGCAATCGTTGCGTCTGCGCCGATTGAAGATCGAAAAGACCGGTAGCTGAAATATGGTTAGACTTTTTGGATATTTCTTCGGAATGGCCTGCGTCCTGTTTCTGGTCGCGGCGGCGGGTATTGCCATTTATCTCGCCAATGTCGCGAAGGATCTTCCGGACTATGCCGTTCTGAACAGCTACGCGCCGCCGGTGACGACCCGCGTCCATGCCGGCAACGGCGCTTTGATGGCCGAATATGCCAAGGAAAAGCGTCTCTTCCTACCGATCCAGGCGGTTCCCGACCGCGTGAAAGCGGCTTTCCTGTCGGCCGAAGACAAGAACTTCTACAATCATCCGGGCGTCGATCTGACCGGTCTCGGTCGCGCAATCCTCGTCAACCTGCAGAATTTCGGTTCCGGCCGCCGCCCGGTCGGCGCCTCCACAATCACCCAGCAGGTGGCCAAGAACTTCCTATTGAGCTCGGACCAGACGATCGACCGCAAGATCAAGGAAGCGATCCTCTCCTTCCGTATCGAGCAGGCCTACAGCAAGGACAAGATCCTCGAACTCTACCTGAACGAGATCTTCTTCGGTCTGAATTCCTATGGCATCGCCGGCGCAGCACTTACCTATTTCAACAAATCCGTCACCGAACTGACCGTCGCCGAAGCCGCCTATCTGGCATCGCTGCCGAAGGGTCCTGCCAACTATCATCCTTTCCGCCATCCGGAAGCTGCGCTCGAGCGGCGTAACTGGGTGATTGACCGGATGGTCGAGAACGGCTATGTCAGCCAGCCTGACGGCGAGGAAGCCAAGAAGCAGCCGCTTGGCGTCACCGCCCGCACCACCGGCCCTTCGCTCTTTGCTTCGGATTATTTCGCCGAAGCCGTGCGCCGCCAGCTGATCGACCAGTACGGCGAAAAGGTCCTCTATGAGGGCGGCCTTTCGGTGCGCACGTCGCTCGATCCGCAGATGCAGCTCGCTGCCCGCAAGGCGCTGCAGGACGGTCTGGTCACCTATGATGAGCGCCGCGGTTTCCACGGCCCGATCAAGCAGATCGATGCGAGCGGTGATTGGGGCAAGGCGCTTGCCGATATTCCCACACTGTCCGACGTGCCGGAATGGCGGCTCGCCGTGGTACTCGCCGTGTCAGACAGCACCGTCGACATAGGCCTGCAGCCGGCCAAGGATGGAAGCGGCAAGGTTGCAGCTGATCGCCAGCGCGGCACGATCGACGCCAAGAATATGCAGTGGGCCTTCCGTTCGGCCGACGGCGCCCGCAAGACCACGAAATCGCCGGTCGGCGCCGTGTCCCCCGGTGACGTCGTCTATGTCGCAAAGCTCGGTGACGACGCGTCGACCTCCTATCGCCTGCAGCAGCCGCCGAAGGTGCAAGGTGGCCTGGTCGCCATGGATCCGAAGACCGGCCGCGTGCTCGCCATGGTCGGCGGCTTCTCCTATGCCCAGTCCGAATTCAACCGCGCCACCCAGGCGATGCGCCAGCCGGGCTCCTCGTTCAAGCCTTTCGTCTACGCGGCGGCGATGGACAATGGTTATACGCCGGCTTCGGTCATCATGGACGCGCCGATCGAAATCGTCTCGGGCGGCCAAGTCTGGAGGCCGGAAAACTACGGCGGCGAATCCGGCGGCCCGTCGACGCTGCGTTCGGGCATCGAGCATTCGCGCAATCTGATGACGGTGCGCCTCGCCAACGATCTCGGCATGAACATCGTCGCCGAATATGCCGAGCGCTTCGGCATCTACGATCACATGCTGCCGGTTCTTTCCATGTCGCTCGGCGCCGGCGACACGACAGTGCTGCGCATGGTCTCGGCCTATTCGGTCATCGCCAATGGCGGCAAGCAGATCAAGCCGACATTGATCGACCGCATCCAGGACCGCTACGGCAAGACGATCTTCAAGCATGAGGAGCGTCTCTGCGAGGGCTGCAATGCCGGCGACTGGCAGAACCAGGAAGAGCCGAATGTCGTCGACAATCGCGAAACCGTTCTCGACCCGATGACCGCCTACCAGATCACCTCGATGATGCAGGGCGTCATCCAGCGCGGCACCGCTGCCGGCAAGATCGATCTCGGCGGCCGCGACGTTGCCGGAAAGACCGGCACCACCAACGACGAGAAGGATGCCTGGTTTGTCGGCTTCACGCCGGATCTGGTCGCCGGCCTCTATCTGGGCTTCGATACGCCGGGCCCGCTCGGCCGCGGCGGCACCGGCGGTGGTCTCTCCGCCCCGATCTTCAACGAATTCATGCAGGCTGCCGTCAAGGACACGCCAGAATCGAAGTTCGTCATTCCATCAGGCATGAACCTGATTTCGATCGACCGCAAGACCGGCATGGCGGCTGGCGAAGGCGATCCGAACACCATCGTCGAGGCCTTCAAGCCCGGCACCGGCCCGGCCGACAGCTTCTCCGTCATCGGAATGGACAGCACCATGGCGCCGGAGGAAATCCTGAAAACGTCACCGCAGGCGAACCAGGCCGTCCAGACCGGCACGCCCGGCCTGTTCTGACGAGACCTGAATTTTGTATGCCCGCCGCGGCCCTTTACATCCGCGGTGGGCGTCTCTAGAGCAATTCCAGCAAAAGTGCATAGCGGTTTTGCCGGGAAAAGCGCAAAGCGACTTTCCCAGGAATTGCGCGAAACCAAAAAGATAGAGCATCTCCGTGGCTCGGAGAAAAACGGAAATGCGCTATCTCACCAGCACCTGAAGAAGACTGAGACAGAGAAACAGGAAAATGCGAGCGGAAATCGAAAACGTGGTCGATGAAACCAAGCAGGCTATCACCCTGCTGAGGAGGCATCTTTGACTGGGACCAGGCGATAAGGCGGCTGGACTGGTTGAACAACAAGGCAGAGGATCCGAACCTCTGGAACGACGCTTCCGAAGCGCAGAAGCTGATGCGCGAACGCCAGCAGCTCGATGACGGCATCAACGGCGTAAAGCAGCTCGAGCAACAGCTGAACGACAATATCGAGCTGATCGAGCTTGGCGAGGAAGAGGGCGACCAGAGCGTCGTCAAGGAAGCCGAAGACACGCTGAAGGCCTTGAAGGCCGAGGCCGGGCGCCGCCAGGTGGAAGCCATGCTCTCCGGCGAAGCCGATGGCAACGACACCTATCTCGAAGTCCATTCCGGCGCCGGCGGCACCGAAAGCCAGGACTGGGCGAACATGCTTTTGCGCATGTACACCCGCTGGGCCGAACGCCAGCGCTTCAAGGTCGAGCTTCTCGAAGTCCATGATGGCGAAGAGGCCGGCATCAAGTCCGCGACCCTGCTCGTCAAGGGCCATAATGCCTATGGCTGGCTGAAGACGGAATCGGGCGTGCACCGACTGGTGCGCATCTCGCCCTACGACAGCAATGCGCGTCGCCACACCTCCTTCTCGTCGATCTGGGTCTATCCGGTTGTCGACGACTCGATCCAGATCGAGATCAACGAAAGCGACTGCCGCATCGATACCTATCGTTCGTCGGGTGCTGGCGGCCAGCACGTCAACACCACCGACTCGGCCGTACGCATCACACATATCCCGACGGGCATCGTCGTGCAGTGCCAGCAGGAGCGCTCGCAGCACAAGAACCGCGCCAAGGCCTGGGACATGCTGCGTGCCCGCATGTATGAAGCCGAACTGAAGAAGCGCGAGGACGCCGCCAGCGCCGAAGCCGCTTCCAAGACGGAGATCGGCTGGGGCCACCAGATTCGCTCCTATGTGTTGCAGCCCTATCAGATGGTCAAGGACCTGCGCACCGGCGTCGCCAGCAGCGCGCCGGATGACGTTCTCGACGGCGACCTGAACGAGTTCATGGAAGCAGCACTCGCTCACCGCATCAGCGGCGCCGCCGACGCGGTTGTCGAGGATGTCGACTGATCGGATTGACGATGGATGAGTTGGAAAGCCCCGGAGACGGGGCTTTCCTTTTGCTCAAACCATTATGCAGCAATTCAAAATGTTACAGCGTCCTTTGCGCCTCTGAAAAGACGCGCGGCGCTGTAATGCCGCTGTCTTGAAACAGTGCTGCCGACAGATCGGCAATCTCGTCATGAATGGCTGCGCGCTCGATGCCCGGGGGATCGGTAAAGAGTTCCGCCGCAAAGGCGAGGCCGAGCGCTGTGCCCTCTGGCACGAAGACATAGTGCCCAAGGCAGCCGCCGAAGATTCTAAGAGCGCCGCGCCGCAGCCGCGCATGCAGCCACGACGAACATTCTTCGGCCGGTGCCGCCCGGTCGGCATCACCGACCAGGATAAGGGCAGGCGCATCGACTGCTTTCAGGCTTTCCTCGCTGAAGCCGAGAACGGACCGGCCCGGCGCGCAGATGAGTGCGGCCTTGATTCTGTCGTCTCGGTAAGACTCCGACATCCGGGACCACGAATCGCGAAACACATCGCTGGTGCGCAGCAATGCCGGGATATGATCGGCAAGGTCGGGAAATTCCCTCGGTCCGCGCGCGCCACCCGGCTTCATCCTGGACGGTTCGAACTGCGAGAACTGGGCGACAGCGCCAAGCAGCAGCATCACACTATAGGCTCCGGCCGAAAATCCGGCTGCGAAGACGTTGTTCGTATCGATATGGCCTGAGAGATCGCTGAGCCACGCATCGCAATGGTCGAGCATGTAGCTTAGATCCGGCGCCCGCTCCCAAAGGCAGGCAAAGCCTTCAGCGCGATAGGGCTCGATGCCGGTATTGCCGTGATGGCTGACTCCGAGCGCGGCAAATCCGCGATCGACCAGACGTCGCGCCAGCCACTCCAGTCCGGCCGCGGATCCGCCGGTGCCATGCGACAACAGCACGAGGGGATAGGGCCTGGCGTCCGGCAGGATGGGTGCGTCGCGGGCGACGGCCGCCCTCTGGAACCAGCTTCGTTCCGGGACGTCGCTTTGCGCGTCATCGGCGGCGGGGTACCAAAGGGACCAGCGGATGGGTCTGGGGCCGGCGGCGTCCCAGTTCGGCCTATTCTGGTCGTAGAGGACGCCGTCGCGAAAGCCCAGTTTCATCTCTTGGATGCCCCTCTGAACAATTCCCAGCCGTTAATTCGTCGCCTTGTCGACGGTGATGTCGCCGAATTCGTCGATCAGCACGGTCCAGCCATCCGGCTCCGCAGCAGGGTCTGTCTTCAGATAGACCGTGGCGAAGAGTCCCGACTGCTTGATGATGCCGTTCGAATTTTCGGGGCGGATATCGGTCACGTAAGGCTTCAGGTCGGTGAACTCCTGCAGCTCGATGGTCGAGGCGATCGCCGGGCCGGCCTCCGTCTGGGCAATCTGCTGCAGATAGACCTTCGAAGTCCTGTCCGGCTGGCGCACGGCAAAGAGCTTGTAGTAGCCGTGGCGCTGCGTCCCTTCTCCTTCGGGGTTAGCAACGCTCTCGGCGCCCGTCGGCGCCCGCTCGACATCAGGTGCGTTGCCGTCGTCCTCCCAATAGCCGGTGCTGGTCGCGAAAATCACCGATGCCGGCAGGAGGGCATCCTGCGCCGGCGCGGCCTCCGCCGTGGCGCTCCATGCCGCAAGCAGGAGGCTGGTCATCAATATCCGTCGCATTGCCATCGTCTCAATCCTTGAACTGCTCGGCGAGAATACGGTCGGACCATGAGCGGTCGGGATCAGAAAGAATGCGCGCCGTGACATGCTCCGACTGGGCGATGCGGATATGCAGCACCGACTTGACCTCGGTATTGTCGGCCACCGCATTCACCGGCCGCTTCTCCGGCTCAAGAATGTCGATATCGACGGTCACCTTGTTCGGCAGCAGAGCGCCCCTCCAGCGCCGCGGCCTGAAAGCGCTGACCGGCGTCATGGCGAGCAGCGGCGCCTCGAGCGGCAGGATCGGGCCATGGGCGGAAAGATTATAAGCCGTCGATCCGGCAGGTGTTGCCACCATCAGCCCGTCGCAGATCAGTTCCTCCAGACGGACGCGCCCGTCCACCATGACCCTCAGGTTAGCGGCCTGATAGGACTGGCGGAAAAGATAGACCTCGTTGATGGCGAGCGCCGTCGAGTTGGTGCCGTCGGCGTTGGCCGTCGTCATCTGCAATGGCCGGAAGACGTTTTCGACGGCGAAGCAGATGCGCTCCTGAAGCTGGTCTGTACGGTAATCGTTCATCAGAAAGCCGACCGAGCCGCGATTCATGCCGTAAACCAGCTTGCCGGAGTTCATGGTGTTGTGCAGCGTCTGCAGCATGAAACCGTCGCCGCCGAGCGCGACGATGACGTCGGCTTCGTCAGCCGGTACGTCGCCATAGATGCCAATCAACTCCTCGCGCGCGGCAAGCGCCTCCGTCGTTGGTGAGGCGAGAAAGGAAAGCGTCTGAAATGAACGGCCCATGCAATGCCCTTTATGATGCTGCCCTAGCTAAAGGATAAAGGCCTTGCGCGACAAGGACGTTTTCTATCGCCAAGCGTTTTGAGCTGCAGCCGAGCTGTCCGCGCAGACACGGATTTTCCCTTTACAGAATTATAGAATCTGCTAGTTGGGGCAACTAACGCCCTTGTAGCTCAGTTGGTAGAGCACCTGATTTGTAATCAGGGGGTCCCGGGTTCGAACCCTGGCGGGGGCACCAGCCTACGCTCTGCTCTCTTCGGCTCGGCGAGCCGAAGAGAGCAGCTAAGCGGAGGCTGTCGCGTCGTAGTTCCGTCAGGAACGAAGGCGGACTGGTTCCAGAATGATCCGGTTAGCTGCACCATCTTTCCCCACGATACTGCCTTTCTAAACCATAGCCTGGGTTCGACGCTGGGCCGATCAATCGCGCCAGCAGATCTTTCAGAAGGTTCATATCGTTCGATGAACCGCGCGTGAAGGGCTGCTTCACCGCCAATTCAGCCGCGCCCGCCTATCTTCGCCTCATCATCAATGAGGAAACAGCCATGAAGCTCGCTCATCTCTTTCTTGCCGCAACCATTTCCGTCGGTGCGGCTTTCGCGTCCGTCGCACCGGCGGCCGCCATGCCGGCTGAGCGGCCGGCGGTGTCGACGCAGGGCGATATCGTTCAAATTCGTGATGGCTGGCGAGGTGATCGCGACCGTGACGATCGTGGCTGGCGACATGATCGCGACCGTGATGATCGTGACGACCGTGGCTGGCGCGATGAGCGCGATTGGCGCCGGTCCGACTGGCGCGATAATCGCCGTCACTGGCGACGGTGGCGTGCCGAGCGTTGGCAGGAGCGCCGCGAATGGCGCGATCGCGATCGCGGAATGCCGTTCTGGCTCTATCGCAGCTGACGATTACGGCCCGGATCATCCGGGCCGTTACTTTAATGAGTGACGGGCTCGTTGACGCTCGCCTCGATCCTGATCTCCGTCCGCGTTCCTGCCAGAATTATTGCACCGGTCCCGGCGTCGCGGGGCCGGGCACTATCGGTGACAGGGGATCGGGCTGGTGGACGGGGTGCGACGTGTCCACCCAAATGATGCTGAGGATAATCACGACGAAGACCGCGATGAAGAGGATACCGAAAATCAGCGGTCGAATGGCCATGATAGGGATCGTTCCTTCTTGCTTCTGAGCCGGTCGCAACAACCGGTCATCGCCCGATCATAGTGCTCCAGGGCGTCATTCCAAGGTAAAAGTGGATTTTTCCGGCATCTTAGCCTGGCTGCGGGTTAGCGGCGGACGAGCGAAAGCGGCTTGCCGCCTTCCTCCTTCGACTTATCGAAATTGCCGTCGGCGCGCATGTCGAAGCCAAGCGACGAACCGTCACGACCCATCAGCGTCAGCCCGAAACCTTCGATATGCCAGACTGCGAGCTTCAGCCTGGCGACATTGGCGGCGCAATCTTGGGAAAGTGACAGCGGCGCGTTGCCGTCCGCATCGACATTGCCGTTGAGTGTCACGCCGCAAAGCCTTTCGCCGTCCGGTCTTTGCATTGTCCATATCCCGGCAAGACTGGTGACGGTCGGCAGGCGATCGACGCCGTCAGGGGCCGCGATCAGCAAAAACGGCGCATCACCCTCCGTCTTCATCGGCTGGCCTTCGTTTTCGACAAAACGGGCGAGCACCTTGCGCGTCGCATCAATGAGGATAACGCCGCCATTGCCGTCGAAATTCCACGAATAGGCTTCCGCGAGTGCCGGCAGCGGTTTGATGCAGGAGTCCTGACCAGAGAGCGAATAGCCGCCGATCGCTTCGCCGGTTTCCAGCGTCAACCGGCATCCGGCCGCACCATCTTCCGGGGCAATGAGATAAGTTCCGGCTTGCGCTTTGAGAATATCCGGATCGATATCCTGCCCGTATGCGAGACCGCACAAAGCCGCGAGCCCGGGAATAAAACGGATCATGACAATTCCCCTTTGTCGCGACGACAGCGACGCGCATCTTTTCAGACGCGCAAAGAACGCCGTAGCACTTTGAATGACTGCCTGCGGGCCAGCCTATGCCTTTAGGTGGAGCCGCGCCGCATAAAGCGCGATTGCCGCTGCATTCGAGACGTTAAGCGATTTGATCGCGCCCGGCATGTCGAGACGGGCAAGTGCGTTGACGGTTTCCCGCGTCTTCTGCCGCAGTCCCTTGCCCTCGGAGCCGAGCACGAGCGCCACTTTCTGGCCCGAGAAGGTGCCTTCGAGTGGCGCCGGCCCTTCCGAATCGAGGCCGATGGTGGAGAAACCGAGCTTGTGCAATTCACCGAGCGCATCGGCGAGATTGGTGACCTGTATATAAGGTATCAGTTCCAGCGCGCCGGAGGCGGACTTGGCGAGCACGCCCGATTCGGTCGGGCTGTGTCGCTGCGTGGTGATCACCGCCCCGGCATTGAAGGCGACGGCCGAGCGCATGATCGCGCCGACATTGTGCGGGTCGGTCACCTGATCGAGGACGAGCAGGAGAGGGCTTTCCTTCAGCGCTTCGAGCCGGCGTACCGGAAGCGGCCGAGTTTCCAGCATGACGCCCTGATGGATCGCCTCGGGGCCGAGCACCTTGTCGATCTCCTGCGGCGAGACGATCTCGAAGGGAATGCCGAGCGCCTCGACGTCGACTTCGAGGCGCGCAAGTGCATTCTGCGTTACGAACAGCTTGATCTTCTTGCGCTCGGGATTATCGAGCGCTGCGCGCACCGTATGCAGGCCATAGAGATGCACTTGGTCGGGCGCTAGCGTTGGCGGCTTCCAGTCCTCGCCGCCGCGCTTGCGCTTCTGCGGCTGAGGTGTCGGAATCTCCCCGCGTTCGCGCTTGGCGTCGCGGTGGGCGCGCCGCAGAGTGGCGTAATGCGTATCCTTGGCGGATGGGTCTGTCGCGGTCTTGCCGCCGGATTTGTTGTCTTTGCTCATGCAGCTTTATAGCCATGGCGCTCGCTGCCGCATAGGCTTTCTTTCATATGCCGGCTTTCGGTGGCGAATGAAATTTTTCGTGTTTTTTCCGTTGTCATCGTGTTGACAGACTGAAATGCTCCGGTCATATACGCGGCGCAGACGACGGGCAGCAACGCTTCGAAGTCTGACGAACTTGGTCTTGCGATCCGGACGAAAACTGGAGAGATGCCCGAGTGGTTAAAGGGGACGGACTGTAAATCCGTTGGCTCAGCCTACGTTGGTTCAAATCCAACTCTCTCCACCATTCGTCATCGGATCGGACCACCCCGCGGGTATAGCTCAATGGTAGAGCAGCAGCCTTCCAAGCTGAATACGCGGGTTCGATTCCCGCTACCCGCTCCAGTTTCCGTTACGCTACTTTATTCGATTATCTCCGGCGCTGGCGGAGAAGCTGACGATTGCGATTATCGACTGGTAGGGAAGGGCGCTCAACGCCGAACGTCTATAGCGCGTCTCCGGTGGTCAATGCAATTTTCTCTAAGATTTCAGCGATTTTCGAGGGGGCTTTGGCGAATCGCCTTGCAGGCGGCGAATTGTCTCCCATATGCGCTGTCAGGCCAAGTTTGGCGTCTGCAATTAAGTCTTGCGCAATGTCGCCGAAAGCCTTAAACGGCGGCACTAAACCGGTTCGCCGGGGCCACCATTTTCGTTCACAGGAAGCATTCAAATGGGAAAGAGTAAGTTTGAGCGCAACAAGCCGCACGTCAACATTGGCACGATTGGCCACGTTGACCACGGTAAGACGTCTCTGACGGCAGCGATCACGAAGTACTTCGGTGAGTACAAGGCGTACGACCAGATCGACGCGGCTCCGGAAGAAAAGGCGCGTGGCATCACGATTTCGACGGCCCACGTTGAGTACGAGACGCCGGCCCGCCACTACGCCCACGTCGACTGCCCCGGCCACGCCGACTACGTCAAGAACATGATCACCGGTGCTGCCCAGATGGACGGCGCGATCCTGGTGTGCTCGGCTGCTGACGGCCCGATGCCGCAGACGCGCGAACACATCCTGCTCGCCCGCCAGGTTGGCGTTCCGGCAATCGTGGTGTTCCTGAACAAGGTCGACCAGGTTGACGACGCCGAGCTTCTCGAACTGGTCGAGCTCGAAGTGCGCGAACTGCTGTCGTCCTACGACTTCCCGGGCGACGATATCCCGATCGTCAAGGGTTCGGCGCTTGCTGCTCTCGAAGATTCGGACAAGAAGATCGGCGAGGATTCGATCCGCGAACTGATGGCCGCTGTCGACGCCTACATCCCGACGCCTGAGCGTCCGATCAACCTGCCGTTCCTGCTGCCGATCGAAGACGTATTCTCGATCTCGGGCCGCGGCACGGTTGTGACCGGCCGCGTCGAGCGTGGCATCGTCAAGGTTGGCGAAGAAGTCGAGATCGTCGGCATCCGCCCGACGACGAAGACGACGGTGACCGGCGTTGAAATGTTCCGCAAGCTGCTCGATCAGGGCCAGGCTGGCGACAACATCGGCGCGCTGATCCGCGGCGTCACCCGTGACGGCGTTGAGCGTGGCCAGATTCTGTGCAAGCCGGGTTCGGTCAAGCCGCACAAGAAGTTCATGGCTGAAGCCTACATCCTGACGAAGGAAGAGGGTGGCCGTCATACGCCGTTCTTCACCAACTACCGTCCGCAGTTCTACTTCCGCACGACCGACGTGACGGGCATCGTGACGCTGCCGGAAGGTACGGAGATGGTCATGCCGGGCGACAACGTCACGGTATCGGTCGAGCTGATCGTTCCGATCGCGATGGAAGAAAAGCTGCGCTTCGCGATCCGCGAAGGCGGCCGCACCGTCGGCGCCGGTATCGTCGCGTCGATCGTCGAGTAACTTTCGAGTTATCCGCAATTATGAAGACCCCGCTGGAAACAGCGGGGTTTTTCATTTTGATGGCTTCGGGTAGGTTTAACAGGTGTTGTAAAAATATCGTTAAATTGGCCTGTCACAGTATTTTGTTCATCTCACGTTCAGAAACCGGTTTGTGATTGGACCATTGTAGTCCAGACTCCTTCTTGCAAAGAGGAGAGCCCGGATGATTCCAAAGGCCACATTCGCTGCGACGATATTCGCGATGTATGTTTTCACGATGTTTTTCATCGCTGCAATTCCGCAAGAAGTTGTTCAGTCTGCCGTCGTGCAGATTGGCGAGGTAAGTGTCGTCAAGTGACGACCTTTGCCGAGCATCGCAGGGTTCTGCGGTGATCGGAAATGATCGGCCAGGTGCTCCCGGATAGGATGCTCCTGGCGACGCGGGGGTGAACCCTTGCAGGACGCTCGCTTGCTCTTCGCGCGGAAGCGTCTATCTATGCCTCCGATTTCATGACGCGGAGGATATTCCATGAAGAGACGTATTCTATTCACCGGCGGTTCGGGCAAGGCAGGTCGCCATGCGGTGCCGTGGCTCGTCAATGCCGGCTACGAGGTTCACAACCTCGATCTCGTGCCGCTGGATAGCCCCGGCGTCACCAATCTCATCGCCGACATCACCGATAGCGGTCAGGTCTTCAACGCGCTCTCGATGCATCGCGATTTTCCCGATCTCGACGCGGGCAGGGGCGTGCAGCCCTTCGACGCCGTCGTGCATTTCGCCGCTATCCCGCGCATCCTGATCAAGCCCGACAATGAAACCTTCCGCATCAACACGATGGGCACCTATAATGTCATCGAGGCGGCGGTGAAGCTCGGCATCCGGAAGATCATCGTCGCATCGAGCGAGACGACCTACGGCGTCTGCTTTGCCGAAGGCCATCGCGATTTCCACCAGTTCCCGCTGGAGGAGGATTATGACGTCAATCCGATGGATTCCTACGGCCTTTCCAAGGTGGTCAACGAAAAGACGGCGCGCGCCTTTGCCGAACGTTCGGGCTTCGACATCTATGCGCTACGCATCGGCAACGTCATCGAGCCGCACGAATATGAGAGGTTTCCGACCTATTTCGCCAATCCCGAGATGCGCAAGCGCATCGCCTGGAGCTATATCGATGCCCGCGACCTCGGGCAGATCTGCCATCTCTGCGTCGAGAAGGACGGTCTCGGCTACCAGGTCTTCAACGCCGCCAACGACACCGTCTCTGCCAATACGCCATCGAAAGAGCTTGCGAAGCGATTCTTTCCGAACGTGCCCTTTACCCGCGAGATCGGCGAATATGAGGGCCTGCTCTCCAACCGCAAGATCTGCGAGGTGCTGGGTTTTAAGGAAGAACACGATTGGCGGAAATATGTGAAGGTCTGAACGGACCGTGGTTCCGCGATTGAAAGGCCGATCGCTCGCATATCAGGAGAATGGCTTTGAAAATCGAAAATCGTGCTTGCCAATCCCGTGCCGTCGTCTTAAAGGGAGCGCCATGCTTTTCAGCAGCGATTTGCGGGCCTTGGCCTGGCGCTGAATGATCGGTATGAAGGGGTATAGCTCAGTTGGTAGAGCGGCGGTCTCCAAAACCGCAGGTCGTAGGTTCGAGCCCTACTGCCCCTGCCATTTTCCTGGATGCGGGACAGCGCGGACATGCTCGCGGCATTTCCGGTCGGGGATTGATTGGTGGTAAGTAATTTCGTTAAACTTCGGTTTCCCCCTTGTGTATTCGGAAATCGGTGTTTATTTAGGGTTCAACAGACACGCGGTGCGTGGGGCTGATAGTTTCAGCTTTACGCGCCGTAATTGCGTGGGCAGTCGATGGCATCCAAATCCAATCCGTTTGCGTTTCTGCAGCAGGTTCGCTCCGAGACGTCCAAAGTTACATGGCCGTCGCGCCGCGAGACCATGATCTCGACGGTCATGGTGCTGGTGATGGTGGTTTTCGCCGCGCTGTTTTTCTTTGCCGCTGACCAGCTGATCGGCTGGGCTCTGAGCTTCGTGCTGAATACCGGCAACTGATACGGGTGGAAATGAAAATGGCGGCACGTTGGTACATCGTCCACGCATATTCAAATTTTGAAAAGAAGGTGGCTGAAGACATCGAGAACAAGGCTCGCCAGAAGGGGCTTGAGCACTTGTTCGAGAAGATCCTCGTGCCGACTGAAAAGGTGGTGGAAGTGCGTCGCGGCCGCAAGGTCGATTCCGAGCGCAAGTTTTTCCCGGGCTATGTCATGGTTCGTGCCAATCTGACCGACGAAGCCTATCACCTGATCAAGAATACGCCGAAGGTCACAGGTTTCCTCGGCTCCGACAATAAGCCCGTTCCGATTCCGGATTATGAAGCCGAGCGCATTCTCGGTCAGGTTCAGGAAGGTGTCGAGCGGCCGAAGGCCTCCATTACCTTCGAGATCGGCGAGCAGGTCCGCGTTTCCGACGGTCCGTTCGCGTCGTTCAACGGCACGGTTCAGGATGTGGACGAAGAACGTTCGCGCCTGAAGGTGGAAGTGTCGATCTTCGGCCGCGCAACGCCGGTCGAGCTGGAATACGCTCAGGTCGAGAAGGTCTGATTGCAGAAACTGGAAGCTGGCCCTTTGCGGCCTGTTTCCTGCGGACGTTGTTCGCACCCGCGTGGAAGGTGAGGGGTCTTAGCCGGACCCTAAGGATCCGCACCACGCAACCGCAGCCGCCGGAGAGATCCGGCATCACGGGCCGGGCAACCGGCCGTTCATGAAAGGCAGAGAGATATGGCTAAGAAAGTTGCAGGCCAACTCAAGCTTCAGGTCAAGGCAGGATCGGCAAACCCGTCCCCGCCGATTGGTCCGGCGCTTGGTCAGCGTGGCATTAACATCATGGAATTCTGCAAAGCGTTCAATGCCGCTACGCAGGAAATGGAAAAGGGCATGCCGATTCCGGTCGTCATTACCTATTACCAGGACAAGTCCTTCACCTTCGCGATGAAGCAGCCGCCGGTCAGCTACTGGCTGAAGAAGGAAGCGAAGATCACGTCCGGTTCCAAGACGCCCGGCAAGGGCGCCAAGGCCGGCTCCCTCACCAAGGCTCAGATCAAGTCGATCGCGGAAGCCAAGATGAAGGATCTGAACGCAGCGGATATCGAAGGTGCAATGGCGATGATCGAGGGCTCTGCCCGCGCCATGGGCCTGGAAGTGGTGGGTTAAGATCATGGCTGGTAAGCGCACGAAGAAGATCAACGAAGGTGTTGATCCCACCAAGCTCTACGCTCTGACCCTGGCCATCGGCATGGTCAAGGAACGGGCTGTCGCCAAGTTCGACGAAACCATCGAAGTCTCGATGAACCTCGGCGTCGACCCGCGCCATGCGGACCAGATGGTTCGCGGCGTCGTCAACCTGCCGAACGGCACGGGCCGCACGGTTCGCGTCGCCGTCTTCGCTCGTGGCGCCAAGGCTGACGAAGCCAAGGCCGCTGGTGCCGATATCGTCGGCGCCGAAGACCTCGTCGAAATCGTCCAGGGCGGCAAGATCGAATTCGATCGCTGCATCGCCACCCCCGATATGATGCCGCTCGTCGGCCGTCTCGGTAAGGTTCTCGGTCCGCGCGGCATGATGCCGAACCCGAAGGTCGGCACCGTTACCATGGACGTCGCAGGAGCCGTCAAGGCTTCCAAGGGCGGCGCTGTCGAGTTCCGCGTCGAGAAGGCTGGCATCGTCCATGCCGGTATCGGCAAGGCCTCTTTCGACGCCAAGGCTCTGGAAGAAAACATCCGCGCCTTTGCTGACGCCGTCATCAAGGCGAAGCCGGCTGGCGCCAAGGGCAACTACGTCAAGCGCGTGGCGATTTCGTCGACCATGGGCCCGGGCGTCAAGATCGAGCCCGGCTCGGTCACCGGTGCTCCGGCTGCGTAAGTTTATGGCCGGGCTTTAAGCCCGGCGACTGAATTTTCGGCCTCGCAAGGGGCCGGAATATTCCGGAGAAATCCGGAATCCTGTCCGAGATTGCAGGTGGTTTTCCCTTAATCACTGTGCCTGCATGAGACGGGTAAGACCCGAATTGCAAGAAGTTCGCTTCTCGGAACTCGGTTCGAGCCTTGGATGCCTTGTGCCTCTTTAGCCTTGATTGGCGCGAGAGCGCGGGGGGACAGGATCCTCAAGCGTCGCTTGGGATCTCGCATGATCCCAGGAGGCAAAAGGCAACCGGCGGGCCCATTTTCGGTCCCGCCAACTGGAGATAGGCAGTGGAAAGAGCGGAAAAACGCGAATTCGTCACGGAACTGAACGAAGTCTTCAAGGCTTCGGGCTCAGTTGTCGTGGCCCACTATGCTGGTGCCACAGTCGCGCAGATGAACGATTTTCGTTCGAAGATGCGCGCAGCTGGCGGTACCGTCAAAGTCGCGAAGAACCGCCTGGCCAAGATTGCCCTTCAGGGTACGGAAGCGGAAGGGATGTCCAATCTCTTCAAGGGTCAGACGCTGATTGCATACAGCACCGATCCAATCACCGCTCCGAAGGTCGTCATGGATTTCGCCAAGACCAATGACAAGATCATTGTTCTGGGCGGCGCCATGGGAACAACCACGCTCAACGCCGAAGCAGTCAAGTCGCTTGCGACCCTGCCTTCGCTCGATGAGCTGCGTGCGAAGCTGCTGGGCATGATCCAGACACCGGCTACCCGCATCGCTGGGGTTGTTGCAGCACCGGCAAGCCAGCTTGCCCGCGTGTTTGCGGCCTATGCCAAGAAGGACGAAGCCGCGTAAGGCGGTTTTTCGCTGTTTATAATCAACCGGTTCGAACCGAACAAAAGGAACTAGTAAAATGGCTGATCTCGCAAAGATCGTTGACGACCTCTCCTCGCTGACCGTTCTGGAAGCTGCAGAACTGTCGAAGCTTCTCGAAGAAAAGTGGGGCGTTTCCGCTGCTGCTCCGGTAGCTGTTGCTGCCGCTGCCGGCGGTGCTGCTGCTGCTGTCGTTGAAGAAGAAAAGACCGAGTTCGACGTCATCCTCACGGATGTCGGCGCCAACAAGATCAACGTCATCAAGGAAGTCCGCGCCATCACTGGTCTCGGCCTCAAGGAAGCCAAGGATCTCGTTGAAGCCGCTCCGAAGGCTGTCAAGGAAGGCGTCAACAAGGCTGAAGCCGCTGACATCAAGAAGAAGCTTGAAGACGCTGGCGCCAAGGCCGACGTCAAGTAATCTTGAACTGCTTTTGGGAGGCAGTATCTCTACTGCCTCCCATTTGCCGTTTTTCTGAACGAATTACCCAAAAGCCGCGTCGAAACGGCTTTTGGGTAATGGGTTCTTCAAAAGGATGGTCTCGCACCGAGGGCAGCACAGCAATCCGAGCTGAGCGTTTTCTGGGGTCGGACGAGATTGAACTACTCATTGATTGACGGGATCGACTGGCCATCGGTTCCCGTCCGTTGCAGGCCCGGGTGCAAGATTTTGAAGGAGCGACGATGGCTCAGACCCTTTCGTTCAACGGTCGCAGGCGCGTACGCAAGTTTTTTGGTAAGATCCCCGAAGTCGCAGAAATGCCGAACCTCATCGAGGTTCAGAAGGCGTCCTACGACCAGTTTCTGATGGTTGAAGAGCCGAAGGGCGGCCGACCCGACGAGGGTCTTCAGGCCGTTTTCAAATCGGTTTTCCCGATCACCGATTTCTCCGGCGCATCCATGCTGGAATTCGTGTCCTACGAGTTCGAACCGCCGAAGTTTGACGTTGACGAATGCCGTCAGCGCGACCTGACCTATGCTGCACCCCTGAAGGTGACGCTGCGCCTCATCGTGTTCGATATCGACGAGGATACCGGCGCCAAGTCGATCAAGGACATCAAGGAACAGTCCGTTTACATGGGCGACATGCCGCTCATGACCAACAACGGCACGTTCATCGTCAACGGCACCGAGCGCGTGATCGTTTCCCAGATGCACCGTTCGCCGGGCGTCTTCTTCGACCATGACAAGGGCAAGAGCCATTCGTCCGGCAAGCTGCTCTTTGCTGCGCGCGTCATCCCTTATCGCGGTTCCTGGCTCGATATCGAATTCGACGCCAAGGACATCGTCTACGCCCGTATCGACCGCCGCCGCAAGATCCCTGTCACGTCGCTGCTGATGGCGCTCGGCATGGACGGCGAGGAAATTCTCGACACCTTCTACACGAAGTCGCTCTACAAGCGCGACGGCGAAGGCTGGCGCATTCCCTTCAAGCCGGAAACGCTGAAGGGTGCCAAGGCGATCACCGAGATGGTCGACGCCGATACCGGCGAAGTCGTCGTGGAAGCCGGCAAGAAGCTGACCCCGCGCCTGCTGCGCACGCTGTCCGACAAGGGTCTGAAGGCCCTCAAGGCCGCCGACGACGATCTTTATGGCAACTACCTTGCCGGCGACATCGTCAACTACTCGACGGGTGAGATCTACCTCGAAGCTGGCGACGAAATCGACGAGAAGACGCTTGGCATCATCCTGGCGAACGGCTTTGACGAGATCCCGGTTCTCGGCATCGACCACATCAATGTCGGCGCCTATATCCGCAACACCCTGACAGCCGACAAGAACGAGAACCGTCAGGACGCTCTGTTCGACATCTACCGCGTCATGCGTCCGGGTGAACCGCCGACCATGGAATCGGCCGAAGCCATGTTCAACTCGCTGTTCTTCGATGCGGAGCGTTACGACCTCTCCGCCGTCGGCCGCGTCAAGATGAACATGCGCCTCGACCTGACCGTCGAAGACACCGTTCGCATCCTGCGCAAGGACGACATCCTGGCCGTGGTCAGGATGCTGGTCGAACTGCGCGACGGCAAGGGCGAGATCGACGACATCGACAACCTCGGCAACCGTCGTGTCCGTTCGGTCGGCGAGCTGATGGAAAACCAGTACCGTCTCGGCCTGCTGCGCATGGAGCGCGCGATCAAGGAACGCATGTCCTCGATCGAGATCGACACGGTCATGCCGCAGGATCTGATCAACGCCAAGCCGGCAGCTGCTGCCGTGCGCGAATTCTTCGGTTCCTCGCAGCTCTCGCAGTTCATGGACCAGGTCAACCCGCTCTCGGAAATCACCCACAAGCGCCGTCTTTCGGCTCTTGGCCCGGGCGGTCTGACCCGCGAGCGCGCCGGCTTCGAAGTCCGCGACGTGCATCCGACCCACTATGGCCGCATCTGCCCGATCGAAACGCCGGAAGGCCCGAACATCGGTCTGATCAACTCGCTTGCGACCTTTGCCCGCGTCAACAAGTACGGCTTCATCGAAAGCCCGTACCGCCGCATCGTCGACGGCAAGGTGACGAGCGACGTGCTCTACCTCTCCGCCATGGAAGAGGCGAAGTACTACGTCGCCCAGGCCAATGCCGAGATGAACGCTGACGGTTCCTTCGTCGACGAATTCGTCGTCTGCCGTCATGCCGGCGAAGTCATGCTCGCCCCGCGCGACAGCATGAACCTGATGGACGTCTCGCCGAAGCAGGTCGTTTCGGTCGCAGCCGCGCTCATCCCGTTCCTGGAAAACGACGACGCCAACCGCGCGCTCATGGGCTCGAACATGCAGCGTCAGGCAGTGCCGCTGCTGCGTGCCGAAGCTCCGTTCGTCGGGACCGGCATGGAGCCGGTCGTCGCCCGTGACTCTGGCGCCGCCATCGGCGCCCGCCGCGGCGGCGTGGTCGACCAGGTCGACGCGACGCGTATCGTTATCCGCGCCACGGAAGACCTCGAAGCCGGCAAGTCCGGCGTCGATATCTACCGCCTGCAGAAGTTCCAGCGTTCGAACCAGAACACCTGCGTCAACCAGCGCCCGCTGGTCACCGTCGGTGACGAGGTCAACCGCGGCGACATCCTCGCCGACGGCCCGTCGACCGATCTCGGCGACCTGGCGCTCGGCCGCAACGCGCTCGTCGCGTTCATGCCCTGGAACGGCTACAACTACGAAGACTCGATCCTGCTCTCCGAGCGTATCGTTGCCGACGACGTGTTCACCTCCATCCACATCGAGGAATTCGAAGTGATGGCGCGCGACACCAAGCTTGGTCCGGAAGAAATCACCCGCGATATTCCGAACGTTTCGGAAGAAGCGCTGAAGAACCTCGACGAAGCCGGTATCGTCTATATCGGCGCCGAAGTTCAGCCGGGCGATATCCTCGTCGGCAAGATCACGCCGAAGGGCGAAAGCCCGATGACGCCGGAAGAAAAGCTTCTGCGCGCCATCTTCGGCGAAAAGGCCTCCGACGTGCGCGACACCTCCATGCGCATGCCGCCCGGCACTTACGGCACGATCGTCGAAGTCCGCGTTTTCAACCGCCACGGCGTTGAAAAGGACGAGCGTGCGATGGCGATCGAGCGCGAAGAGATCGAGCGTCTGGCAAAGGACCGTGACGACGAGCAGGCGATCCTCGACCGTAACGTCTACGGCCGTCTAATCGAGATGCTGCGCGGCCAGGCCTCTATTGCCGGCCCGAAGGGCTTCAAGAAGGGAGCCGAGCTTTCGAACGCCGTCGTCTCCGAATATCCCCGCTCGCAGTGGTGGATGTTCGCGGTCGAAGACGAAAAGGTCCAGAGCGAGCTCGAAGCGCTGCGCGGTCAGTACGACGAATCCAAGTCGCGCCTTGAACAGCGCTTCATGGACAAGGTCGAAAAGGTCCAGCGCGGCGATGAAATGCCTCCTGGCGTCATGAAGATGGTCAAGGTCTTCGTCGCCGTAAAGCGCAAGATCCAGCCGGGCGACAAGATGGCCGGCCGTCATGGGAACAAGGGCGTCGTCTCGCGCATTGTGCCGGTGGAGGACATGCCGTTCCTCGAAGACGGCACGCATGTCGACGTCGTTCTGAACCCGCTCGGCGTGCCTTCGCGCATGAACGTCGGCCAGATCCTGGAAACGCATCTGGGTTGGGCTTGCGCTGGCATGGGTCGCCAGATCGGCGAACTGATCGACGCATATAAGGCCAATGGCAACATTGAGCCGCTGCGCAAGACAATCGGCGATGTCGTCGGAGACGGCCCCAAGGCCGAACAGGTCCACGAGTTCGACGATGACTCGGTTCTGCGTCTCGCCGACCAGTGGAAGCGCGGCGTTTCGATTGCGACGCCTGTTTTCGACGGCGCGAACGAAGCCGACGTCAACGACATGCTGCGTCTGGCAGGTCTCAAGGATAGCGGTCAGTCGACGCTGTATGACGGCCGTACCGGTGAGCAGTTCGACCGCCAGGTGACCGTGGGCTACATCTACATGCTGAAGCTCAACCACCTGGTCGACGACAAGATCCATGCTCGTTCGATCGGTCCTTACTCGCTCGTGACCCAGCAGCCGCTGGGTGGCAAGGCGCAGTTCGGCGGCCAGCGCTTCGGCGAAATGGAAGTCTGGGCGCTCGAAGCATACGGCGCGGCCTACACGCTGCAGGAAATGCTGACGGTGAAGTCGGACGACGTCGCCGGCCGCACCAAGGTCTACGAAGCCATTGTCCGAGGAGACGATACGTTCGAAGCCGGTATTCCGGAAAGCTTCAACGTTCTCGTCAAGGAAATGCGCTCGCTGGGCCTCAGCGTCGAGCTCGAGAACACCAAGCTTGACGAGGCGCAGGCAGCTCAGCTGCCCGACGCGGCCGAGTAAGCACTTGATAGGGCGTGCGCTGCCAATGCGGCGCACGCCGGTCCCGCCGGGCGCCGTATCCGTGTCGGCCCGGAAGGGAAGTTTCGCCGCATCCAGCGGTTATTCTCGTTTAAGCGAGGGAGGCGGCTCCCGGGAATTTGCCGCCGACCATCGCATTTTGAGGGCGCTTTAGCCCATGAAGGAGACAGGCATGAACCAAGAGGTCATGAATCTTTTCAATCCGCAGGTGCCTGCACAGAATTTCGATTCCATTCGGATTTCGATCGCGTCTCCGGAGAAGATCCTCTCCTGGTCTTACGGTGAGATCAAGAAGCCGGAAACCATCAACTACCGTACGTTCAAGCCGGAACGCGACGGTCTGTTCTGCGCGCGCATCTTCGGGCCGATCAAGGACTACGAATGCCTGTGCGGCAAGTACAAGCGCATGAAGTACAAGGGCATCATCTGCGAAAAGTGCGGCGTCGAAGTCACGCTGTCGCGCGTTCGCCGTGAGCGCATGGGCCATATCGAGCTCGCCGCTCCCGTTGCCCACATCTGGTTCCTTAAGTCGCTGCCATCACGCATTTCGACGCTGCTCGACATGACGCTGAAGGATGTCGAGCGCGTCCTCTACTTCGAAAACTACATAGTCACCGAGCCGGGCCTGACCGCCCTGAAGGAGCACCAGCTCCTCTCGGAAGAAGAGTACATGCTCGCTGTCGACGAATACGGCGAAGACCAGTTCACCGCGATGATCGGCGCCGAGGCGATCTACGAGATGCTGGCCTCGATGAACCTCGAAAAGATCGCTGGCGACCTGCGCGCAGAGCTTGCCGACACCACGTCGGATCTCAAGCAGAAGAAGCTGATGAAGCGCCTGAAGATTGTCGAGAACTTCATGGAGTCGGGCAACCGTCCGGAATGGATGATCATGAAGGTCGTTCCGGTCATCCCGCCGGACCTGCGTCCGCTGGTTCCGCTGGACGGCGGCCGTTTCGCGACGTCGGATCTGAACGATCTCTACCGCCGCGTCATCAACCGTAACAACCGTCTGAAGCGCCTGATCGAACTTCGTGCGCCTGGCATCATCATCCGCAACGAAAAGCGCATGCTGCAGGAATCCGTTGACGCGCTGTTCGACAACGGCCGTCGCGGCCGTGTCATCACCGGCGCCAACAAGCGTCCGCTGAAGTCGCTCTCCGACATGCTGAAGGGCAAGCAGGGCCGCTTCCGCCAGAACCTGCTCGGCAAGCGCGTCGACTATTCCGGTCGTTCGGTCATCGTCACCGGTCCGGAACTGAAGCTGCACCAGTGCGGCCTGCCGAAGAAGATGGCGCTCGAGCTCTTCAAGCCGTTCATCTATGCCCGCCTCGACGCCAAGGGTTACTCCTCGACCGTCAAGCAGGCCAAGAAGCTGGTCGAAAAGGAAAAGCCGGAAGTCTGGGATATCCTCGACGAGGTCATCCGCGAGCATCCGGTTCTCTTGAACCGCGCACCGACGCTGCACCGCCTGGGCATCCAGGCCTTCGAACCTATCCTGGTCGAAGGCAAGGCGATCCAGCTGCATCCGCTCGTCTGCACGGCCTTCAACGCCGACTTCGACGGCGACCAGATGGCCGTTCACGTGCCGCTGTCGCTCGAAGCCCAGCTCGAAGCCCGCGTGCTGATGATGTCGACCAACAACATCCTGCATCCGGCCAACGGCGCGCCGATCATCGTTCCCTCGCAGGACATGGTTCTCGGCCTCTACTATCTGTCGATCCTCAACCAGAACGAGCCGGGCGAAGGCATGGCCTTCTCCGATCTCGGCGAACTGCATCACGCCCTCGAAAGCAAGGTCGTGACGCTGCACACCAAGATCCGCGGTCGCTTCAAGTCGGTCGACGAGGATGGCAAGCCTTACTCGAAGATCTATGAGACAACGCCTGGCCGTCTGCTCATCGGCGAACTGCTGCCGAAGAACGGCAAGGTGCCCTTCGATATCTGCAACCAGGAAATGACCAAGAAGAACATCTCGAAGATGATCGACACGGTCTATCGCCATTGCGGCCAGAAGGACACGGTCATTTTCTGCGACCGCATCATGCAGCTCGGTTTCGCCCACGCCTGCCGCGCCGGCATTTCGTTCGGCAAGGACGACATGGTCATTCCGGATGCCAAGGCCAAGATCGTTGCCGACACCGAAAACCTGGTGAAGGAATACGAGCAGCAGTACAATGACGGCCTCATCACCCAGGGCGAGAAGTACAACAAGGTTGTCGACGCCTGGGGCAAGGCGACCGAAAAGGTCGCCGAAGAGATGATGGCGCGCATCAAGGCGGTCGAATTCGACGAGAAGACCGGTCGCCAGAAGCCGATGAACTCGATCTACATGATGAGCCACTCCGGTGCCCGCGGTTCTCCGAACCAGATGCGTCAGCTGGGCGGCATGCGTGGCCTCATGGCCAAGCCGTCGGGCGAAATCATCGAGACCCCGATCATCTCGAACTTCAAGGAAGGCCTGACCGTCAACGAGTACTTCAACTCGACGCACGGCGCCCGTAAGGGTCTGGCAGACACCGCCCTGAAGACCGCCAACTCCGGCTACCTGACCCGCCGTCTCGTCGACGTCGCGCAGGATTGCATCGTCACGCATGTCGATTGCGGAACGCAGACGGGCCTCACCATGACCGCCATCGTCGATGCCGGCCAGGTGGTTGCCTCGATCGGCGCCCGTATCCTCGGCCGCACGGCGCTCGACGACATCGATCATCCGGTCACGGGTGAGCGCATCGTCGATGCCGGCAGGATGATCCTCGAGCCCGACGTCGTCGAAATCGAGAAGGCCGGCATCCAGTCGATCCGCATCCGCTCGGCCCTGACCTGCGAAATCCAGACGGGCGTCTGCTCGGTCTGCTACGGCCGCGACCTCGCGCGCGGTACGCCGGTCAATATGGGCGAAGCCGTCGGCGTCATCGCTGCTCAGTCGATCGGCGAGCCGGGCACCCAGCTCACCATGCGTACCTTCCACCTTGGCGGTACGGCAACCGTGGTCGACCAGTCGTTCCTCGAAGCCTCGTACGAAGGTACGGTGCAGATCAAGAACCGCAACATCCTGCGCAACTCCGATGGCAACCTCGTTGCCATGGGCCGCAACATGACCGTCCAGATCCTGGACGAACGTGGTGTCGAGCGGTCGTCGCAGCGCGTGGCCTACGGTTCGAAGCTGCATGTCGACGAAGGCGACAAGGTCAAGCGCGGCCAGCGCCTGGCAGAGTGGGACCCCTACACCCGTCCGATGATGACGGAAGTGGCCGGTACCGTTCAGTTTGAAGATCTGGTCGACGGTCTCTCCGTTCTGGAAGCGACCGACGAATCGACCGGCATCACCAAGCGTCAGGTCATCGACTGGCGTTCGACCCCGCGCGGCTCGGACCTCAAGCCGGCGATCGTCATCAAGGATGCCAGCGGCAATATCGCGAAGCTGTCTCGTGGTGGTGACGCCCGCTTCTTCCTCTCGGTTGATGCGATCCTGTCGGTCGAGCCGGGCACGAAGGTCTCCCAGGGTGACGTTCTCGCCCGTTCGCCGCTCGAAAGCGCCAAGACCAAGGACATCACCGGCGGTCTGCCGCGTGTTGCCGAGCTGTTCGAAGCCCGCCGTCCGAAGGACCACGCCATCATCGCAGAGATCGATGGTACGATCCGCCTCGGCCGCGACTACAAGAACAAGCGTCGCGTCATCATCGAGCCGGCGGAAGACGGTGTCGAGCCTGTCGAATACCTGATCCCGAAGGGCAAGCCCTTCCACCTTCAGGAAGGCGACTATATCGAAAAGGGTGACTACATCCTCGACGGTAACCCGGCTCCGCACGATATCCTGGCGATCAAGGGCGTGGAGGCTCTAGCCTCGTACCTCGTCAACGAGATCCAGGAAGTCTACCGCCTGCAGGGCGTCGTCATCAACGACAAGCACATCGAGGTGATTGTCCGTCAGATGCTGCAGAAGGTGGAAATCACCGATGCAGGCGACTCGACCTATATCGTCGGCGACAATGTCGACCGGATCGAGCTCGAAGACGTCAACGATCACCTGATCGAGCAGGGCAAAAAGCCAGCCTATGGCGATCCGGTTCTTCTCGGCATCACCAAGGCGTCGCTGCAGACCCCGTCCTTCATCTCGGCCGCGTCCTTCCAGGAAACGACCAAGGTGCTGACGGAAGCTGCGATCGCCGGCAAGACCGACGGCCTGCAGGGTCTGAAGGAAAACGTCATCGTCGGCCGTCTTATCCCGGCCGGTACCGGCGGCACCATGACCCAGATCCGCCGCATCGCCACGTCGCGCGACGAGATGATCCTCGAAGAGCGCCGCAAGGGCACGGGTGCTGCCGTCGCCACGCCGATGCTGCAGGACATGGCCGAAAAGGCTCCGGCTGCGGAATAATCCGCGGTTGAAGTCGACGAATTGAAAAACCGCCCGGAGCGATCCGGGCGGTTTTTCGTTTTTAGTCTGTTCTGATTGGTCTGGCGGGGAGGGAGGGCGCTGCTTTCCGCTTATGCTGCCTGTGGCGACCGGCAGCGTCAGCGGCGGCTCCCTTCAGTTGAAGCGGATGATCGCGACTTCACCTTCGACGGCGCCCTGGTAGGCAGATGCGTGTGGCTCTTCGGCCGGGACCTCGGTCAGCATGCCGATCTGGTCGAGATCGGCCTCAATGAAGCCTTCCTCGGCAAGGGCGTTCAAGGCCTCGCGTACGGCAGTGTCGTCGTCAGGCGCCTTCAGCATGATGTGCAGGTCGATGCCTTCGCTGGCGTCGGACTCGTAGCCCTTGCCGATGATGATGAAGATCATCGGGCCGTCGAAATTATTGTCGTTATCAGGTGTCGTGATCATCGCCTGTCCTTCGGCTCTTTGACGATTCGGTCGCTCGAATCCTGCTGTGAGGGCCGAACGCCGCAATTGCTGATTCCTTAACTGCTTTTGCCGCAATGCCCAAGTTTTTATCTTGGTGCACGCCCGTCAATTCGTCTAGAAGGATGAAACAGGGCGTTGGGCCGGCATATCAAGGCGATACGGTGAGTTTATTTCTTAACCGGCCTTGACGAGGCGGGTGGAAACCAGTAGTACCCCGGCCATCAGATCCCATGTGAGGCTTGGCTGTTCGGGGCGACTCGCCCTGAAGTTCACCTCAAACAAGGTTCTAAACGCACGTTGAAGTCATGATGCTGCACGCACGACGCATGTCCTATGCGTCCTCTGCTCCTTGTGGTCCATCTGCGGAAGCGGATCGGGCCATATTTTGCGCATTGACGGAAAGCGCGCGTCACTGCCGGAGACGGCGCGAGTTCAAGCCCGCAAGGGTACTGAGATAAAACGTAAGGGATGGTTGAATGCCTACCGTAAACCAGCTGATCCGCAAGCCTCGCCAGGCGAACGTAAAGCGTAACAAGGTTCCCGCACTCCAGGAGAACCCGCAGAAGCGCGGCGTTTGCACGCGCGTCTACACGACGACGCCGAAGAAGCCGAACTCGGCTCTGCGTAAGGTCGCAAAGATCCGCCTGACCAACGGCTTCGAAGTCATTGGTTACATCCCCGGCGAAGGTCACAACCTTCAGGAACACTCTGTCGTCATGATCCGTGGCGGCCGCGTCAAGGACCTTCCGGGTGTCCGTTATCACATCATCCGCGGCGTTCTCGATACTCAGGGTGTCAAGAACCGCAAGCAGCGCCGCTCCAAGTACGGCGCGAAGCGTCCGAAGTAATTCGGTTTTTGAATAATCCGGCGCTGCGCGAGGTCCTCCGCGTCATGAAGCGCCTTAACGGTTGAAGAGACAAAATATGTCCAGACGTCATAAAGCAGAAAAGCGCGAGATCAATCCGGACCCGAAGTTCGGCGATCTCGTCGTCACCAAGTTCATGAATGCCATCATGCTCGACGGCAAGAAGTCCGTTGCTGAAAACATCGTCTACGGTGCGTTCGACGTTGTCCAGGGCAAGGCCAAGCAGGAGCCGCTCACGGTTTTCCATTCTGCGCTTGAGAACATTGCTCCGCACGTTGAAGTTCGCTCGCGTCGTGTCGGTGGTGCGACCTATCAGGTCCCCGTCGATGTTCGTCCGGAGCGCCGCCAGGCTCTTGCTATTCGCTGGCTGATCGCTGCTGCCCGCAAGCGCAATGAAACGACTATGGTTGACCGCCTTTCTGGCGAACTGCTCGATGCGTCCAACAACCGCGGCTCCGCCGTCAAGAAGCGCGAAGACACGCACAAGATGGCTGACGCCAACCGCGCGTTCTCGCACTATCGCTGGTAATTCCGAACGGTATCGAAAGGCAGTCCACAATGGCTCGCGAATATAAGATCGAAGACTACCGCAATTTCGGTATCATGGCGCATATCGACGCCGGCAAGACCACGACCACCGAGCGTATTCTTTATTACACCGGCAAGTCGCACAAGATCGGCGAAGTCCACGACGGCGCAGCCACCATGGACTGGATGGAGCAGGAGCAGGAGCGTGGCATCACCATCACCTCTGCTGCCACCACGACCTACTGGAAGGGCCGTGACGGCAAAACGCGCCGCTTCAACATCATCGACACTCCCGGCCACGTCGACTTCACCATTGAAGTCGAGCGTTCGCTGCGCGTTCTCGACGGCGCCATCGCGCTGCTCGACGCCAACGCCGGTGTCGAGCCGCAGACGGAAACCGTCTGGCGCCAGGCTGAAAAATACAATGTCCCGCGGATGATCTTCTGCAACAAGATGGACAAGACCGGTGCGGACTTCTACCGCTCCGTCGAGATGATCAAGACCCGTCTCGGTGCAACGGCTGTCGTCATGCAGCTGCCGATCGGTGCGGAGACTGAATTCAAGGGCGTCATCGACCTGGTCGAGATGAACGCACTCATCTGGCGCGACGAGTCGCTCGGCGCCCAGTGGGATGTCGTCGAGATCCCCGAGGACATGAAGGCCAAGGCGGAAGAATATCGCGAAAAGCTGATCGAGACGGTCGTCGACATCGACGAAGCCGCCACCGAAGCTTACCTCGAAGGCATTCTGCCCGACAACGATCAGATCCGTGCGCTGGTTCGCCGCGGCACGATCGACGTCAAGTTCCACCCGATGTTCTGCGGCACCGCCTTCAAGAACAAGGGCGTGCAGCCGCTGCTCGACGCCGTTGTCGACTACCTGCCGTCGCCGATGGACATCCCGGCGATCAAGGGCATCGATTTCAAGACTGAAGCCGAAATCGAGCGTCACGCCGATGACAGCGAGCCGCTTTCCATGCTCGCCTTCAAGATCATGAACGACCCCTTCGTCGGTTCGCTGACCTTCGCCCGCATCTACTCCGGCAAGCTCGAAAAGGGCACGTCGGTCATCAACACGGTCAAGGACAAGCGCGAGCGCGTCGGCCGTATGCTGCAGATGCACTCCAACTCGCGTGAAGACATCGAAGAAGCCTTCGCAGGCGACATCGTCGCTCTCGCCGGCCTCAAGGAAACCACGACGGGCGACACGCTCTGCGATCCGCTGAAGCCCGTTATCCTCGAGCGCATGGAATTCCCGGAGCCGGTCATCCAGATCGCCATCGAGCCGAAGACCAAGGGCGACCAGGAAAAGATGGGCCTCGCGCTCAATCGCCTGGCTGCTGAAGATCCGTCCTTCCGCGTCAAGACCGACCAGGAATCCGGCCAGACCATCATCGCCGGCATGGGCGAACTGCATCTCGACATCATCGTCGACCGCATGCGTCGTGAATTCAAGGTCGAAGCAACCGTCGGCGCGCCGCAGGTTGCCTACCGCGAAACCATCACCAGGACGCATGAAGAAGACTATACGCACAAGAAGCAGTCCGGTGGTACCGGCCAGTTCGCGCGCGTCAAGATCGTCTTCGAACCGAACCCGGACGGCGACGAATTCAAGTTCGAATCGAAGATCGTCGGCGGTTCCGTTCCCAAGGAATACATTCCCGGCGTCCAGAAGGGCATCGAAAGCGTTCTGTCTTCGGGTCCGCTCGCAGGCTTCCCGATGCTCGGCGTCAAGGCGACCCTCATCGACGGCGCGTTCCACGACGTCGACTCCTCGGTTCTCGCCTTCGAAATCGCATCGCGTGCCTGCTTCCGTGAAGCAGCCAGGAAGGCCGGCGCTCAGCTGCTCGAGCCGATGATGAAGGTCGAAGTCGTCACCCCGGAAGATTACGTCGGCGACGTTATCGGCGACCTGAACTCCCGTCGCGGTCAGATCCAGGGCCAGGAAAGCCGTGGTATCGCCGTCGTCATCAACGCGAACGTCCCGCTCGCGAACATGTTCAAGTACGTCGACAACCTGCGCTCCATGTCCCAGGGCCGCGCCCAGTACACGATGACCTTCGATCACTATTCGCCGGTCCCGTCGAACGTCGCAACTGAAATCCAGGCAAAGTATTCCGGTCAGAAGTGACCGGAATACCAATTGACCGATAACAAGAATTAGATCCCTTCGGGGACTAGCAAAACGGAGACCCGAAAATGGGAAAGAGTAAGTTTGAGCGCAACAAGCCGCACGTCAACATTGGCACGATTGGCCACGTTGACCACGGCAAGACGTCTCTGACGGCAGCGATCACGAAGTACTTCGGTGAGTACAAGGCGTACGACCAGATCGACGCGGCTCCGGAAGAAAAGGCGCGTGGCATCACGATTTCGACGGCCCACGTTGAATACGAGACGCCGGCCCGCCACTACGCCCACGTCGACTGCCCCGGCCACGCCGACTACGTCAAGAACATGATCACCGGTGCTGCCCAGATGGACGGCGCGATCCTGGTGTGCTCGGCCGCTGACGGCCCGATGCCGCAGACGCGCGAACACATCCTGCTCGCTCGCCAGGTTGGCGTTCCGGCAATCGTGGTGTTCCTGAACAAGGTTGACCAGGTTGACGACGCCGAGCTTCTCGAACTGGTCGAGCTCGAAGTGCGCGAACTGCTGTCGTCCTACGACTTCCCGGGCGACGATATCCCGATCGTCAAGGGTTCGGCGCTTGCTGCTCTCGAAGATTCGGACAAGAAGATCGGCGAGGATTCGATCCGCGAACTGATGGCCGCTGTCGACGCCTACATCCCGACGCCTGAGCGTCCGATCAACCTGCCGTTCCTGCTGCCGATCGAAGACGTGTTCTCGATCTCGGGCCGCGGCACGGTTGTGACCGGCCGCGTCGAGCGTGGCATCGTCAAGGTTGGCGAAGAAGTCGAGATCGTCGGCATCCGCCTGACGACGAAGACGACGGTGACCGGCGTTGAAATGTTCCGCAAGCTGCTCGATCAGGGCCAGGCTGGCGACAACATCGGCGCGCTGATCCGCGGCGTCACCCGTGACGGCGTTGAGCGTGGCCAGATTCTGTGCAAGCCGGGTTCGGTCAAGCCGCACAAGAAGTTCATGGCTGAAGCCTACATCCTGACGAAGGAAGAGGGTGGCCGTCATACGCCGTTCTTCACCAACTACCGTCCGCAGTTCTACTTCCGCACGACCGACGTGACGGGCATCGTGACGCTGCCGGAAGGTACGGAGATGGTCATGCCGGGCGACAACGTCACGGTATCGGTCGAGCTGATCGTTCCGATCGCGATGGAAGAAAAGCTGCGCTTCGCGATCCGCGAAGGCGGCCGCACCGTCGGCGCCGGTATCGTCGCGTCGATCGTCGAGTAATTAGCGGCTGGGCCACCTGGCCCAAGGAAAGGATAGGGACGCCGATCTCGGTGTCCCTCTCGATCTTTGAAACCGGTGGCCCGCTAACGTAACTGAAGGTAAGTCGTGTCCCTAAGCGGTGACACGCGGATAACAGACACAAGGATAAAGTCGAATGAACGGCCAGAATATCCGCATCCGCCTGAAGGCGTTCGATCACCGGATTCTCGACGCCTCCACGCGTGAGATCGTATCGACGGCTAAGCGCACCGGTGCAAGCGTCCGGGGCCCCGTTCCGCTTCCGACCCGCATCGAGAAGTTTACGGTCAACCGGTCCCCGCACATCGACAAGAAGAGCCGCGAACAGTTCGAGATGCGCACGCATAAGCGCCTTCTCGATATCGTTGACCCGACCCCGCAGACGGTAGACGCGCTGATGAAGCTCGATCTCGCCGCCGGTGTCGATGTTGAGATCAAGCTCTGAGACCTCGGGTCTTCGGGCTGAGTGAGAAGGATTGAACCGATGCGTTCAGGTGTGATTGCACAGAAGGTGGGAATGACCCGCGTCTATAACGACGCCGGCGAGCATGTCCCGGTAACGGTACTGCGTATGGAAGGCTGCCAGGTCGTAGCCACGCGCACTGTCGAAAAGAATGGCTATACCGCAGTTCAGCTCGGTGCCGGCCAGGCGAAGGTGAAGAACACGTCGAAGGCGATGCGCGGCAACTTTGCCATTGCCAACGTCGAGCCGAAGGCCAAGCTGACGGAATTCCGCGTGTCGGAAGATCAACTGCTCGAAGTCGGCACTGAGATCAAGGCGGGTCACTTTGCTGCCGGTCAGCTCGTCGACGTGACGGGCACGACGATCGGTAAGGGTTTTGCCGGCGCCATGAAGCGCCACGGTTTCGGCGGTCTGCGTGCTACGCACGGTGTGTCGGTGTCGCACCGTTCGCACGGTTCGACCGGCTCGCGCCAGGATCCGGGCAAGGTTTTCAAGAACAAGAAGATGGCTGGTCACATGGGCCAGACGCGCGTCACGACGCAGAACCTGGAAGTAGTTTCGACCGACGAAGATCGTGGTCTGATCCTGATCAAGGGTGCTGTTCCTGGTTCCAAGGGTGCTTGGATCATCGTGCGCGACGCCGTCAAGTCGGCCGCGAAGTAAGGGAGCCAGATCAATGGAATTCAACGTCAAGACCCTCGAGGGAAAAGACGCCGGGAAGGTTTCCCTTTCGGACGCGATTTTCGGCCTCGAGCCCCGCGAAGACATTCTCGCCCGCGTCATCCGCTGGCAGCTTGCCAAGAAGCAGCAGGGCACGCACAAGGCTAAGGGCCGCGCGGAAGTTTCGCGCACCGGCGCCAAGATGTACAAGCAGAAGGGTACGGGCCGCGCCCGCCACCATTCGGCTCGCGCTCCGCAGTTCCGCGGCGGCGGCAAGGCTCACGGCCCGGTTGTCCGCAGCCACGAGCACGATCTTCCGAAGAAGGTTCGCGCACTCGGCCTTCGCCACGCACTTTCGGCCAAGATCAAGGCCGATGACGTCATCGTCATCGACAACTTGGTTGCCGCTGAAGCCAAGACCAAGTCGCTCGCGTCCGTTTTCGAGACGCTCGGCCTGACCAACGCCCTCTTCATCGGCGGCGCAGAGCTTGATGGCAACTTCAAGCTCGCAGCTCAGAACATCCCGAACATCGATGTTCTGCCGATCCAGGGCATCAACGTTTACGATATCGTGCGCCGCGGCAAGCTCGTGCTTTCCAAGGCTGCGGTTGAAGCGCTAGAGGAGCGATTCAAGTGACCGATCTTCGCCACTACGATGTGATCGTCTCTCCGGCGATCACCGAAAAGTCCACGCTGGTATCCGAAAACAACCAGGTTGTTTTCAATGTCGCCAAGCAGGCGACGAAGCCGGAAATCAAGGCTGCGGTCGAGGCGCTGTTCGGCGTCAAGGTCACGGCTGTCAACACTCTGCTGC